>CAMZDZ010000018.1 GCA_947305535.1 uncultured Fibrobacter sp.
AGCGGCTGCGGGTCGGTGTCGGAGATGACGCCGATGCCGATCTTGCCGGAGAAAGAGGAAATGTCGTGTTCGAACTTGCTGCGGAACGGGGTGTTCTGGATGTTGTGGATCGAACGGTGGAACATTCCGTTCGACTTGAGAACCGCCATACCGCCACGGTGGGTTCCAAGATGTGAATGGTAGTCGGTACCGAAGAAAAGATCGCTTACGCAATCGTCCTTGGAAACAACGCCGCAAAAGCCGCCCATAAAAACTCCTTGACAAAACAGGATGTTGTGTTTTGCGCAAAGTTAGAAATTTACGGGATTTCGGTAAAGCGGTCGACCACGGTCCCGTCGGCAAGAGTCACCTTGCTTTCGAAATCTTCGCGGGAACGCACCCAGACCGTCCCCTTCGGGTGGTCGGCCGTTTCATACTCGCTACGGTAAACGACCAGGGGCTGGACGCTTTCGCAATCCAATGCATCCGCCTGGACGACGGTGTAGACCATCGTCTCCTTTTTGTAGTGGCGGTACATATGTCCGGCAATCGCCTTGGACATCGCGAACTTACTTGACGTTCACGGTGCGGACGCTCTTGCCGACGCGGAGCAGGTAGTTGCCCGAACGCGGGACGGCAATCGTGAAGTCCTGCGCGACAGAGCAGCCCTGGGACAGCACGCGGCCGTTGATATCGAGCAAGAAGTACTCGGTACCGGCTAGAACACCGGAAACCAGAATCTGGCGGTCGGCGGCATTCACGCTAAACTGCGGCATCTGAGCGGAGACGTGGATGGCGTCCTTGTCGCCCTTGCTGCTGGAGCTGTTCTTGCCCGACTTGCCGGAAGAGCTGGACGACTTGCCCTTGTCCCCTTCGCCGCTAGAGCTGCTGGAGGTAACCGTACCCGGCTTCGCCTGCGGCTCGACCGTGATGGTCACGTCGTTGCCGGGCATCGTGAACTTGAGGCTCGTTTTCGCGCCGGAATCCTTCCTGTCGAGGCTGCCGATTCCGGATGCAGAGAGCGAGAAGCCGGAGTAACCCGCAACCAAGGTAATCGTCACCATGATTTCGTCGCCGGCCTTCGCCTTGGACTGAGAAACTTCGCACTTCAGGTCGCCGCAGCCTTCCACCTTGACCTCGTACTCGGCAATCTTGTATGTCGCCTTCACGGTCACGTCGGAACCGGGCATCTTGAACTTGTACGTGGAACCATCCTGTTCCAGCTTGACCTTGTCGCCGTTCTTCTTCTTGACCGAGATGGATTCCAGAGTGTAGCCCGACTCGGGGTAAGCGCCCAGCGTGATTTCGTTCCCTTCGAGCGTGCAGTTCTTTTGTTCCTTGGAGAAGGAGCCCGCCATCTGGATCGTGCCGTTGTCATCCTTGACGATATCCACGCAGTAGTAACCGTTGTCTTCGCTAGAAGACGAATTCAAGTTGTCGGTGCGGCTGCTCGACGAATCGTTCTTCTTGGAGCTGCTCGAGCCGTCGCCCTGCGAATTCGGCCCGCTCGAAGAGGAGGAACTTGTAGCCACGGCCTTGAAGCCCGCGGTAATCACGGTGTTGTAACCCGGGACCTTGTACGTGTACGTCCCGTTCTTCTCCGTGGTATTCACCGTAACCGTCGAATCACCGTCCTTCAACACCTTCACAAAGTCAATCTGGTAGTTTTCGTCGGGTGTCACGGTAAACTTGACTTCGGAGCCATAGTCCAGATTGGCGCTCCCGTTGGAATGCCCTTCCAATACGATGACGCCATGCGTCGCGCCGGTGGCACGGCGGACCTGGTATTGCTGCTTTTCCGGAGAGACAGTCACGGTAACAGGGTTCGACGGCATCGTGATTACGTAGACGGACGAATCCTTTGTGGTCTTCTTAGAGACAATATCATCATCGCCAAAGCCCACAATAGCTTCAGCAGAAGGCCAGTAGCTTTCGGTGCTCAGAATCCTGATGGTCACCTCGTCGCCGACATTTGCGGAATCCGGAGCGGAGCAGTTCAGGTTTTCGCACCCGTTGAGGGTAATCTTGAAGCGGGTCGGCTTGACAGTCAGTTTTTCCGTGACGTTAAAGGTCACGTCGTTGCCGGGCATGGCGAACGTGTACACGTAATCTTCGCCCTGATGGTCATCCGAGACATCTCCGCTGGCAAGCCCAACCAGGCCCATTTCAAAACCTCCATCCAAGGCGGAAGACTTCTTAATGGTGATGGTCACCTGGCTTCCGAATTCGTGTACGGAAACCGCGGGGCAAGTCAGCAGGGTGCAGCCGTTGACGGTGACACTGTAGGAACCCTTCTTGAATGCGGCGGATGCGGTCACGTCCCCATCCGGCATATTAAAGGAGTAATGGTTGGTCGAATCCTTCGTCAGCGCGATTGCGCTGGAATCGGAACTCGCGTTGACGGCCCAGATGGTATCCAGGACATAGCCCCGATCGGGAATGGCGCGCAGCCCTACAAACGACCCACTGACAATGAGGCCACCCACAGTCGTTGATTTGTAAACGATGACATCCCCATGTTCAGGATCCACAATTTCGACCTTGTGGTCCGTATCTGCGGCAAGAGCGAAACCGCAAATAGCCAATATCGTAATGGCGAATTTTTTCAACATATTTTTCTCCATTTTCTTTAACATGCCCTTAATATAGCTAATTGCGCCCCCGCAAAACACCCAGCCAGCCATAGTCTTTTGGATGCTCTACGAATTTTGCCGAATTTTGCGCATATAACGCAAAAAACTCATCCAGGGACATCCAGACGAAATCGTCCACCTCGCCCGGCTGCGGTACCAGACGGGAGGCTTCCTCGTCGGTAGCGAACGTCCGGTACGTATCATAATACTCGTTGTCAATATAGGTCCCGCCATTCAGCACGTTTTCGTGGGTCGCCTCGAAAAGGTACTCGAGATCCTCGGGGGACTTGACCAGGCCCAGTTCCTCGCGGAGTTCGCGGATGGCGGCGTTCTTGCTGGAATCGCCCGCCGAGATATGCCCGGCGCAGCTGGTGTCGAGCAGGTTCGGGTTGTTTTCCTTGAGGTGGCTGCGCAGCTGGAACAGGACCTTGCCTTCGCTGTTGAAAACCCAAATGTGCACGGTACGGTGCCAGAGGCCTTCGGCATGTACGCGGGTGCGGCCGCAGGAATAGCCCGCGGGGGTGCCGTCCGGATTCAGGATATCTATCTGTTCTTCCATACTAAACCTCTGCGACAAATATAGGTTAATCGGGTACGGCGGCATTATCTATCTTTATACCATGATGTTCGATAGAGACGTATTGACAGGGCTACTGCGGAAAGCGGAGCAGGAAGGCGTGTTCCACAAGGCGGTGGCCGGGTTCATACTGCCCGACGGCAGCCGCGAGATTCTCACGCTCAACACGCCCGAAGATACCGTGTTCGACATAGCGAGCCTCACTAAGGTGTGCCCCACGTCGACACTCGCCCTGTGCTATATCCTGGAAGGCAGACTCTCTATCGACGCGAAGGTCGACGACTACATCCCGGAATTGCAGACAAACTACCGTGACGATGTCCGGGTGTTCCATTTGCTCACGCACAGCCTCGATTACCGCGTGCCGATGAAGACGCTTAGGACGCTGAGCCCCGAGGGAATCCTGAATGCGCTGTACACGTACCAGTTCGCAAAGGCGCCCGGCGAAGATTTCAACTACGGGAACCCGGCAAGCGTGCTCCTGGGAATCATACTGCAGCGGCTGGCGGGCGCGGACCTGCAGCAGCAGGGCCGCGAGCGGTTCTTTGAACCGCTCGGCATGAAGCGCAGCGGCTGGGACCCGCTCACGCGCGACTGGAACCCCGTCGCGAAAGGCGAAATCGCTCCCACCGAAATCTGCAGCTTCAGGGCCCGCGAGATCCAGGGCGAAATCCACGACGAGAGCGCCTGGGTGCTGCGCCAGCTTTTCCCGGTCGGCAGCGCCGGCATGTTCAGCTGCGTGCCCGACCTGCTCAAGTTCGTGCAGATGGTGCTGAACGACGGGACGGCCACGGATTCCGACGGCAGGGCCATGCAGGTCGCGCCGAAGGGAATCCTCGACCTGGTCAGCAGAAACGCCTTTGCCCGCGAAGATGCCGCAAGGTTCATGCCCGCGGACGCCACCGCCGCGGAGGGCGCCTGCACAGCCTTGGGCTGGGAACTTGCCCAGGGCAAGTTCATGGGGTCGTGCGTGTCGCCCCGTGCCTTCGGCAAGACGGGCTTCACCGGCGCAAGCATCGTCGCCGACCCCATCGCAGGCGCCGCAGCCGTATTGCTGAGCGACTTCACCTACCCGCACCGCGAACCCAACGCCGACCGCATACACGCCTTCCGCGCAAGCCTCGCCGACGCCTTCTTCGGGAACCTCCGGGCATAAAAGAAACCCGGGACAAAGCCCCGGGCATCCTAAAAATCCCCTCGGTCGAGCCTAGCGGCCGGAATTCTTGCGCATCATTTCCTTGCGCTGCTCTTCGGCAAAGAGCTTCGCCATCTCGATGCGGTTGTTTTCCTGTTCCTTCTTCTTGGTCTCTTCCTTGCAGTTCACGCACTTGGTCGCCGTCGGGACCGCGATGAGGCGGGCCTTCGGGATGAGCTCCTGGCAAACCTTGCACACGCCGAAGGTGCCCTTGCGGATACGGGTGAGCGCCTCCTCGAGGTACACGAGGTACTTGCCTTCGCGGGCGGCAAGCGAGAAGTTGGTCTCGAGGGAGTTGTAGTCTGTCGCGGAATCGGCACTGTCGGAATCGGCGCCGTCGCCGGCCTGGGCCTTCTGACCCTGGAACACGTTGGCCTTCTCGGACTCGCTCTGGGCAGTCACCAACTGGCGGCGCTTTTCCAGCAGCATCTCCTCAAAAAACTTGAGATCGGCATCGCTCATTCTTGCGGGTTTCTTCTCGGCCATAATATTTACTCCTTCTAGTAGAGTGGGACGCGTTGCACCTGGAGTGCTCGTTGTCGTTGTAATCTATCCTTTTTGTTTACAAAAAGCAACAGCAAATGTTAAAAAATATCCACATTCAGTTTGAGGCCCTGCTTCTTCAAGTCCTCGATTAGGGCGTCAATATCGGCCGCAGTGCGGTCCAATTCCTGCGACAACTTGCCTTTTTCGGCTAAAAACAGCCCAACCGAGTTGTCGTCGGACTCGATTTTCTTCACAAGCTCGTCCGCGACGCCCTGGAGGGACTTCGTCTTCTCGAGAAGTTCCTTGACCCGCGGGAGCATCTGTTTCGCCTTCTCGCCCATGTCGCCGCCCCTGGACGCGAGCCCGTCCAGTTCGGTATCCAGCTTGGCGAGAATGTCGCTGCAGTCGTCCACAAGGCTGTCGAAACTGGACCTCCATCCCTTGACTCGGGCGGAAACGATGGATGCGAGGCGGTTCGCCTTCCTGCCCACGCGCATCATCTGCTCGTCCATCGGCCGGATGACGGTGCTGTCCGTCTTCTCGAGTTCCTCGCGGAGTTCGCGCATGTCGGCGAGGATTTCGCGCAGGCCCTTGGTGATGCCCGAGGCGCCTTCCTCGTACAGCCCCTTCACGGTATCGCCGTCGGCCACGTATTCCTTGCCGTCGCCGGAGAGCACGTTGAGTTCGCGTTCGCCCATGAGCCCCGCGGTTATGAGCCTGAACTGCGAGTTCCTGGGAATCTTCGTGCTGGCGAGGACCTCCGCCGTGACGTAGACCGCGTCTTCGGCCAGTTCCACCTTGAGCACCTGGCCGCAGCCTATGCCGCGGACAGCGACCCGGTTGCCCGGCATGAGCGTGCCGATCTTATCGAAACTCACGACAAAGACCATGCGCTTGTGGTACGGGCTGGACGGATGGTAGAGGAACCACGCACCGCAAATGCCCACGAGAAGCACCAGCGCGATGCAGCAGGGGATTATGTTATGCCTTATCTTGTAAGCAACGTTATTCATCTTTATTCATACGGGGACCAATGCTGCGGGTCGACCTGCAGCAGGTCGTCGGAGTATTCGCCCTTCGCCTTGGCCTTGATCTTCTGCATCAGGGTCTCGTTGAAGTCCTGGGCCACGTTCTGGCCGTTCATCTTCATCAGCGCGTTCATCGCGATGACCTCGGAAATCACGGTCAGGTTCTTGCCCGGAGCCACAGGGATAATGACCTTCGGGATGGAGACTCCCATGATGGATTCCTGCAGTTCGTTGAGCCCCGTGCGGTCGTAGCTCACGTCCTGCCTCCAGGGCTGGAGTTCCACGATGACCTCGATCTTTTTCACCTTGCGGATGGCATGGATGCCGAACATCGAACGGATGTCGAGGATGCCCACGCCGCGGATTTCCATGTGGTGCCGGATAAGCGGGTCGGGGCGTCCCACGATGCAGTTGCCCACGTGGCTGATATGCACGACGTCGTCGGCGACCATGCGGTGCCCGCTCTCGACAAGGTCAAGCACGCATTCGGACTTGCCCACGTTGCTGTCGCCCACGTACAGCATGCCGATGCCGTAGACGTCGACAAGGCTCCCGTGGATGATGGCGTGCGGGGCGAAGTACTCTTCCAGGATGCGCTGGGAAAGCTTGTTGAACTCGTAAGTGTGCAGCGTCGTGAAGAACAGCGGGATATGCAGCTTGAGGCACATCTCGCGAAGTTCCTTGTGCGGCGTCTGGTCGTGCGTCACCACCCACATCGGGGCGTGGAACACGGACAGGTTGTCAAAAATCTTCTGGCGGGCTTCCGGACCAATGGATTCCAAATAGTTCCATTCGGTATGGCCGACCACCTGTATCTGCTGCGAACTGTACACGGCGGTATAGCCCGCCATGGCAAGTCCGGGGCGGTGGATGCCACTTTCGGCAATGTAGGAGGCCAGGTCTTCCTCCGGGGAGCACAGCACGAGCTGCAGGTCCTTGCCGTAATGGCAAAAAAAGTCCCGCACCGAGAGCTTTTCCCGGTGCAGGATCTTGAGATCTTTCAGTTTGTTGTCCGCCACAAGCTAAGCCAGGTCGGAAAGCGGTTGTGCGCGGTGGTCGTTCTGCTTGTCGTTGGCCTTCTTCAGCTGGATCTTGGCGCGTTCGAGAGCGACATCCACAGCCTTGCCCATGTTCTCTTCGTCGGCGGAAGCCACGACAACGGAACCGGTGATGTTGATGGAGATTTCGCAATGGCGCAGGTGTTCAACTTCATGGTCCAAGATAACGGAGGCGCTGGTAATGTTCGGGTAAAAGCGGGCAAGTTTATCCATTTCTTCCTGGATACGGTCCTGGAGACCGGCAGACGCATTAAAATGACGAGCAGAAATATTGATATCCATAGTAAAACCTCCGTATGTTATCGTAAGTTATGGCGCGGAAACTCTATTTCCGTTCCGCATTAAGAGTATATACATCTTTTTTCGCGAAAAAAACAACACATTGCCACTTTTTTGTTACAAAAATGCCATCCAAAATAGAATAATGCCCAAATTACACCGTTTTCCGCAATCTGGCCGGCAGAATTTTGAGCTCCTCCTCGCGGTATTTGGCCACGGTGCGGCGGGCGACCTTGATTCCCTGCTCCAAAAGCTTGTCGGCAATGGCCTGGTCCGAGAGGGGCTTTTTCTTGTCTTCGGCGGCCACGAGGGCCTTGATGGTGTCCAAAATCTGGGCCGAGCCCACCACGGCGGCGTCGGAGGACTCCCCCTGCTTGACGCCTGAGGTGAAGAAGTCCTTTATCTCGCGCACCCCGAAAGGCGTCTCGACGTACTTGCCGTTCGTCACGCGATTCACCGTGCTCACGTCGCGGCCCACGTCGTCGGCGATTTCCTGCAAAATCATGGGCTTGAGCGCGGCCGGGCCCTTCTCGAAGAATTCCTTCTGGCGCTTGACGATGGCGCGCATGACCAGCTCCATGGTGGAGTGGCGGTTGTCCACGGCCGTCATGAACTCCTTCGCGCGGCGGAGCTTGTCCGCGATGAAGTCGCGGTCGGCCTTGGGCAGGCTCTTGTTCTGGAGCATGTCGAGGTACATCTTGTTGATGCGGAGCGACTTCTGGCTCCTGGACTTGAACACCTCGACCTCGAAATGGCCGCGCTTCTCGTACACGCGCATGTCAGGCGATATCGACATGGAGGGGGCGTTGGAAATCTGGAGGCCGGGATGCGGCGTGAGGCGGGCCAGGCTGCCCACGGCCTGCTGGATGGCGTCGGTCGATACCCCCAGCTCCTTGGCGATCTTCGCGTAGCGCAGCGCGTTCAGGTCCTCGAAATGCGTCTCGAGGATGCGGACGGCAAGTTCGGAAAAGTCTGGGATGGCGTAGGCCTGGATGAGGAAGCATTCACGCAAGTCGCGGGCGCCGATGCCGCGAGGCTGGAACGACTGCAAGACGTGGAAGGCCTCGCGGACAGGGAGCGATGCCTCGTCCAGTTCCTTTTCGCGGGACAACACCGACTCAATCTCGATGACGAAGGCATCGCTCGCCATTGCCCTCGCAATGGCCGCGCCCGCCTTGAGCCCCTGCACGAACCCGTTCTCGTCCAGGGAATTGATAAGGTATTCCACCAGGCTACGGAAATGCGCGTCGTCGCAGCCGGCCTCGCGCAGCTGCTCCTGCAGCTCGTGCGTCCCGTTCCATTCGCGCAGCTGGTTCTTGAGTTTGTCTTGCAGGCTCAGGTCGATATCCTTGACGGGGCGGTCCCATTCGTCGTCCGGGTCCGCGGGCCCCGCGTTCAGGTCCTTGAAGGGAGCGTCGGTGTCGGAGTAGCCGTCGTTCAGGTAGGAACCCCAGTCCAGCTCGGCGTTCGTCGCGCCGTCGAGCATGCCGCGGTCCACCGCGGCGCTGTCGTCCAGGTCGCCGCGCTCGTATTCGCGCGGGTCCATGGAATCGCCCGGGTTCGCCTCGTCTTCGCCGCGGGAATCCCTGTTCTCGGCCTCGGCGGCATAGTCCTCGTACGAGATGTCGTCGCCGCCGTCGTCCAGTTCCAGGAGCGGGTTCGCCTCGACCTCCTCCTTGATGGCGGTCTCGAGTTCCAGCGAGTTCTTCTGCAAAATCGTCACGGACTGCAGCAACTGCGGCGAGAGCGTCTGCTCCAGCCGCTGGCCCTGTCCAAGCTGCATCGTAACGTCCATCTGAAATCTCCTAGTCCAGGCGGAAGCTGTCGCCCAGGTAAATGCGCCTTGCCTCGGCGTCGTTCGCGAGGTGCTCCGAAGAACCTTCAGTCAGCACCTGGCTCTTGTACATGATGTAGGCGCGGTCCGTGATCGAGAGCGTCTCGCGCACGTTGTGGTCGGTAATCAAAATGCCCATGCCCTTGTCCTTGAGCCCCGAAATGATGGACTGGATGTCGGCCACGGCGATGGGGTCGATGCCCGCGAAAGGCTCGTCGAGCAACAGGAACGAGGGATCGCTCGCGAGGGCGCGCGCAATCTCGAGGCGGCGGCGTTCGCCACCCGAGCAGCTCATCGACTTCGTCTTGCGGATATGCGTAATCTTGAATTCCTCGAGCAGTTCCTCCAGGCGGCGCTTGCGTTCGCGGCGCTTCATGTCCTGCGTCTCGAGGATGGCCATGATGTTGTTCTCGACGGAAAGCTTGCGGAAGATGGAGGCTTCCTGCGGCAGGTAGCCGAGCCCCAGGCGGGCGCGCTTGTACATGGGCTTGTCCGTCATCTCCACGTCGTCCAGGAAGATGTGCCCCGCGTCGGGACGGACCATGCCCACGATCATGTAGAACGTGGTCGTCTTCCCGGCACCGTTGGGCCCGAGCAGGCCGACAATCTCGCCCTGCGACACGCTGATGGACACGTCGCTCACCACCTGGCGTCCGCCGTAGATCTTGCGCAGCTTGTCGGTGCGAATGGTACTGACTAGGTTCTTCATGGTTTACCCTCCGTCTTTGCGGGTTCCTTTTTCTTCGATTCGGGAGCCGGAGAAATCTTTGATTCGGGCACTTTCCTGGGTGCGGGAGCGGGTCCGTTTTTCGCCTTCGGTGCGGGCGCGACGACCTTCTCCGTGGGAGCGGGAGCCGAGACCTTCTTTGTGGAGTCGTTCTTCGCCGCAGCCTTCGCGATCCTGTCCTGAGCTAGCTTGCTCAAGGAATCGAGCTCCGCCGCCTTCTTCTGGCGGGCGGTCTTTTCCATGTCCACGTAACGTCCGCTCGCCATGGCGCCGCCGCCCAGCAGGCGTAACGACTTCACGGCATTCTTCTGCGCGTCGAAAAGCAGGTGGATGGTGTCACCCGTGGCCTCGTTCTTGCCCGCCACGGTGCGGTCCTTCTTCACGAAGAAGTACGTGCTCTGCGCCTTGCCCGCCACGACGGCCCTGTCCATCTTGCCCTTCTTGAAGAAGATGTCCAGGCGGTCGCCATCCATCAGGTTGCGGTAATCCTTCAGGTCGTTCTCGTAAAAGAATCCGTGCGCATTCAAGTTTACGTACAAACGCTCGATCTTGCCGTCGTTGAACTCGGCGTAAAGCGTATCGCCGAAGGCCTCGGTCACGTGCCCCGGAGCCCCGCGCTTGTCCTCTTCTTCCTGCACGCCATGCGCGTTGCGGATGACGAGGGCGGACTTGAGCGACTTTCCCGAGGAATCCAGCACCATGAAAATCGAATCGCCCGTGAGGTGGTAGTTCTTCATGTCGCAGGTCGGGTGACCCGTCAGCGAAAGCCAGTTGTTCTTGCGGTCGAAATAGCCTGTGTCGCAGGTGACGATCATGTCCTTCTGCGTAAGCTTCACGTCCCTGTACGCCTCGGCAAACGATTCCTTCTTGTTGAAGATGATGCGGCGCGCCTCGATCTTCACCGTATCGACAGTACTGTCCTTGTGCGTCTCGAACTGGAAGAGCCTCGGCCTGTCGGGCATGGTGAGGATTTCCTGCTCGCGGTCGTAAATCAGGTACTCGCCCTTGAAGGCGTAGGTGTGCGCGGAGTCCCCGGCGTTCACGTCGCCGCGGGCCGTCGCCATGCTGTTCTTTTTCTGATAAATTCCCTCTTGCGCCCGGATGTAACCGGACGGGTGCGTAAAGAGGAAGCCGCCATTGCAAGTCACCATCTCGGCGTCCTTGTTCCACGTGGCATGCTCCGTGCGGAAATCGATGCTGTCGTGGACAAAGAGGACGCTCCCCTGCAGGTGCAATATGCCCCGGGTACGCGCGACGTCCAGTTTATCCGCATGCTTCATGATGAGCGGCGACGACGAGAACGCGGACGACACGAGCAACAGGAGGAGGACGGCGAGGCGCATCATTTGCCGCCCCCGGAAGAATCCTTTTTCGCGGGAGCCGGAGCGGATGCAGGCGCGGGCTTAGATGCCGGGGCGGGCGCAGGCGCCGATGCGGGTACGGGCGCGGCCGTCGCGGAATCCTTGGGAGCATTCCCGTGACGCGGGCGCATGTGGTGCATCAGGGACTTGCGGGACTGCTTGAGCAATTCCGCGTCGGCCTCCGGGTTCATCTCGCGCGGGCCGGTCGACGTGTCGGGAGGCGGCTCGGCTGCCGGAGGTGCCGGGGATGGCGCAGTTCCCGCGGCAGGGGTCGCCGGGGCGGGAGCAGGCGCGGGCTGACCCGGCTGGGAAGCCGGCGCCGCATTCTGGGCGGCATTCTGGGACGCGGCCTTCTGGGCGTTCTGCGAGGAATCCTTCTGCACGGAATCCGGCATCGCGTGTTCCTTCGCCTCCTTCTGGTCCTCTTCCTTCAGGCGGTTCGCGGCGTCCTGGAAAATGGCGGTCACGTTCGAGAGGATTTTCCAGTTGTCCATCCTGGCGTCGCTCTCGAAACCTTTTCCCTGCAGCACGTCGCCGTCTTCGGAAACCACGCGGACGTAGCTCTCGGTGCGCACAAGGTTGTCCGCCTTGTTCCAGATAAGCGAGTCGGCACGGACCGAGGCGCCCTTCGGGGTCAGGGCGTACACGTGCCCGTAGGCGTTGACGTAGGTAAACTTCATGTCGAAGCGCCCGGAGTCCGCACGCAGGAACGCCGCACGCTCGCCCACGGAATCGTAGATGTCCACGAAAATCGGGCGGACGAACACGATTTCCCTGTCGGCCCAGCGTTCCAGGTAGGCCGTCTTCAGCTTCCACGAAAGGACGTTGCCGTTGTAGCTGTCGAGCAGGGTGGTGTCGGTGAAAAGCATCTGCGGGCGGTCCACCTGGATCCACGGCTTCTCTTCCTCGATTTCCTCGCAGGCGGAAAAAATTACGGCACAGCAAAGCAGGAACACGGCCGCAAGGGCCGATGCTCCGGCGCCGTTCCACCTTTTCAGGTCATGCAATATATTATGCAAAAATCGTGCCACAAGTACAATTTACAAATTATAACGCGCAGGAAAAAGCCGGAAGGGCCTGCACGTGCACAGGAAATCAGGGACGGAGCTTGTTGCTGTTCACGATGTAGCGCCAGGCCTCGGCGGCATCGCGCATCGCCCTTTCCGTTTCAGCAAAGTCGGCGGGGGGCGCCTGCAGCCTGCGTCCGGTGACAAAGCCCTCGGCGAGGTGCAAAGTATCCCAGTCGGGGACCGTCCGCGTGGCGAACACCGAGGACGCCTCGGGATCGTCGATATTGCCGTAGTAGGTCAGGGAATCCCGCTGCATGGCGATGTCCGCAAGGCGGAACGCGAACACCGGAGCGTACCGGGAAGTCGCCCTGAACTGGTAGGCCGGAACCTTCGCAGGGGCCTCGGAAGAATCCGCCCGGGCAAGCGAGTCGGCCTGGGGAACCGTGTCCGCCGGGACCTCTTCCGCGACGCGTTCCAGGAGGCTGTTACCGACAAAGTTGTTCGACACGTCAAGACCGAGGTAGTCCAGGACCGTCGGGGCGATGTTCACCTGCGAGACCACTTCTGTCCTGAGGCCGGGCTCGATGCCGGGGCCGGCCACCATCAGCGGCACCCACGTGTAGCCTTCCTGCACCGTCCCGATGTATTCCGGAGTCGTATGCTGCGCGTTGTTTCCAAAAGCGTGGTCGCCGACGACGACAATCAACGTCTGGTTGGCACGCGGGCCCTTCTCGATCTCGTCGAGGACGATGCCGACGGCGCTATCCATGTAGGCGACCGACCTCACGTACGCCTCGTCCGGATCTTCCGGCGTGGGCCCGTATTCGGAGGGGATGGTAAAGGGCACGTGCATGGAGGTGCTCATCCAGTTCATGAAAAGCGGCTTGTCGGCGGGGCGCGAAGCGTAGACCTCGCGGAAACGGTCCGCCAGGGGAACGTCGTGCTGGTTCTCGCTCCTGAATTCCCAGTGGTCGAACCACGCCTCGAACCAGGGGTCCAGCTTGTCGAAACTCGGTTCCGTCGCCGTGAGCACCTCGGTTTGGTAGCCCGCGTCCGAGAGGATCTGCGGCAACGTGCGCAGGCGCGTTTCCGGGTAGTCCGAAAGGAACGACTTCGTCGGGTGGCTCCACACGCCCGCAAGGATCCCGAGGAATCCCTCGACCGAGGGGTAGCCCACGCTGCGGGCGTTCGGGTAGTAAAGGCTCTTCTTGGAAAGGCGGCAGAGGTTATGGAACTTCTCGCAGGCCGTACCGATGCGAAGGTCGCCCGACCAGCCGCGGAAAGTCTCGATGGTGAGGAAGATGACGTCGGGCCGCTCGGCGAGCGGTTTCGCCTTGAACTCGGCGATGGACACCGCCTCGCGCGGGGCTTCCTTCCAGAAGGGGAATTCCTGCGACGGGTCTCCCCCGAGCAAGCGGATTCCCGCCTCGTAGCCCTCGCCCTTCACGGGGTCGGCAAAGTTTTCGCGGATTTCTCCGGCAATGCGCCAGAAGACAGGACAGGCGCGGTTCCAGCACATGTTGTTCGGAACAAGCCAGACGCGGGCGGAGAGCCCGACCACGGCGACAAGCAGCGCCATCCCGAGCATGGCAAGCGCAGCCCTTTCATGCACGGCGCCGAACCACTTCCAATAAAGCTTGCGGTAGAGCAAGACCTCGGCCACGATCATCACCACGGCCCAGCCGATGCTCAGGGAGAAGTGCCCGATGCCGCCGATAAAGATTCGCCCGACGAGCCCCATGTCGGAAGCCGCGTTGGAATACGTACCGAAGAAGGAGAGGGAAAGATGCTGGCCCATCCAGCGCACCAGCTCGTCGTCGCCGCCGCTAGAGACAATGTACACGCCCGCGATGACGACGGAGAGCACGCCCCATACCTTGCGCACGGCATGCCCCTTCAGCAAGAGCGAGACCGAGCCGAACACGAAGGCGACGGCCATGGCCATGCCCGCCTCGACAACCAGCGACTGCGGAAGGAACCGGCTCCAGTCCTCGACAATGGGACCGCCCGTGGGCGCATCCATCATATAAAGGAAGCAAAGCTGCGCAGCGCGCGCAATCCAGAGAATACAGCCGAACAGGACCCAGTATAACTTCTCCATAGTACCCATCCTAAAAAAGAACCGGCCTATAGACAATATAGGCCGGCAATGCGAATATTAACCTTCACGACCAAGCATGAACGCCTTCTTGTTCCCTTCGTGGAACTTTTCGGCGAAGAGCTTGTTCAAAGCGACTTCCCACTGTTCGACGGTGAAGTCGAAGTGCTTGCTCAGCTTGCCGAGCATCGCGACGTTCAGGGCCTTCACATTTTCGAGTTTGGTGACATCGATGTCAGCCGGGGTCAGCAGCACGCCGCCCTGCTTCAGGAAGGCCTCGTTCACCACGACCTGCGTCTCGTCGAATACCACCAGGTAGTCGGCTTCGCCCGTCGGGATCATCGGGGACTGGACTTCTTCATCCTTGGCAAAACGCACGTCACTGGCGATGGAACCGCCGCGCTGGCTCATGCCGTGCACTTCGGCCTTCTTCACGTCGTAACCCTGTTCGAACACGAGTTCCGCCATCACGTCGCTCGCCTTGATAACGCCCGTGCCACCGAGGCCGGCAAATTTCACGTTAACTACGCTCATAAAAACTTCTCCTTAAAAGTTGCCGTTCTTCTTTGCAGCGGCTTCGGACTCGGCGAGAGCCTTTTCAGCCTTTTCCTTGTTGGCCTTGTCCCAGGCGAGGATGCTCTTGAGAGCGAGAATGCAGGGGCTCTTCGCCACGATGAGCGTGAGCTCGTCCTTCTCGAGGGCTTCCTTCACGAGTTCCTTGAACTTCTCGGGTTCCTTGACCTGGTTCACTTCGTACAC
Organism: uncultured Fibrobacter sp.; assembly: GCA_947305535.1. GTDB lineage: Bacteria > Fibrobacterota > Fibrobacteria > Fibrobacterales > Fibrobacteraceae > Fibrobacter. The sequence continues at coordinate 15,025 of CAMZDZ010000018.1, forward strand.
GTTGTCAAAACCGGCAGTCTTCGCGATGGCACCGTAGTCGAGCTTGTAGGCCGGGCTGTGGTCCAGATGGCGGCCCGTACCCGGGTGTTCCTGCTGGCCCGTCATGGCGGTGATGCTGTTGTCGAGAATGACGACCACATGGCCGGTATCGGGGCGGTTGTAGCCCGCTTCCACGAGGCCCGTGATGCCGCTGTGCACGAAGGTGGAGTCGCCAATCACGGAGACGACCTTCTTGGCCTGTTCGCGCGGGAGCACGTTGCGCAGGCCAATACCCATGCCGATAGCGGCACCCATGTCAATCATGTAGTCCATCGCGCTGATGGGCGGGAGGGCTGCCAGCGTGTAGCAACCGATGTCGCCAGAGACAATGCAGTCGAGTTCCTTGAGAACTGCGAAGGAGCTGCGGTGCGGGCAGCCCGGGCAGAGCATAGGCGGCTTGCCCTTGACCGGAACCGGATCCGGGTTCCTGTCGCCAGCGATAATGCGGCGCACGCGGTTCACGTCGAGTTCGCCGAAGCGGAAAATCGGGTCATACTTGGATTCCACCGGGATTCCGGCGGCCTTGATGTTCTCGGCGAGCCACGGGTCGTTCTCTTCGATGACCATCAGGCGCTTGCCTTCGAACTTCTTCGCGAAATCCTTGATGAGCTGCATCGGCAGCGGGTAGGTCATGCCGAGCTTGAGGATGCTTGCTTCCGGGGCGGCTTCACGCACGTGGTGGTAGCTGATGCCGCTCACGATGATGCCCATGTCGGCGCTGCGCATTTCCACCTTGTTCGGGCCTTCGGCCACGTTCCAGGCTTCCATCTCGTCCATCTTGGCGCGGAGCTTGCGGCCAGCCGGCTTGCTGAAGCCGGGCACCATCACGTGCTGGGCGATATTGCGTTCGAAGTTCGGCACCATGGCCGGGAGTTCTTCCTTCGGGACCACGATGGACTTGGAGTGGTCCACACGGGTCGTCATGCGCAAAATTACGGGAATCTTGAACTTTTCGCTCGTCTGCACCGCGATGCGGAAGAAGTCGTAGGCTTCCTGGGAGTTGGAGGGCTCGAACATCGGGCAAACGGACGCCTTCGCATGGTTGCGGGTGTCCTGCTCGTTCTGGGAACTGCCCTGACCCGGGTCGTCGGCGACGATCCACACCATGGCACCGTCCACGCCCGTGTAGGTCGCGGTGTAAAGCACGTCGCTAGCCACGTTGAGGCCGACCATCTTCATGGTGACCACGCTGCGGGCATGGCCAAAGGCTGCACCCAGGGCCACTTCGGCGGCGACCTTCTCGTTCGGGGCCCACTGGGCATACCCGCCGAGTTCAGAATAATCCTCGAGGATTTCGGTGGAGGGGGTTCCCGGGTAACCCGCGGCAAACTGCACGTTGCAGTGGCGCATGGAAAGCGAGATGGCCTCGTTTCCCGAAATCAGCATCTTTTTCGCATTCGGATCAAAAGCTGGCATAGCGTTCCTTTTCTTGTGTCAAATGGTTTTTAAGGCATGGCCTTAAACGCCCGCAAATATAGAAAAATCCCAAATGTATTATATATTTACACAACAGCACAACCAATCAAACGGGAGCACCCATTATGAATTCCAGAATTATAGACACCGCAAAGGCCTTGGCCATGAGCATTCCCTTCGCCATCGCGCTATGCATGGTGGCCTGCAGCGGCGACAGCAGTAACGCCAGCAGCGCAGGAGACGACGAAACCGAAATAGATAGCGGCAAGGACAACGCCAAGTCCAGTTCTTCCGAAGCCGAGTCCAGCTCCTCCAGCGAGGAAGATTTTAGCAATACCCGTCATGTCTTCGAGAACGCGGGCTCCATAAATTTCAAGGAAGGCTGCGACCACCTTGACATAGACGACGAAATATGGGCCTACTACACAGTTCTCAGCAGCGAAACTTTTGGAGAAAGGCGTCTGGAACACTATGTGCTGGTCAACGACACCACCTATGTCGATTCGCTATACATCCGGGGCACAGGCTCTATGAGACAACTGGTGTGTTCAAGACCCGGTGATCACAGAGGAAGCTATAGTGGTACAAAGTGGAAGGGAACTGACGATGAACTGGAATGTTTCGATGACGAGGGCATCAAAACCATCACCATTTGGGAATTTTCCACGACCGACGACGTATTTTTTTGGGGTCTGGATGATGAAGAAACCAAGCAAGCCCTAAAGGAAAAACGGGAAAGGCTCTTTAACGAGCTCAAGGACGAATGCAAGTCGGAAACATCAAAGAAACTCGAATCAACGAAAAAGGACGAAGAAGAAGAGGTAGAAGAGGTAGAAGAAGAGAACGAGGATGAGAACGAGGAAGAGGAAGAGCCTTAACGAACTCATGCGTTAAATACCCCCTCACGTTTCCATAATGTAACATATTTTATGCTTGCGAATATATTATATTAAAGCCATGGAAAATCTATTCCATTCATTCGTGGCTATCGCATGCGCCCTGGTCCTGCTGATTTCCCTCCCGCAATTCCACAAGATGTGGGACAGGCAGGACATGAGAGACCGTGCATTCGTAAGGCTCATCCTCTGGGTCATCCTGTTCTGCATCAACGACGCCGTCTGGTGGGTACTTGCCAAGGAGTTCCCGGACCAGACCACCCTCCTTTTCGCCTGCTCCACCGTCTACCACGGAGCCGCCGCAATCACGGCCTACCTCTGGCTAAGCTACACCCTCTACTACCTGGGCAAGCGCGTCAAGTACGCCTCGGTCCTGCGTATCGTGGCGATGGTCCTGGTCGCCATCCAGTTCGGGCTCCTGCTCCTGAACATCCCGTATGACTTCCTCTTCTCCGTCAACAACGCCGTGCTCTACCAAGAGACCCGGGCGATGCAAGTCCTGTTCTGCAGCCAGTACGCGACATACATCATCATCGCGCTCCTTTGCCTGTTCAGGATGAAAAGCGGCACCCCGAAGGACCGCCGCAAGTTCCTGGCCATGTTCCTCTGCGTGCTCGCCCCCATCTGTTGCGGCATTCTCCAGATGCTGTCCCCGCTGAGCCCCTTCTACATCCTCGGCTACATGCTCGGCTGCTGCGTCATCTTCACGCACGTCGTCCTCCACATGACCAAGGTTTCCACCTACCAGCAGGACAACGCCATCATGGCGGCGCTCTCGGCCGACTTCGACATGATTTGCTACATCGACATACAACGTAACGAAGCGCGTTTCCAGACGATGAGCCCCAAATTCCAGAAAATCCTGGACGAGAAGGTCGACAAGAACCAAACGAACCTGCAAAAGCTCGACCAGTTCCTGAAAACCATCGTCGTGCCGGAAGACCTCCCGGAAATCATCAAGGAGGGCTCCTGCGAGCAAGCGGTGAACTCGCTGTCCCAAGACGTTTCCTATACCATCCGCGTCCGCGTCAAGATAGACGACACGACGGAATTCTACGAAATGAAGGTCGTGCACGACAAGGACAACAGGCTGGCCGGCTGCGTCCTGGGTATGCACAACATAACCCACGTGGAACTCATCAAGGAAGAGACGGAAAAGCTCAAGAACGACCTCAAGAAGACCACCATTATCGCGAACAGGGATCCGCTTACGGGCGTGGGCAACCGTGCCGCGTTCAACCAGAAGACCGAAGACCTCCTCAACGAAATCAACAAGGGGAAACTGGTCAAGTTCGCCATCATCGAATGCGACCTGAACAACCTGAAGCTGGTCAACGACCTCCTCGGGCACGAGGAGGGGGATTCCTTCATCAAGAAAAACTGCAGGGTATTCTGCGAAACGTTCAAGCACAGCCCCGTCTACAGAATAGGCGGAGACGAGTTCGTCATCATCGCGCAGGGAAGCGACTACGACGACCGCGACGCGCTCATGGACAAGCTGCGCTCGCAGCAGGAACCCAACGACCCCGTGCAGGCCGACAAGGTCTCGTTCGCGGCCGGCATCGCCGAGTACAACCCGCAAACCGACGAATCGGTGGCGGACGTGCTGAAGCGCGCCGACTCGTTCATGTACATCAACAAGAAGCACATAAAGAAGCGCGAACCCGTCCAGGAAGCGTGGGAATAATTCCAATCTTTACACTTTTCATGATTCTTAATAAGAATCTTCATCGGAAGCGCCTACCGACATACTTGGAGCATCGACAATTTCACTCTTAAGGGCAATCTTCGAGAGGCAAGACCTGAATTCGTCCTCATTGGACTTTTCGAAGCTCCTCGCCGTAAAGAATTCCTGCTTCGTTCCATTCACCGTATAGTTCGTGGTGTAGAACTGACCCACGGAATGCAAGTTGCTTTCGTTGCAGAGAGATTCCGTCATGGTCTGGTAAGCATAGTCTAAAAAGCAAGTATCGCTCTTGTTCGAAACCGTAATCTTGAAGGACCTGTTATATTTATCTCGATCGGTAATGACTACATCGTCCAAGAACCTCACGTCGGAATATTTCATCTCGAAAACTTCATCCTTGATAGCAAAGCTGAACGTTCCCTTGTCATGGGACAAAATCCGGATATCATTTCGATCGAAAAATTCCTCGGCACTTCTCTTACTCAATACTGTAATATCATAAGGATACACTTCCAGACGGTTTCGTTCATCCAATAACTTGTTCATTACGCCAGCCGTATATTTGGAATAGAGCATCTCCGTTTGACTGAAGTCATGCTCGACAACTTTCACTTGTACGGAATTACCCGAAAAAGTGTAAATCACCCGCGACGAGCCATCTTCCCATTCCAAGCATTGAAAAAGATCCGTCGGATCGTAATTGCACGGAGTAACTTCCCATTCGCCATCAAGGGAGCCCGCCTTTCCGCCAAGCAGCACCAAGTCCGAAGAGAAATAAACAAAATCCCCTTCCGAGTTATAATTGTACAAAACCATGGCATCATCAATAAACTCATAAGCGTAGATTAGATCTCTCACATCGGGATCGGCACTCACCCAGGTCATGGCGGAATCCGTTCTATCGACGGAGCAAAAACCCACATAGTTCTCTTCGTGAATGGTGACACGATGAAGCGAGTCGTTAACGGAAAATCCATGATTATACGACGTAGACATCGCCTCCGAATCATTGGAATCACCCGAAGATCCATTAAAAAAATTGCCCGAAAAGACCTTGGAGGAATCGTTAGAGGAATCACTAGGAGATGAGCTGTTATCATCGCCACAAGCCCACATCAAGAACGGAATCAATCCCAAAATGCAAATCTTTTTCATAACGTCAAATATAATACTATTTATCCGCCTCATCGCGATAGTAAAAGAGGGGGAGATTCCCGGTCAAACCGGGAATGACAGAATGGGGCGGGAAGGGCAAAATGGAGCGAAAATTGCCCTTTTTGGCGTTTTTTTTGGCGATTTTTGCGAAAAAGCACGAAAAAAGCCCCGAATCGAACGACTCGGGGCCTTTTCAGCGGGAAGAGCGAGATTCGAACTCGCGATAGGATTAAGTCCTATACGTCCTTAGCAGGGACGCGCCTTCGGCCAACTCGGCCATCTTCCCATCTTGGGGACACTAATTTTAACAAATTTTCGGCGAAATTTCAAGGGGTAACTGCTAAAATCATCTATTTTCCGCTTAAATACCCCATTTTTTTACATATTTCGCCCCGGGCCACAGGACAGCACCCCAAAACTTTTGTATCTTGCAAGTTGTTAATACTCAACTACTTACAGAAACATGCGTAAACTTCCTAAAATAATTGCAGCCGTCGTCCTCGTCGCCTTAATTTGCTGCATTCCTTTTTATATCGTCGTTTTCAAAATCCTCCCGGAACGCGATCCTGACAATATTTTCAACCGCAACACCATTTTACAGGTGCTCTCTGGCGAAACCCGCGTCTTTTACGAAGACGGCGAAAACTTGCTGGGCGCTTTTTTCGATGCCAACCACCGCGTCTATGTCCCTTACGGCGACATTCCGGTAAACCTGATTAACGCCCTTATTGCAGCCGAAGACTCCCGCTACTGGTCGCACAACGGCTACGACCTCAAGGGTTTTATGCGAGCCATGTTCAACAACCTGAGAGCTGGGCACCTCCGTCAAGGCGGCTCCTCGCTCACGCAGCAGGCGGTCAAGAACATTTTCGGTCGCGAAGAACGCAGCGTCAAGGAAAAGCTCAAGGAATTTTTGAACGCGCTCCGCATGGAAAAGCATTTTTCCAAGGAAGACATTTTGGAATTCTACCTGAACCAGTTCCACGTCTCGGGTACAGGCAAGGGTGTCGCCATCGCGGCGCAGTACTTCTTCAACAAGGAACTCAAGGACCTGACGCTTGCCGAATGCGCCTTTATCGCAGGCTCGGTCAAGGGCCCGTTCAACTACGACCCGTTCATCCAGCGCTCCACCGAACGCCGCGAGAAGGCCATCGCCCGCGGTCAGGAACGTCTCAAGTACGTGCTCGAACGCATGCTCGACGAGGGCTACATTGAGAAGGAAGACATGGAAAAGGCGCTCGCCAAGCCGCTCGAGTTCAACCACGGCAACTTCCGCTTCACCATGAGCACCACGCTGGAACGCCTCGAAGAAAAGCTTGACAGCGACTACTTCCACGACCTGTTCCAGAAGGAAGGCATCGAGGACTGGCGCAAGGCGCAGCTCGTCATCGTGACGACTCTCAACGCGAAGAGCCAGGACGCCGCGAAGCGCGCCCTCCAGACAAACATCAGCAACCTGCAGATGCAGCTGGGCGGTTTCGTGCTGCCCAAGGCCGAGTTCGCGAACCGCGCCCAGAGCGCGCGCAAGGGCGACTACCTCTACGGTGCTGTCGACAGCGTGTTCTTCGACGAGGCGGGCAAGCTCAAGTCCCTCACGCTCAGCTTCGGCCAGCTCAAGGGCATCGTCACCGAAAAGGCCGTGAACGACTTCGCGAAGCAGGTCGGCGGCGACGTGAACAAGATTCTCGCATCCCAGCTCAAGCAGGGAGCCATCCTCCTGGTGAGCATCCTTTCGGACGAGTTGCAGGACGGGTACGCCATCTGCAAGATAGAGACGGAGCCGGTATTGCAGGGCGCGCTGTTCGCCTTGCAGAACGGCAAGGTCCTCGCAAGCCAGGGCGGTTTCCACAACACGGGCTTCGACCGCAGCTTCAAGGCCATGCGCCAGCTCGGTTCCAGCTGGAAGCCCCTGCTCTTCGCCCTCGCGCTCAAGTACCACTGGAACTACCTCGACGAACTGGAGAACGAGTACAACGCCTTCCAGTACGTGAACCAGTTCTACTTCCCGCGCCCCGACCACAAGAACAAGGGTGACGTCGTGAGCATCGCCTGGGCGGCCACGCGTTCCGAGAACATCGCGAGCATCTGGCTGCTGGAGCACCTGCTCGACAAGCTGAGCAACGAGGAATTCCAGGACGTCGCGGCGAAGAACGAGATGGCCCGCATGCCCGACGAGGAATCCAAGGCATTCTTCGAACGCCTGCGCGACAAGTTCGGGCTCACCATGAAGGAAGAAATCAAGCGCGAAATCGAGTTCACCCGCGCCCGCGACGCGCTCGTGGAACGCTACAAGAACGAAGGCCTCTATGCGCAGGCGCGCGCCATGCAGGCGCTGCGCTACGGGAGCTTCACCGACGTGGGCATCAAGCAGGCCAAGCGCGACGCTTCGGCAATCCGCTACCTGCGCCACAACTACAAGAACTACTCCGAGGTCCTGCGCAACCGCGAAAACGAGATCCTCATGAACGGGCTGACGGAAACGTTCGCCTCCCTCGAGGCAGTCGAGCTGTTCCCGAACTTCTCCCTGGCCGACTTCAAGCGCCTGAGCACGATGGTCGAGCCGACCGACCCCGAGAGCGACTACCTCGACCCCGAGCACCTGCGTTACTGGCCCGACTACCGCCGCGCCCTCGCCATGTCCGAGTTCGCAAGGTTCGCGGGCGAAATCGGCATCAAGCAGAAACTGCAGAAGGTGTTCAGCATGCCGCTCGGCGTGAACGACATTACCCTGAGCGAAATCACGACCGCCTACCAGACGATCCTCACGGGCAAGGTGTTCAAGTGCAAGGACGGCGACTGGACCGAGCCCTGCCTCATCAAGGAAATCAAGAACCGCGACGGACGCACCATCTTCAAGAACGAGACCGAAAGCAAGGTTGTCCTGGACGATGCTGTCACCACGCAAATGGGCGCGATGTTGCGCTCCGTGTTCAAGAACGGAACCGCCCGCAGCCAGTACGGAAACATCACCGTATCGAACCCCGAAGGCGCGCAGAAGCTGCGCTACCCGGCGCTGGGCAAGACGGGTACCACGAACGATTACCGCAACGTGGCTTTCATGGGCGCGCTCCCGACGTACGTGAAGGACAAGAACGGCATAGCGCTCGATTCCGTGGTGGCCATCGGCAGCTACGTGGGCTTCGACGACAACAAGCCGCTAAAGTCCGGACGTACACGTATCGCAGGCGCCTCGGGCGGCCTCCCGCAATGGGCGGCTTTCGCGAAGGAAGAAATCGGAATCCTCGGTATCCCGGAGCAGGTCGACTTCCTCGACATCTCCATGATGGCGACAGGCGAAGTCCCGCTGATCTTGTCCAACGAACGCGGGGAACTCACGGTCGACCCGATGACGGGCCGGGCGATGGCCGGCGCGAACAGCGCAGATGGCAGGCCGCTCCCGTGGCTCGACGTGCCGGGATTCACGCCGCCGCAGGTGCAGGAACGTGCCGCCGCCGCAAGCGCCGAGATGGGAATTCTCACGAGCATGCCGATGCCTACCGTGACAGACTCCGGCGCGCCCGCCGTCGAAGGGGCCATCGGTCCCGACGCGGGAATGATGGGCCACGGCTTTGCGCCGCAGGTGGGAGCGGACATGCAGCCCGCGACAACAGGCCAGCCGGCGACCCCAAAGGCCGCGGCCATGCCCAAGGACGACGACTGGGATTTGCCTGAAGGCCTGGGCGGCAACGCCTTCGTGCCTATAGAAGCGGAATAAGAATTAGGATCTAGAGGCTAGGGGCCAGAATCTAGGGACGATGGACTTCGTGCCTGGAGCCTCGGACCTCGCGCCTATTACCTATATTTACCTTTTGATGAAGCACTTCCTTTTACTTTCTTTTGCCTTTGCTCTTGCGGCCTGCGTGGCTAATGCCCCAGCACCCGGCACGTCGCCGGAACCCGTCGCCGACGAGGGCGCCCCGGCCCAGAGCGGCACCGAAAAGTCCGCCCTCGGCCAGCCCGCCAGCGCGCAGGCGCTTGACAGCTACCGCCTCGCCACTCCCGAAAACGTGCCCACGGCCGAGCCGGTGCAGCAACCCTCCGCCGAAGTGGCCACGGATTCCGTGACCGACAAGGATAGGCAGGCGCAAGCCCCGATCGACCCTTACAAGGCATTCCCCTCCCTCGCCGAAGGCGTCTTCGCCCATGCGGACGCACTCTACAAGGCGGGCCTTGCCGACTCCGCCGTGGCCTACCTCCAGCGTTTCCGCGTCATCAAGCCGCTCTGGGCGCAGTGGGAAGCCAAGACCGATTCCATGATCCAGGCCTTCGACAAGACGCGCGCCGAACGAGTGAAGCGTTACGAGCCGCTTGTCCTCGAAATCCAAAATATGAACCGCGCGCATGCGGCCTACAGCATGGTCGCCGAGACCGCCGACAGCCTCATCGCGCTCGCCCCCGACGATTCGCTCACGCGCTGGGCCGTAGCGCAAAAGCAGGTCGCCTACAAGAACACGCTCGCCAAGGCGAAAAAGGAATACGCCGAAATCAAGTCGCTCGCCGACGACAAGGCGCAATTCGCCGAAGCCCAGAAGAAGGCGACCGAGTTCCAGATGCGCTACCGCGACTTCGAAGCCGACCTCCAGATCCAGGCGCTCGTGGACCACATCCGCGAACTCGCCCAGGCGACCGACGCCGCCGCGGCCAAGTACTGGGAATCGCACGACCCGGCCGAAGCCCTCAAGAAGGCGGAGGAACTCATCAAGGCCGGCAAGTACAAGGACGCCAAGGACCTTTTGAACAAGCTCAAGGCGAGCAAGCTCCGCAAGGAAGCCGCCGCCAAGTACCAGGAACTCGCCGACGCCTACTGCAACACGCAGCGCAAGGAGACCTCGAACCTTTTCGCGAAGGCCCAGAAGCAGAAGGACCCCGAAAAGAAGCGTGACCTCCTGAAGCAGGCCATCGTCCCGCTGGACAAGTGCATGAGCGAGTTCCCGGAAAACAGCCAGAAGAAGACCGTCACGGACAACAAGCAGTTCCTCGAGAAGGAAATCCAGAAATGATCGAAGCCGACTGGTGGCAGTACGCCCAGTATCCGGCGTTCTTCGTGCTCGGGGCCGTAGTCAGCCTCATCAACAGCATCGCGGGCGGCGGCTCCACGCTCAGCCTGCCCCTCATGATATTCCTCGGCATGCCCGCGACCGTCGCGAACGGCACCAACCGAATCGGGCTCATCATCGGGAACTGCAGCAGCGCCTTCAACCTGATGAAGCACGGCTACCTGAACAAGAAGATTTTCCTGCAGCTGCTCTTGCCCACCATCGCCGGGACAGCCATCGGGGCATTTTTCCTGGTGCGCATCGGCGACCGCGCATTCCAGGCCATACTCGCCTGCGTCATCTGCCTCGTCGTGGTGATGAGCAACCTGCGCAAGGACATCCTCGGCAAGCCTCCTGCGACACCGCCCGAAAAACTCACGTGGAAAGGCGCCCTCGGGTTCGCCCTGATATCCATCTATGGGTGCATCGTGCAGGTCGGCGTAGGTTTCGTCCAGATTTTCGGGCTCACGCGCTACACCGGGCTCGACCCCATCCGCGTGAACGCCCTAAAGAACGCGCTGACCAACGTGTTCCTGCTCATGAGCACCACGGTTCTCGGCATCGCGGGCAAGATCGACTGGCCCATCGCCATCGTGATGGCGGCGGGAGCCTGGCTGGGCGGCTACTGCGGAAGCTTCCTCCAGCGCAAGAAGGGCAACAAGTTTATCCAGCATTTCGTAAGCGCGACAAGCATCGCGATGGCCATATACCTGGTCATCGACCTCATTATCGGCTAGGTATCTCGGCTAGGTTTTACGCGCTTTTCCCTGCGTTCGCGGACCTTCTTCTGTTCCAGCGTCTCGTCCAGGCCGGCAAGCAGCCTGTCGGCAAGTTCCTCGTCGCCTAAGGCCAGCAGTTCCTTCTTTTGGCGGGGAAGCATCTTGATGCGCGCCTCGAGGCGCAGCGCCTGTTCGTGGCTCGCTAGCTCGAACTGTCGCAGGATGCACACGGGAGGGAACGCCTTCGTGAACTTGGCGCCCTTCCCCTTTACATGTTGTTCGTAACGCGCCTCGACATCCGTCGCGTAGCCCGTATAGATCCGGTCACCCGAACAACGGAGCATGTAGACGAAATGAGGCATAAGTTAGACGAGAGATGGGAGACGGGAGCCTCGAACCTCATTCCTCGCCGTTCGTTCCTTTATGCGCCTTGGACACTATGCTCATGTAGATGGTGCCGAGGATGGCCGCGCAGAAGCTGCCCAGCAAGATGCCGAGCTTCGCGGAATCCTGACGGCCGCCCACGTCGAACGCAAGGCTAGCCACGAACAGAGCCATGGTAAAGCCGATGCCGGCAAGCATGCCGCCGCCCCACAGAACCTTCCAGCTGTAGCTCGGCTTCTTCGAGAGCCCGATTTTCACGGAAATCAGGCTGAACAGGAATATGCCGATCGGCTTGCCGAAAATAAGGGCAAGGGCAACGGCGCTCATCACGGGCAGCTCGAAACCCTGGAGCTTGATCTCGACACCGGCATTGGCCAGGGCGAACAGCGGCATGATGGCAAAGTTCACCCACGGCACGAGAGGCTTGTACAGGCGTTCCTGCATGGAAATGCTTTCGCTCGCGCCGCGCTTGAGCATGGTAAAGACTTCGTACTGTTCGTTGCGGTCCTTGGCTTCGCCCGAAAGGACACCGCCCACGCTGCTCGCGAAGTGCGCCATCTTGCCATTGGCAACGACAGCCTTCGCCGGAACAGAGAGGCCAAGCAGCACGCCCGCGATTGTCGGGTGCACGCCGCTCTTGACGAAGAACGCCCAGACGGCGACGCCGATGACACCATGCAGCAGCAAGTTGCGCACGCCGATACGGAAGAGCACGTTGATGAGAACCAGCAAGGCAAATCCGGCGCCCAGGGCAGCGAAGTTGATGCCGTCACCGCTCGGGTAACCGATCGCGATTACGAGGATGGCGCCGATATCGTCGGCGATGGCAAGCGTCAGAATCATCACGCGGAGCGCATGCGGCACCTTCTT
>CAMZDZ010000019.1 GCA_947305535.1 uncultured Fibrobacter sp.
GCTTCGCCGATAATCACGAAGTCGAGGCTCGGCTCCATTTCCATGGACTCGAGCGGTTCTGCCGTCGCATGCGTACCCATGATGGCAATCTTCGTGTTCGGGAGTGTTTCCTTGATGGCGTGCACTACCTTGAGGTCATTCAAAATGCTCGGCGTGCTCGTGCTGCAAATGACGAGTGCCGGCTCAAACTTCTTGATGCCTTCGAGCGTTTGCGCGAGGTCCAGTTCCATGGCGGGACTGTCGATGAGCTGGATTTCGTTGCCGTCGGCTTCGACAGTGCCGGCAGCGTAGCTCAGGAACATGGGCCAATAAAGGGTAGAGGACTTGGTCACGCACGGACTGCGCGACTCGCGACTGAACATCGGATGGAACGGCGGATTTAGAAAGGTAATGCGCATAGGCTCACATATGATTCAATATGCGGCAAAAAATAGCTACATCTTTGAGGGGTGTTGTTTTCCGTATTATAAAAACGGTGCGAAAAATAGCTAGATTTTGCGCCGATGAAAAAAATCCCTTTCATGATGGTTGTCTTGGGCGTGGCTTGCGCTCCCATTTTCGCAGCCCCCGCGGCGGTGAACAGCTCGTCTAGCGCCGTTGCTGCAAAACCGGCTGTGGCGACGCACGACACGATTGTCACGAAGTTCGATAACGGAACCGTGTCCCGTGTCTATTACGTTTTGCACGGCACGGAAATCCGTGATGGAGTCTCCGTGACGTACCATCCGAACGGCAACGTGGCCATCGAGGCCCCGTACAAGGCGGGAAAGCTCGACGGCGTGTTCCGCAGCTATTATGAAAACGGCAAGGTCTGGAAGACTATCGGTTACAGGAATGGCGTGGAGGAAGGCTTCTCCATTTCGTTCCACGAAAATGGCGTGCGTGCGCTCCGCGAATCCTACAAGGCTGGAATCCTTGACGGTGCCAGCGAGGAATGGAACGAGAAGGGAGTCCTCGTCCGCCGGATTCCTTACGAGAACGGACAGATCCACGGCAGGGCACAGATGTTTGACGAACTGGGCGCCATGAAGGAAGAAATGGATTTCGTACGCGGAATCCGCAACGGCGTTTACCGCCGCTACCAGAAAGGCGTGATGATAATGGAAGCGGAGTTCCAGAACAACCGCTGCGTCAAGAATTGCAATTTTTAGGCTCGAGGCTCGAGGCTCCAGGTTCGAGGCACGAGGCACGAGGCTCAAGTTATGAACAGTGAGGAATGTGGGGTGAGATAAAAAGGAGATGCCCGCCTTCGCGGGCATGACACCTCCCTAGCCACTAACCACTGCCTACTGTCTACTGTCTACTTCCTTCTTCTTCGGCTTGACCGCGTTCCACACCATATACCCGATGAAGAGCGCGCCTGCCGCGAGCAACGCGATGGCCAGTTCGGAATTGTACTTTTCGATGAGGTCCTTCTGCCCGTGGGCGAGGTAACCCAGGAACACAAGTACGCAGTTCCAGATGGATGCGCCGAGCAGTGTGTACAACGTAAAAGGCAGGAGCTTCATCTTGGACAGTCCTGCCGGGATGGAAATCAGCTGGCGGATGACGGTGATGAGTCGGCCGACGAATGTGGAAATCGCTCCGTGATCGCGGAAGTATTTCTCGGCCTTCTTGACCTTGTCTACGTCAATAAGCAAAAAGTGTCCCAGACGGCTATCCGCGAATTTGTACACAATCGGGCGGCCGAACAACCTGGCGAGGAAGTAGTTGATGTAGGCTCCGATCAGGGCGCCGACTCCGCCTGCAACCACGATAAGGGCGAGGTTCAAGTCCGAACCGGGCTGCATGGCTTGGTATGCTGCCGGCGGGATGACCAGCTCGGACGGGAACGGGATGAACGAACTCTCGATGGCCATCAAGAGTGCGATGGTCCAGTAGTTCAGGTTGCTGTTGTACCAGTCGATAATTTGAGTGTAGATGCTTGCCTTTTCCGTTTCGCCTGCAAAGGACAGCGCGGTGAGGAAAAGTACGGGTAGAATGATTTTTGCTGCTTTCATTTTATTGGTGATTTAATGAAGAACGCCGTCAGACTGGCGGCGTTATAATGGGTTATAAAGGTTTATTTCTTCTTGCCTTTTTTCTTGGCCTTGGGCTTTGTCTTCTTGCTCTTCTTAGCCTTGTGCGTCTCTTCTTCGGCAGGCGGCTCTTCGGTGTATTGCTGTTCCGTCTGAACCTCGATCATCGAGGGGCTTTCGGTGTTGGCTTCGCGGAGTGCCTGCTTGGCTTCTTCGACGTAGCGGCCGTTCGGGAAGCGCTTCAGGTAGATTTCGTAGTCCTTGAGGCGGTTTCCTTCCTTGACCAGTTCAAAGATGCCGGCTTCTGCCTCTTCGCGGAACGCTCCGTCGGGATTGTCGTTCAGGTAGCTGAGGTAAGCCTTGAAGGTGTTCTGCGCTTGGATCTCGCGGAACTTGTGGTATTCAGAGAGCACCATGAGCTTGTGTTCGACTTCGGCACGGCGCGGAGAATCCGGATAGTACTCGAGGAACATCTGGAGCATTTCGGGGTCGTTGGACGCCATGACCTGGTCGAAGCGGGAATCTTCCTGCTTCACCTGGTAGTGCTTCAGTTCGACCTTGCCCGTGTCGAGGGCTGCGTAGAGTTTTTCCTTGGTGGCGAGGTCTGCCGGATGGCAGAAGGCGAGGAAGCTTTCGAGCACGTCGGAGAACTGCGTACGGGTGTATGCTTCGCTCATGTCGGGGAGTTCTCCGTCTTCGTCGAGGAAGAAGCGGTAGTCGCGTTCGATGGCCATGCAGTCCCAGTCGCTCAAGGTGTCCTTGACTTCGCTGTTCTTGCGGAGGATGTCGTCGCGGTCGTGCAATGCGTAGCGCATGCGGCGGTCACGCCTGCTCTCGCGGCCGAAGTCCAGGGAGAGTTCGAGGCCGACGCGTACGGGCCACTTGTAGGAAATCTTGTCCATCGTGATGCCCGAATAGCCGGACGGGATGCTCACGTCGTCGTTGGACCTGGAGGTCCTGTCCGTCGCCTTGATGTCCTCGTAGGGGAGGAATTCCTTGCGCACGTTGAGGCCAATCTTCAGGTCGACGTCCTGGAAAAGTTCGGTGATCTTGTATTCGAGGGCTCCCGAGACGAACGCCGTGGGGACGTATTCCGTGTTCTGGTTCGTGTTGCCCAGGTAGTCGTCGTAGAAGGAGAAGAAATGGAGACCGTATCCGCCGAGGACGCGGATGTCGAAGTCACCGGCGAGGTTGAAACTGAAACCGGCAAGGACGGACGGTGCGTAGGTGAGGAAGCTGAACTCGCGGTCCTGCTTGGGACCCTTCTTCTTTTCGCCGTTGTCCGTGTAGGTGTAGGCGGGTTCTTTACCGATGGTGCCGAACTGGATGCTGTTGACTTCCAGACCGAGCCAGATGGTGAAGGGGATGTCAGCCTTGGCAAACGGGGTAATCAGGGGGCTCCACAAGTAACCCACGGAAAGGGGCACGGTGAAGACTTCTTCGTCAATAGGCTGGTTTAGCAGTTCGGGGTCCTTGTCCTCGAACACTAGGAAGGCGGGTTCGCCTTGCAGGTAGAACTGCTGGCGCCAGTTGGAACGCTCAAAGTCGGCGGCGAAACTTGCTGCCGAGTAAATCAACAATAGGAATACAATTAGTCTACGCATTGCTCTAAATCTAGCTTTTCCTTAAGGGATGGGGAATCGCTCCGTTAAAAAAAATGGCTTTTTTGGGGGCAAAATGGCTTTTTTGTTAGAAAGTAAGGTATAATCCTATTCCAAATAAGACGATTCCGGCCCCGATTAGAGAGGATCCCACAATCGTTTTTCGGTCGCCTGATTTGGCCAGGTCTCGGTTTTTATCCTTCTTTTTCTTGTAATTCGCCCCTTCGGGAGAACTGGGCATCTTCAATTCGTCCCTCAGGTCGCGGGCTTCGCTGTAGTCCTGCTGGCCTAGGTAAAGGAACAGGGCGCCGACGACGGCCGGCGCAATGGCGCTTCCCATGAGGGTCTGCCCGAGGTGGTAGATCTTGCGGCTGCGAATCCAGTTCTTTTGTGCCTGAAGTTCGTCGAAGTCCTTGATTTCCTCGAGTTCGATGTTGAGTGTCGTTTCGGGAACGGGGGCGAGGTAGAAGCTCACGAGGCTGTCGCGGTAGCCTTCCCTGCGGATGCGGAGGCTGACCATTCCCGGGTCCGTGTAGGAGAACTTGTCCGGCGTGTGCGCAATGGGCTTGCTGCTCTTTGTGATCTGCTCCGAACTCGGGTAGATCTCGGCTCCGGAGGGCTGCGTCATGATGCGGACTTCGGGGGAAATCTTCTTTAGCTTGAGCGATACCTTGACGGTGTCTCCGGGAATCGGGCGTACGGTCGTCTGCGCGCCCCAAAGGTGTTCCACCTTCCAGTAGGCGTTCAGGACAATCTTCCCGGTATCCAGCGTGACGAAGGTGCAGGGAGTCTTGCACAACGCGTCCTTTTCGGACCTCGAGAGCATGGCGCCTTCGGGGTCGGTCTCCACGTGAATGTAGCTTTTGGCGTTGGCCTGCTTGGCCTTGATTCCTTGCGATTCCT
The DNA here is from genome assembly GCA_947305535.1 of uncultured Fibrobacter sp. Taxonomy (GTDB): domain Bacteria; phylum Fibrobacterota; class Fibrobacteria; order Fibrobacterales; family Fibrobacteraceae; genus Fibrobacter. The sequence goes on from CAMZDZ010000019.1 coordinate 4,523, forward strand.
GGACGAAATTCTTGATCTTGTTAGATACGACGGCGTCGGAGAGCGTGTTTTTTGCAGAGATTGTCGTCGTCGCGATGTTGATTGTCGGCAGCGAATCTTCGTACAGTACGCGCTTCAGTTGCAGGTCCAGGGAGTCGGCCGACTTGCCCATGGAAATCTTGCCGAAAAGCATTTCCTTGATGCCGAGCTTGGCGTACTTGTCCTGGAGGCATGCTTGGTCGTTGCAGTCCTCGAACTGGTTGCTGTCGGCGTAGGTGTAGTTGGTGTCGGTCTCGCCGAGCAGTCCCGCCGTCAAGGATGCCAGAACGGCGGCCTTCTGCGGGTCGATTCCCGCGGCCTCGTAGCCTACGAATACTTTTTTGTTGCTGACGGGCTTGGGCTCAATGGCGGCGGAGTCGGCTTGCGCAACCTCCTGCGTGGCCGCGGAATCTGCCGGTGCTGCGGCAACGGCGCTGTCGGGGCTTGCCGTTGCGGAGTCGTTGCTTGCTACCGCTGCGCTGGAGTCTTTCTTTGCCGGGTTCAACAGGTCGTTGCCCTGCATGTCGACGATGCTCTTGAACTGGTTCTTGGCGATACGTACAACGGTGAACTTGTCCTTGATGTAGCCGCCAAGGTTGACGGTGTCTTTTTCGATGCCGAGGAACTGGGCCTTTTGCTTTGTTCCGGACAGCAGTTCCACTTGGGCTTCGATTCCCTTGGACTCGGCCGCATGAAGCAACGCGGTCGCAATTAGGAGCGGGATGTAGAAAAGCTTGTTCATATTTCTCCTAGAAAGAAAGGATTAACCCAGCGGATAGAAAGACGATGCCCGTGCCGAGAGTTGTTCCTCCGACCGCTTTGGCTTTTTTCGCTTTGCTCCGGTTGTCGGCAAAACTGTCTTTTGTTTTCTGGTAACTGTCGCTGTTGCGAATCAGACTGTTTTGCATGGCATCGCGGTCTTCCTTCGCATCCTTGATGTATTTCTGTGTGGCCACGGCGGCGACGGCGCTGGCGACGAAAGGAATGGCCGACGCTATAATGAGCTTATGCCCCAAGGATTTCCTCTTGCGGTGGGCGAGGGTCCTGTCCTGTTGCTCGATGAGTTCGTCGTCGAAACTTTGCCGGAGCGAAACGATGAGGAACGAGGTGTCTTTCTGCGAAAGCGAAACGTTGATGGTCGTGTCGCTGTATCCTTTCTGGAACATCGTGATGCGCACGGTCGTGTCGTTCGGCGGAATCTTTATGAAGCTCGGGCTGACGTAGTCCGGATGTGAGGAATAGTCAATCCCGGAGCGGTTCACGTAGATGTCGGCCGTTGTCGGATTCGAAGATACCTGCAGGTAGCGCGTTTTAGACGGCTGCTGCTTGGCCTGTGTGGAATCGGACTTGCCAGCGTCGTCTGCCAGAGAAACGCTGTGCAATAGGAGCAAAAGGACCGTAAGGAATTTCAGTATATTCGGTTTCATTCAAGGTCCTCCTTGTAGAGGTAAGGCCCGTCAAGAACCTGAATGTTTTTCTTCGGCGTTACGTTCCAAAAAACAGGGGTCGACAAGTTGCCGGCGTGATCGCTGACCTGGATGTAGATGCGCCAAGGCTTGGTCTCGTTACTGGATATGGTCAGCAGCGGGTCGTAATAAACGAATTCCAGGGAACTGATGTCGGAGTGGATTATTGATTTTGAAGAGGAGAATCCGCTTCCTTTGTCGATGACGGAAAAGATGATGGGATCGCCAATCAAGAATTCCGAATGCAGCGGCCAGACGGTCGGAGCGATATTGTCTTCGAAGAATACGGTGTCCAACTCGATAAAGCTGCTTTGGGGAATGTCGACCTTCAAGGATTCTGCCTTGTATTCGTCGTAATAGAGTTCCTGCAGGGTTATCGTGACGCCTGTCTGTGCGGCGAGCATTACGGATACGACGGAATTGGCTGACTCGTTGTCGATTTCCTTTAGCGTGTTTCCGTTTGCATCCTTGATGGTGATTCTTGTGTCGGGAATGAATGTGTTGTACGACGAGAATGACTTGTACTTAATGGGAATGTTGAGTATCGAGGAGTCCGCGTCGATGAGCTTTGTGGAAAAGTGGAAAACGTTTGACGTGTCAATCGCCTGCACTCCGTTGGAATTGGAGACGGTCATGATTACACCCCAATAGAACGAAATCGATTCCTCGTCCAGGAAGATTCCGTAGTTTGCCAGGGTGTCCTTGCTCGGGACGATGGGGCCCGTGATGGAGGTCTTTTCGCTGCAGTCGGATGAGCCGAGATAACTCTTCCAGAGTTTTTCTTTTTTGTTCGAAGCGTAAATGTTGCAGCTGGCCGTTTCCCATGGGTCGATTCCGGTGGTCGTCCATTTCAGGATAATTTCGTCCTGCGAGAAGGGGTCAATCTGGTTGTAGCCGTCACGTGGGCTGTCCAGTGTGATGGATGAAGGCGAGTCGACATAGAGTCTTGTCGTGTCGATCAGGGTGTCTCCGAACTTGTCCACCACTTGAAGGATGCAGTCGTATTCCCCCGGTTCCTGGAATGAATGGCGGAATGTGGGAATGTTGATCTTTTTTCCGTTTATCTTCCAGAGCAGGCTCCGGTAGTAACTCACGGCCTCGTCTCCGTCAAGGACTTCGCCATTCAAGCGGAATACCGCCTGAATTCTCACGTTCTCGTTGACGTTGAGGAAAACTTCCTTCTTGGGCGAGTAGAATAGGTGGACTGCCCCGGTTATGCCTTCGGGGACGACATAGACTTCTTGTGTCAGAGTCTTTTTTTCTGATGTGTGGAAATTGGCATCATCTCCGCATGAGATGAACGCGCATGCGACCAGGGCCGAGGCAAGAATCTTAGGGAATCGAAGTGTCATTGCTTATCCTCCGACTCGGTGGAAGATTCCTGTGAGGTCAGCGAATTGAATAATTCGTCGTTCAGCACAATGGCGTAACCTTTGGTGTCCCATTCGGCGGAATGGCCTCCATAGGGATCTTCTGCCACGACCCACCAGAAAATGGGGCCTTCCGGCAGGTCCGTGACGTAGGTTTGCGTGCCAGTGATGTCTTTGGATTCGTATACGTAATTAGTTGAATCTGACGAATCGTCTGAGGCACGGATGATATGGAGCTTGTAAGTGACCGGATCGTCTTCTGGATCCAAAGCTTCTTCCCATCTGAATACGGCGCTTGTGCCAATGTAGGATTCGCAAGGGAGCAAGCAGTGCGTCGAGTAACTCATGAATGGCGGCTCGTTCAGCGTGATTTTCCATGACCTGGATTGGCTTATTCCGTTGGTGTAGGTGACTGTCGAAACCATTTCGTGTTCGTTGCTGTCTTCCGAGAACGAGTCCATGTTGATAATGATGAAATTACTTAGCTTGGCATCTATGGTGATGGTCCCTTTTACGCTGCCAGCCGGAACGAGCTTGAATGTGTGAGGTATGTAGCTATTGGGATTGTGATCTTCGAAGAATACTTTAAGCGAGGCTTGGCTCGAAATGGTGGTGTCCCCGTTCGTTGCAAACCAGAAAATGCTGGGCCGGATGATAAAAGTCTTCGAAATGGAATTTCCGCTTCCGTCTGTGGCGAGAACGGAAACGAATTGCGGTATCCACGAACGGTCCGCTTCGGTCGTGGGCACAATGAGTTTGTTCCCTTCGTAAATGTATTGCGTGACTTTCCTGTTGCCGATATAGACGATCGTATTGGCAATGACGTCTTCCACGCTGTTGTCGGAGATGATGAATCTTAGCGAATCGGCAAAATCAAGGGTGTCGCTGCCGGTAATGGACTTGATTGTCGGTGGCGTGTTGTCCTTCATGTTGATGGTGCCGATGGACGTGACCTGACCGGGCTTGACGGTTGCCTTGATGGTGTCTGCGACAAAGTCCGTCCCTTTTTTGCATTGGGCCGTGATATAGTATGTCCCTGGCGGCAGGGGGTGGATCTCGAAAAGCGATGTCGTCGGTATCTTCTTGAGGACGGTCTTGATGCCCAGGGGTTCCTGGTCGCTGTTCAGGACAATCAAGTCAATGTCTGCAAAAAGGTTCTCGCTGGATATCTTCAAGTTCCCGGTGATTCCGCCTTCTTCGCCGACGCCGCTCGTGGCGAACGTACTCGTGATTGTGGATGTAGAGGGAATCTTGTATTCGTTGAAGGCCTGGACGCTCCACCGGTAAAGTGACAGTGGCTTGAGTTCCTTGCCCATGTTGAAATACGGCGTGTTTACAATCGTGTCGATCAGGTCTGGTTCGCCATCTTGCTCGTCTAGAAGGTTGGTCAGCACAAAATGGTAGTGCAGGGAACAGAGCGAATCGAGATCGTAGGCGCTCCACGCAAACTGGACGCCCTCCAGGGGAGGAATGTTCTGCGATTCATCTGCGGGAATGAACTTTTTGTTGTCGAGAATCGGGGGCGAGGAAACCCAAAGGCGGAGTGTGTCGCTGAGCGTGTCGCCGAAATAGGTGATTAGGACGAAGACGATTTCGTGGGCCCCGGGGAACGCGATGGCGTCGTGGACGTTGAACTCCGATGCGAAGAATTTGTTGTCCAGCAGCCAGTAGCTGTCCCGGATACGGATGGATTTTGATGGCGCGACGTTTGCGATGAACAGCAGGGAGTCCCCGTGAACGATTGTGTCGTTTTTGACTTTGGCCGCCGTGGAATCGAACGATTTGGCCATGTAGACGTTCACGGTTATGGCGGTGGCGTCATCTTCGTTGAAAATTAGATTGTCTGAATCGGTACAGGCACCAAGGAATGCCAAGGGCATGGCAAACAGCAGGGCAAGGGCGATTCGTTGGAACAGCTTTGTCATTTGTTTTTGTCCTCTGTTCCTTTGAGGAAGAATTTGACAACGTCAGACGTGTCGCTATCCCCGTAGTTGTCGGTTACGATGACCTGGAAGGTGTGCTCGCCTTCGCTGAATCCGGATTGCCTTATGCTGTTGAACTCACCGACGACATAGGACTCGTCGTCCATCAGGATAGTGTACGTGAAGTCTTCGTTGTCCTTGTCGTGGGAATACCATTCGAATTGGATGGATGTCTTTGTGTTCCCATAGAAAGCGGTGTTCGGCTGGGGCTTGGTAATGGAGTCTATTGTCGGCGGGGTGTTGATGACAATGTCGAAGTGAAGGACGAACTCGTTGTTTTCGGCGTCTTTCGCAATCAGCTTGTTCGGAATCTTTTTTGCCGCCATGTTTTTGGTGATGAAGTATTTTTCCCCGTTCCCGAGCCAGACGTCTTCTTTGTACCATTCGTAATCCAGGTCCCCGGTGTACTTGCCTGGGTGGGCTGTAGCAAAAATCGTGGCTTCGTCCTGGGGGTGGATTTTCAGCAGGGAGGAATCCACTTTCCCGCCTTGTTTTATGTAAACGGATACTCTATTTACGGAGTTTCGCTCGCTGGGCTCGCTAGGAATGTCGAAACAGGCCGAAACCATGAGGCAGCCGGCCAATGTCGCGAAAACGAAGAGAATTCTCGATATGTGGGTCTTTTTAAATACCATCGTATATAAATGTAACTATATTCTTGGACATGAGTACTGAAAATTTTGAATATAAAAACGCAATGGCGCGTCTAGAAGAGATTCTGTCGAGGATAGACAATTCCGAGATGGAAATTGACGAGTTGGCGGGCCAGGTCCAGGAAGCCACGGATTTGCTGCGCAAATGCCGCCAGATTCTGCTTGCGACCGAGAAAAATGTGCAGGAGGCTTTGAACAGCCTTGACGGTGAAGCCGATGCATGATGCGGGTTCACAACCCCGGAATGCGGATATCCCGGCCATCGAGGTGAATGGGCTTACGGTGAAGTTCCCTGTCCGAGGGGGTGTTTTAGGTAAAGTTCGGGACTATTTTACGGCGGTGGACGACGTGTCGTTTGCCTTGTCGCAAGGGAAAATCCTGAGTATCGTGGGGGAATCCGGCTGCGGGAAGTCCACGTTGTTGAAGTCCCTTGTCGGGCTCGTTCCTGCGGATTCGGTCGATTATAAGTTGTTCGGGAAAACTGTTGTCGACGGAAAAATTTCCGACGGCAAGCGCGTTTGTGACCTTGTCCAGATGGTGTTCCAGGATCCCTTCAGCAGCCTGAACCCGCGACAGACGGTGATCGAAATATTGACAGCGCCCCTTGTTGCACGGGGAGTGTCGTTCGACGAGGCCCGGAGCCGGGCGAAGCGCCTGTTGGAACGCGTGTCCATCCCGGACGGCGCTCTCGACAAGTTCCCGCACGAGTTTTCCGGCGGCCAGCGCCAGAGACTCTGCATCGCCCGTAGCCTGATGGTCGAACCTAAAATTCTGCTTTGCGACGAGGTCACGAGCGCGCTCGACGTGTCGGTGCAGGCGCAGATATTGCACCTGCTGGACGACTTGCGCAACGACCTTGGCTTGAGCATCCTTTTTATCAGTCACGACATGCAGGTGGTCCGGGCGTTGAGCGACGACGTCTTGGTCATGTATTTCGGAAAAATTGTTGAACGCGGGAACGCCGACAAGGTGCTTACGGCTCCGCAGCACGAGTATACGCAAAAGTTGCTTGCCAGCGTACCGGTGATTCGTCGGTAGAACCTGGTCGGCAGGTTTGGAATCCGTCTGGAAATGGCGGATTGTTGACAATTCGTCCATGTGTTTTGCCTTGCACATGGATTTTTTAGTGCCGCAATGGCGTATTTTCAATGAGAACATCCGCCGGATTTGTTTTGGCGGAGGTGTACGGGATCAAGGTAAAAAATGAAAAAGAGGCTGGTTTGGGCTGCTTTGGTTTGCGGTGCTGTCTCGATGGCGCCTGCTCAAGATGTTCTTTATCCGGACATGTTCGCTTTGGGCGATGTGCAATTGCTTGACGGTCCGCTAAAGGACAGGCAAGACTTGAACGTGGAAACGTTACTTGCCTACGATACGGATAAATTAATTGCCCCGTTCTACGAAGAGGCGGGAATGAGGCCGAAGGCCACGAAGTTTTCGAACTGGGCGGGCCTAGACGGGCATGTGCTGGGCCATTACCTGAGCGCCTTGGCCATGCATTACGCGGCCAGCGGCGACGAACTCATCAAGGATCGCCTGGAATACGTGCTGAGCGAACTCAAGACGATTCAGGACCAGAATTCCAAGGATGCCAATTTCAAGGGCTATATCAGCGGCGTGCCCAACGGCAAGTCGATGTGGCTCAAGTTCAAGAACGGCGATGCCGGCGCGCAGAACGGCTATTGGGTGCCGTGGTACAACATCCACAAGCTTTACGCGGGCCTGCGCGACGCCTACATTTATGCGGGCTACGAACAGGCGAAGACGATGTTCCTCGCGCTGTGCGATTGGGGCCTCACGATTACGGGCGGACTGAACGATTCGAAGATGGAATCGATGCTCGGTACGGAACACGGCGGCATGGACGAAGTGTATGCCGATGCCTATGCGATGACCAAGGAAAAGAAGTACCTGGACGAGGCCAAGCGCTGGTCGCACAAGTGGCTCTTGAACGCGATGGCGGCAAGCAACGACAACCTCACGAACGTACACGCGAATACGCAGGTGCCGAAGGTGGTGGGCTTTGCGCGCATTGCCGAACTCACCGGTGACGAGACCTACGTGAAGGGCTCCGAGTTCTTCTGGAGTACGGTCGTGAACAAGAGAAGCATCGCGATTGGCGGCAACAGCATCTCGGAGCATTTCCCGGCGCTCAACAATCACGGCAAGTACGTGGAGGAACGCGAAGGTCCCGAATCCTGCAACTCGTACAATATGCTCAAGCTGACGGAACGCCTGTTCAACATGGATCACGATGCCAAGCAGGCGGATTTCTACGAACGCGCCTTGTTCAACCATATTCTTTCCACGATCCATCCGGAGCACGGCGGCTATGTTTACTTTACCCCGGCAAGGCCGCGCCATTACCGCGTCTATTCCAAGGTGAATGCCGCCATGTGGTGCTGCGTGGGGTCGGGCATGGAAAACCCCGCGAAGTACTCGCAGTTCATCTACACGAAGGACGGTGACGACCTATACGTGAACCTGTTTGCCGCATCGAACCTGAACTGGAAAGACAAGAAAGTACAGATCAAGCAAGAGACTGCCTTCCCGAAGGGAGAATCCTCAAAGTTTACCGTGACGGGAAGCGGCTCGTTCGACATGAAGATCCGCCATCCGTACTGGGTGAAGGAATCGGACTTCAAGGTCATCGTGAACGGCGATACGGTCGTGAAGAAGTCGGAGCCGTCCAGCTACGTGTCCGCCGGAACGTCGTGGAAGTCGGGTGACGTGGTCGAGGTGCTGTTCCCGATGTACACACATGCCGAGGACTTGCCCGGTGTGGAAGATTATGTGGCTTTGCTGCATGGCCCTATTGTGCTCAGTGCGAAGACGGGTACGGATGGCTTGACCGGCCTTGTCGCCGATGACGGCCGCTGGAGCCATATCGCGTCGGGTGCGTTGCAGGCGCTCGATCAGGCCCCGATGCTGGCCAGCAAAAAGGAAGATATCGCTTCGAAGGTTGAACCCGTGGCGGGCGAACCGATGCACTTCAAGGCCCCGTACCTGTTCGCGAACAAGAAGGATGCGAACTTGCTGCTGGAGCCGTTCTACGAGGTGCACGATGCGCGCTACATGATGTACTGGATGGTGCTTACGGACCCGAGCGTCCTGGAACGTTTGCAGAAGGAACAGGAAGAAGCGCTCGAGCTGGACAACAAGACTGTAGACAAGGTAGCGCCCGGCGAGCAGCAACCCGAGGCCGATCATCAGATGAAGGTCGAAAACTCGAGTACGGGGACGCACCAGGGCGAATTCTACCGTGACGCGGGCGAGTGCTCCGGCGGGGACGGCGGATACATCAGCTACCTGCTCGAAACCAATGAGGAAGACTCCCTGAGCCTTATGGTGCGCTACTGGGGCAACGAGGGCTGCACCCGCGAATTCGACATCATGATTGATGACGAGAAGCTTGTGACCGAGAATATCTCGAACAAGTGGAAAAAGGACGAGTTCGTGAACGTGACTTATCCGATTGACGACAAGATGGTGAAGGGCAAGAAGGAAATCCGCGTGACGTTCAAGGCTTCGAGCGGCATGGTGGGCGGCATATTCGGCGTGCGCTTGCTGCGCAACAAGCCCAAGCCCGAAATGGAGACGACGAAGGTCCTTGCGGCAAAGGTTCTCGCCAAGCCCGACCTGAAGGCGCGTATTGTCGGCGACAATTTGCAGATTGTCTCGAGCGTTCCCCTGTCTAGCCGCCTGGTTGCAAAGATCTATTCTATTGACGGGCGTTTGCTGAAATCGCAGGAAATGGCCCGGGCGCAGGCTTCATTCAGTATCGGAATCAAAGACCTTGGAAAGGGGATGTATATCCTGAGAATCCAGAGGGATGGACTCCTGTTTGCCAATACGGTTTTCAGGAAGGAATGACGCTTGACGAAATGATGTGGCAATCCCCGGCATGACCGGGGATTTTTTATGCGAAAAGACGGATTTATTCCTTCACGTGGAAGTAGTCGATTTCGGGATGGCTGATGTAGAGGCCGCTCACGGAGGCCTGCGGGTACATGGCGCCGTTCTCGGTGAGCGAGATGCCGACGGAGTCGAAGTGGATGAGCTTCGCGACGTTGAAGATTTCCTTGATGTTCGGGAGCACGGGGTAGCCCACGGCGGGGCGGATTCCCTTCCATCCGCAGCTGCGGTCGAGTTCGCGGCTCAGGTATTCGGCGCCGGCTTCGGCGAGGCGGTCTGCCACGGTCTGCATAAGCAGCACGTCGTAGTCGCTGCCGCCCTGTTCGGCCTTCAGCTTTTCGAGCCTCTTCACGAAGGTATCGCTCACGGTGACGGCGAACGCCCCCACGATATCGCGGAAGCCGAGTGCCGCTAGGTCAGAGCCCTGAGCTTGCCGAAGGGCGGCTTCCTTGACTTTGCTGGTCGCCTTGGCGGGGTCTGCGGCCTTGGTGGCCGGCGCAACATAGTCACACAGCGAGAGGCATGTGCCTTCGGGGTTCTGCTGGCGCGGCGTCCTGATTTCGACAGTCTGCTTGCAGCAGGGACAATTGCTTTCGTGCCCGCTCTGCTTGAGGAGCAGTTCGATGCTGCTTTCCTTGCCGGCGGCCGGGTAGAACGCCTGGACGGCGCGGAGCGCGTATTCGGGGCGGTTCAAGTCTTCGAGCAGCTTTTCGGCGTCGGCCTTGAGCTTCTTGGCTTCTTCGCAGTCGGCCTTGACCTTCCACGTGAAGAAGAAGTATTCCCAGGTGATGAGCGGGATGACTTTTTCGAGCGGGATGGGCGGGAGCTTGCTTTCGCCCATGAACGGCGGGTGAACTGGCTGGTAGTTGGTCCAGTCGTACTTGAAGCGGCGCTCGATGGGCGGAACCGCCTGCGCGATGGCCTCGGCGGCGGCTTCCTTGGCGCCTTCCTGCTTTTCGCGGATGCGCTGCTGCTCTTCGCGGTTCTCGCGGATGGTCTGCTCGCTGGTGGCCGGGTCCAGAAGTTTCGCGACAAGGCCCGGGTTGCTCGCGGCGTCGCGCACGTGGAACACGGGGCCGTCGTAGCAGGGGGCGATTTTCACGGCGGTGTGCGTGGGCGAGGTCGTGGCGCCGCCCACGATGATCGGAATGCGCTGGCCCGCGTCCTGCATGGCTTTTGCCACGGTGCACATTTCTTCGAGCGAGGGCGTGATGAGGCCGGAAAGGCTTAAAATGTCGGCCTTGTTCTCGATGACGGCCTTCACGATGACGTCTTCGGGGACCATCACGCCGAGGTCCACCATGTCAAAACCGTTACACGCCATGATCACCGAGACGATGTTCTTGCCGATGTCGTGCACGTCGCCCTTCACGGTGGCGATGACGATTTTGCCGCGGCTAGAGGCGCTCGCGTCCTTGCCTGCCTCGATAAAGGGCTGCAGGACTTCCACGGCCTTCTTCATGGTGCGCGCGGTCTTCACCACCTGCGGGAGGAACATCTTTCCCTCGCCAAAAAGGCGGCCGACTTCGTTCATGCCGTCCATGAGCGGGCCCGAGATGATGCCCACGGGGCTGTCGCCGCGGTTGATGAGTTCCATCAGGTCGGGCTGGAGCGTAGTCGTGGTGCCTTTGAGGAGCGCAAGCTGCAATCTCTCTTCGGGAGTTTGCGGCGTGTTGTCGGCCTGGGCGCTGTCGGCGTCGGATGCGGCGGAGCCTGCGCCGACGGCGGTCGCGAAGATGGCCTTGGGGTCGTACTTGGTGCCGGCTTCCTTTGCGGCGTTCTGGGCCGCGGTCATGCGGCTCGCGATCTCGATGAGTTCTTCGCTCGCTTCGGGGTGCGTGTTCCACACGACCTCGGTAATCGCCATGCGCAATTCCAGCGGGATCGTCTTGTAGTCGACTTCGGCGGCGGGGTTCATGATGGCCATGCCCATGCCGTTCGGGGTCGCGAAGTGCAGGAACACGGAGTGCATAGATTCGCGCAGGTAGTTGTTGCCGCGGAAGGCGAACGAGAGGTTCGAAAGACCGCCCGAGATGTGTACACCCGGAAGGTTGTCTATAATCCAGCGGGTGGCGCGGATAAAGTCGGTGGCGTAGGCGTTGTGTTCCGCCATGCCGGTCGCGACCGTAAGCACGTTCGGGTCGAAGATGATGTCTGCCGGGTCGAAGCCGAGCCTGTTCACCAGGATATCGTAGGCGCGAGACGAGATGGCGACGCGGCGGTCGTAGTTGGTGGCCTGGCCTTCCTCGTCGAACAGCATCACGATGAGGGCGGCGCCGAGGCGGCGGACGGTCAGCGCGTGCTCGATGAAGGCCTCTTCGCCCATCTTGAGCGAGATGGAGTTCACGATGCACTTGCCCTGGGCGCACTTGAGGCCCGCTTCGATGACCTCGAAACGGGAACTGTCGACCATGATGGGCACGCGGCTCACGGCCGGGTCCGAGGCGAGCAGGTTCAGGAACGTCTGCATTTCCTGGGTGGCGTCCAGTAGGCCGTCGTCCATGTTCACGTCGATCACGTGCGCACCGTCTTCGACCTGCTTGCGTGCGATTTCCAGGGCTTCTTCGTAATTCTTTTCGTTGATGAGTCGCAGGAACTTGCGGGAACCCGCCACGTTGCAGCGTTCGCCGACTTTCACGAAGTATCCGCCTTCGGCCTGGATGGGTGGGGCGACGAGCGGCTCGAGGCCTGCGAGGCAAAGGTTCTTCGACGGCTCGGCGGGCTTTCTGCGTTCGTAGTCGGCGGGCAGTTCGTCGAGCATCTTGCGCATCGCGGCGATGTGTTCCGGCGTGGTGCCGCAGCATCCGCCGATCATGTTCACCAGGTGGTCGTCCAAGAAGACTCGCATCAGCCGGACCATGTCTTCGGGCGTGTCGTCGTAACCGCCGAACTGGTTCGGGAGACCCGCGTTCGGGTGGCAGCTGATGTAGCAGGGAGCGACAGGCCCCATGCGGCGCAGGTAGGGCACCATGCCGTCGGCACCGAGGCCGCAGTTGAGACCGATGGAAAGCGGCTTCACGTGCATCACGCTCGTGGCGAATGCCTCTACCGTCTGGCCCGAGAGTGTGCGGCCCGAGGCGTCGCTTACCGTCATGGAGAACATGACTTCCACGGGCTTTAAGTCAGCAGCCGCGGGCCCTTCGGCAAGCTCAGGGACCTTGGCTGCGGCCTTGCGAGCTTCCATCACCTTCATGAACGCGCTTGCGGCGGCCTTCGCGTTGAGCGTATCGAAAATTGTCTCTATCAGGATGGCGTCTACGCCTTCTTCCACCAACACCTGGATCTGCTCGTAGTAGGCGTCTTCGAGCTCGTCAAAGGTAATGCTTCGGCTCGCGGGGTCGTTCACGTCTTCGCTCATCGAGAGCATCTTGCTTGTGGGGCCCACGTCGCCCAGGATGTACACCTGGCGTCCGTACTTCTTGAACCCTTCCTCGGCGGCCTGCTTTGCAATCTTCACGGCGGCGCGGTTCATCTCGGCGATGCGGTGTTCCTGGTGGTATTCGTGCTGGCTTACGCGCTGGCTCGAGAACGTGTTCGTGGTGAGGCAGTCGACGCCTGCGTCCACGTAACGGCGCTGGATATCCAGGATGATTTCCGGCTTTTCGATGGAGAGCATGTCGTTGTTCGCGCCCTTGATGCCGTAGGTCTGGATGACAGAACCCATGCCGCCGTCCAGCAGCATCATTTTACTTTCGAAAGCTTCGCGTAGCGTCATGGTGCCAATTTTAGTAAAAAAGGAGTCTCCGCGAAAATTCTATTTTTTTGTTGATGGTTTATCGCAATAAAAAAGTTGCCAGGAGCTCGGACCCCCGCTATTTTGACCTCCGCACCGAGAAGATGGTGCAGGGCGGCGACGGCATGGCGCGCTTACCGGATGGCCGCGTGTGTTTTGTGCAGGGGGCTTTGCCCGGCGAACTGTGCCGCGTGGAGTTGACATTCCAAAAGAAGGATTTTACGCGAGGCCGCGTTGTCGGTGTCGTCGAGCCGAGTGCAGACCGTGTTGCCCCGCGCTGTCCGCTTTACGGCAAGTGCGGCGGTTGCAGCCTGCAGCACCTGGATAGCCAGAAGCAGGCGGAATACATGGCGCGTGTCGAACGCGAGAATTTTAGACGCCTGGCGCATGCCGATTTGCCGGACGATTTCGTCATCCATGTCGGGAATTCGTGGGGCTACCGCAACCGTGCGCGTGTGGTCCTGCAGTTCGCCCGCGGCGGCGAGTGCAGCGGTTTCGCGTTCCGCGAGCAGGAAAGCAACGCCTTGATTCCTTTCGAAAACTGTCCGGTGCTGACGCCCGCGTTGAATGCCTTTTTGCAGGGACCCGCCCGAAATATTTTTGCACCGGGCTCATCGTCGCGGCGTTCTTCCCGACCGGGCGAAGTCTCTCTGAACATCTTTGACAACGGCAAGGGCGAGGTGAGCTATTTCTATCGCGGCATGCCGAAAGAAGAATTTGAAAAGCACTCCGTCAGTGTCGTTGAAATCGGAGGGCGAAAGATAGAATCCGATGCTTCGGTGTTCTTCCAGAGCAATCTGGGACTTTTGCCGGAACTGGTGCAGTCCGTGCGTAGCGCTGTTGACGAAGGCCTTTCGAGCGGGAGTGCCAGCAACGACTGGCTTATAGACCTGTTCAGCGGTGTCGGCTTCTTTGCCGCCCTGTTGCAGGACAAGTTCAAGCGCATTACGACCGTGGAACGTGACGAGGGCTGCCTCAAGCATGCCGGAGTGAATTTGTCTGTGACAGGTTCTGGAAATACGGCTGTAGAAAATGTTTCCGCTCCGGCGGAGGAATGGCTGGCTAGCCATGTCGTGGATATTCCGGCGACGCTCATTGTCGACCCGCCCCGCACGGGATTGCCGGGGGAGGCGCTGGACGCGATTGTGCGGAGTTCCGTGAAACGGCTGATATACGTGTCGTGCGATCCGGTGACCTTGGCACGCGATTATGCCAAGTTGGCGGTTGCCGGATTCAAACTGGAACGGGCGGAGGGGTTTGCTTTTTACCCGCAGACCCCGCATTTAGAAATGTTATTCGTTCTTTCCCGGTAATTTTCCGAAAAAATAGGGCCATATTTCGTGCAAAAGTGGGTGTAAACCGCTTTTTTACATGGCTTTTTGCTACTTTACATATAGTTTCATTAGGGATGGATTGAGGTGACAGGAGCTTCAAAAATGAAAAAAATTTTGGTTGCAATTTTGATGATGGCGGCAATGACGTTGGCCGCTACGGGTTCCGAAGACAAGAACTGGGCTGTCGGTGGATGGCTCCAGGCGGGAAACCCGGGTGAACATGCCGGTCTTGATGTTGAAAACCGTATGAGCAAGGACATCACGCTGGACATCTACATACATTTCTGTTTCTATACGGGTGACAATGCCTTGGGTGGCTACCTGGGCTACTACTGGAACTATTATCTGAACATCCCTAAGGAACTTGGCCGTATGGGCTTCTATGTCGGTCCTACCGGTGGTCTTGGCTGGTGGGATGTCGACAAGGGCGGTAACTGGGAAGAGACGGGCCTCGCCATTCGTCTTGGCTTGGTCGGCGGTTACCAGTGGGAATTCCCGGTCGTCCCGTTGCAGCTTTATTTGGAATTGAGCCCGGTGGGCGAAGTCCACTTCATGTGGTGGGACTATGACGGTAAAGACGATGACGACAGCTACGATGACGATGATACGAGCTGGAAGGTCCCCGACGTCTATTTCCGCATAGGTCTCCGCTTCTGGTTCTAAAGAACTTTTACTGGAGAAAAACAACATGAACTCGACAAACAACAAAACACTCGTGATGGGATTGGCCCTTGCTGCAGGTATGCTTTTTACCGGCTGCTCGACGGAGGACCCGCATATTGTGTGTGGCCGTGAATGGAATCCCGCTCACCAGGTAGTTGCTGATACTGGAGCAGAGTTTGCCATGAACGACCAATTGTTTGTTCAGTTCCGTTATGGCAAGAACTTTGATTTCCCGAAACTGGTGACTACCGTGTACCGCGGCACGCTCGCGAAGCGTGGCGAAAAGATATGGGACCGCGAAGTGGCCGTCACCGAGAAAATGGGCGCCTACACGCTTGTAGGCCGCGCTCACCGTGGTGGCTACATGGATGCCCGTGAACTCGCCCGTGTCCATGAACCGGGTCCGGTGGTGTTCGAATTCAGTGCCAACGGCAAGGTCCTGGCCGCGAAGGAAATCAACCTGACCCACAACAGGTTACAGAAAGAACAATAATCATTTAGGGGTGCACCCCCTGCGTCACGTTTATGAAAAAAGAACTGTTAATCGGTGCTTGTGCTCTTGTTGTCGCTGCTTGTAGCGATGAAATGGTCGAAGTGAACTACAAAGTCGGCTCGCCCGTCGAGCTGGAATTGTTCAGCGAAGGGTATTTTTCGACATACGATCTCGAAGGGGAGGAACGGGTCGGTACGATTACCGGAGCGTTCAACAACGTCACCTTCGAATCCAAGGGCGATACGGTGCTGGTCAACAGGGACTACGTCATCAACAGGTCCCGCGGCTACCTCAAGAACTTCATGCCGTCGGAACTGGTCTGGCGCATCAAGAACGTGAAGATGTCGGCTGTCGACCGCGAGGTGCTTTCGATAGAAGGCCTCGACGACGGTTACGACACGCTGCTTGCGGAAACGCCGATGCCTTCCCGCTGGCGTACGCAGTTGCTCAATCCCGATTACAAGCCGCACCTGAGACGCCTCGAGAAGCACCGCTGGGAAATGTCCCACTTGCTCAAGGGCCCCGTGCCCACCAAGGGCAACGTGACGGCGCTCCTGAAGGACCGCGGTCGTCTGAACTTCGCCCTCATTGCCATCGACTCCGTGGTGATGGATGGCTTCCACAAGCTCGACAAGCGCAAGTGCCTGGGCTACAAGATTTACCTGCACGAAACCGAAAGCTTCCCGTACTACATCTGGGAACAGCACGTGGGCAGCAAGATTGTCCCCGACAAGTACAAGGCCTACCAGAAGGGACTCAAGGGCGAGTACGACACCGAGTACTGGGTGACGCTCGACCCGACGAACGGCGTCCCGTGCCAGGAACGCGAGGTGAAGGTCGGGACGCACACGATGGTGAATCCCGCCACGAACGATACTGCGACATTCAAGAGCCACGTGACATTGGAAAGGCTTTACAATATCAGGAAACCGGCTGAAGAATGAGAAAGATTTTTTTGATTGCATTGGCGGTCGCAGGATCGCTCTCGTTTACGGCCTGTTCCCTTTCGGGCGGCTCGGCAGCGCAGTCTATGGCCATGGAGCGCGCCCGTGCCTACGAGGGTGCGTACAAGGCTTACATGGAGGCCGAGGAACGCTATTTGAACGTTCTCTTCAATATCGAGCGCATGCCCGACGAAGAAGAACTCTGGTCGATGAAGCGCGACCAGATGATGGAACTGGTCCAGCTAAGGGAACTGATGTTAAGCGCCCGTGCCGATTTGGACAATGCTATCCAGGAATGGGAAAAGTACTTGATTGAGATGAAGGACGAAGCCAAACAGAGTAAGGCCGGAAATTTCAATCCGAACTTTACCGGAAAGGACGGCATGCGTACAAGCCCGGGACAGCTCCTCCCGAGCGAGATTCATTCTTCCAAGAGAAAATACGAATAGACGCTACGTCTAATGCGCGTAGCCTTTACTGCCACGTATTCGCAAAACCCATGCCGATGTTCAGCTTGATGCGCGTCGGGGCGATGGATTCAGGAATGAGCGGAACGTCTATCGGCGTCAGCTTCCGGCTGGTGCTGCGGTCGGTGTCGTTAGATTCGCCGATGCGGCTCAAGCCGCGTGCCAGCGTGAGCGAGATGTCCAGCGGGACGTTGTAGAAAATCTTGTTCGCCATGCGGAAACTGAACCCGACGGAACGGTCCCAGAAGTCGTGCTTCTTGAACTTGTCCATGTCGAACCACTTGGAATTCCATGCGGAACCGATCTGGGCGAACAGGTCGACGTAGAAATCCTGCGTCTCGAAAATCCAGAAGGACTTGCGCCAATCGTCGTAGACGGGCTGCAGCAAGTGGAGCTCGGCCACTGCGGTCTTTGTTCCGGCGAGCGTGTAGCTTTCGGAACTGCGCAGGAACGGGTAACCTTCGAGGAATACGGGATTGTAGTAGTAGGAATCCAGCGTGTCCTGCTTCGCGTCGGTGCTCCACTTGGCGACGACGTTGACTTTGCCGCCCGCGGCAACGCGCGTTCCCGTAACCGGGAGCTGCAGGCTGCCGTAAAGGTTCAGCCCGACTTCGTTGATGTCGAAATTCCTGTACTTGGGCTTGGCGAAACCGCTCTCGGTCACGTAGAAGCTTTCGGAGAATGTTCCCGGACGGTAGAGGTCGCTATTGGTGTACTGGTAATAGACGAACATCCCGTTGCCCTGCCCGCTGATGCCCGTGCCTTCATCGTCTTCGTGGTCGCCGTACAGGCCGAATCCCAGGATGGCGCTGATGCTCTTCTGGTAGGTCCAGGTGAAGCTGTCGTCGTACTCGTCAAGGTCGTAGAAGTTGAAGTCGGACCAGTTGTAGTTCAGCGCCAGCTGCAACGTGTCGATGGACTTGAAGATGCTGTAGCCGGCCATGCCCGTGATGGTCTGGATCGACATGGCGTAGTGGCTTAGCGAGAGCGAGTCGCCGTTGTTCGAGCGCACGTCTTCGTTGCGGACGGTGTCCTTGCTTGTGTAGTTCACATAGGAGTAGGCGAGTCCGAGGTCGAGCGGGGTGCTCGTGTTCTGCCACGAGGCGAAGAATTCCTTTTCCTGGCGCGGGTTGATGCCGTCGCTGTTGATGTAGTCGTAGCCGTTGCCCAGTTCAAGCAGCAGGCCGAGCTGGACGGTGTTCTTCTTGAGCGGGTCGGAGAGGATTACGGCAAGGCCGGCCTTCGTCTTGAGTTCGCCTTCGCCGAACACGGTCAGGTCGGGGGCGTTCTCGCTGAACATGAGCATCGGGACGAACAGCGGCTGGATAGGCAGAGGCCTGTAGGGCTTCTCGGCGCCTGCAAATTCTCGGTTCTCGAGTTCGAGCGGCTTCTGGATGCGCTTGGGCAGGCTCCCGTGCAAGACGATGGGGGCGTCCTTCGATGTGGAATCGGTTGCGGCGACTTGCACCTTTATGGTGTCGCGGACTTCGATCTTGATGGTGCTGTCGCGCATGGCGACGGTCGCCTGCGGGACGCATGCTGCCGAGTCGGCGGCCTTTTCGAGTTTCTGCGTGGAGTCCTTGGCTTCGGGGCAGGTGCTCCAGGTGGTGTCGGCCACCTTTATCACGCTGTCGCGGAACGTGACGACGACGCTGTCCTTGGTGGCCGCGCTGGGGGATGCTGCGGCGTTCTTGTAGTCCATGCGGTACAGCGAGAAGCCGTCCTTGTCGTACTGGGTGAAGTAGAGCGTGTCGCCGGAACGTACCGGGGTGAATGCGCCGCCCACGACGTTCGTGAGGGGGCGCTCGGCGCCGGTGGAAAGCGATTTCTCGAACAGGTTGAAGATGCCGTTCCTGTTGCTTGCGAAGACGATCTTGTCGTTGTCGAGCCATTCGACGTCACGTTCGTCGAAGTCGGGAGTGCTGACGACCTTGAAGTCCTTGCCGTCGCTTCCGATGACGGCGATTCCGCGGGTAGTGTCGTCGAAGAAGCCGAAGGCGATGCGCTTGCCGTCGGGACTGAACTTCGGACTGTAGATGTTGTAGTAGCGGTACTTGGCGTCGGGGACGAATAGGTCGACGGGATCGTCGGCGACGTATTCGTCGAAGTCCTTCGGGAACGGGGCCTTGCTCAGCACGAACCGGGTGCTGGCGTTTTCCCTACGTGCGAAGGCAATCGTGGTGCCCTGCTTGTCGATTGCGGGGTAGACGGCGTCGGCAAGGTAGGTGACGGAAACCTGGTTCTTGTTCGTGTCGCAGACGACGACGTCGAAGTGGGCGTGGCCCTTTTTGTCGCGGTTCTGGTAGCTGATGTAGGCGAGGATGGGACCGCGCAGGCTGTCTTCGTACACGTCAATGCCCTTGTCGAACCATGCCTTCTTCGCCTTGAAGCCGGACTTCGCGTAGTCCGTGATGTCGATGGTCGTGCTTTCGTTTTCGATGGTGGCTTCCCCGATCTTCACGCCGTCAACGACCTCGGCGGTGTCTCTCGTCTCATCACCAAGCGGCATCTTGAAAATTCCACCGTCGAACCAGTCCCCGCCGAAGTTGGATATGCCGTAGATGTGCTTGCCCGCGACAATCGGGAAGTCCTGCCAGAAGGCGTCCTCCGTGAGCTTCGTGCCTTCGACGAGCGTGCCGAGGGAATCCTTCTGTGCTTGGTACTGTTCCGTGATTTCCTTTTTCCATGCGTCGTAGAGTTCCTGCTCGCTTACCCCGAGAACCTTCTCGATGGCGGCGTCAAGCGTGACCCTGTGGAAGCGGGCCATTTCCGACCAGATTTTCGGCACGGCGGTTTCGCCGTAGTGCTTGCTGATGTAGCGCACCAGGGAGAAACCCTGGTTGTAGGGGCCGAGTTCCGCGAGGAGCGAGTTCGGCGAGAAGTTGTGCATGTATTCCAGCGAGAGCAGGTCGTCGTTCAGCGCGGCGACGCGGAGCAGCATGTCGCGGTGCGTGTCCCAGGCGTCAAAGCCCATACGGCTCGATTCGTACTGGGCCGTACCCTCGGCGAGCCAGAGCGGCTGCAGGGTGAACGGGAAAAGCGAGAGGAAGTCCGTCGTGGTGCGTTCGTTGTAGTAGTCGGAATAGCCCACCTGGAAACCGTAGATGTTCGGTAGTATCTTGCTTCCGCTTTCGATGCTCACGAGGTGGCTGAATTCGTGCGTGACGACGTCGGAAATCCAGCCGTGGCTGCTGCGGACCTTGAAATCCCAGTTGGTGAGCCAGAGGTGGACCCCGTTTTCGCTGGGGACCGCGTTTCCGTTGCTGTAGAGAGCGTTGTTCAGCGAGACGCTTACCCGGCCGGGCAGGTCGATACGGTAGCGGCTGACGACCGAGTCGTAGACGGCTTCGGCGTAGGCCGAGACGGCGGCGGCGTGCTCGCTGTATTCCGCCGGGTAGATGAACTGGAAATGTTCCGTGCCGGCCGTTTTCCACTGGATGTCGCTCTGGTTCCCGTAAAAACCGATTGCCTGGGCCTTGGCCGGAATCAGCGGGATGGCGGCCATTGCACAAAGGAGGCTAGTAGCGAAAAAGCTTGGAAAATGTCTGTGACGTTCGTTCATGGGCATGGGGCGTTTCAGTCCTGGTAAAAAAATACAGGGATAATCTAGAAAATTGGAGACCCCGAAATGGTGATAATTGTCATAATTGCTAATTTAGAAACGAGCCCTTATGCGTTTTTATACGGAATCTTACCACGAGTCGACCCAGTATGCCCCCCGATTGTCCGGGGACCCCCTCTCGCTGCACTGGGAAAACGAGCCGGTTCCGGACAAGCGCTACCCCGGTTGCGAGCGCATCGCCATGCCCAGGCACATGTTGCCTCCCTTGCCCGCGGCGACATTTGACGGGCTCGATTCCATTGGCATTTACGTTGTCCTGCGGAAGTACGGCGTGCCCGACGGTGTTTTCTATTGCGACGTGTCGCGCCACCAGCTGGTCCGTATCGGTGCGGGTGCCGAGATGGAGACTATCGCGAAAAGTTTCACGGACAGCGAGTTTATCCGTAATGTTCCCATGCTCTTCTTGTACGCCGGCTCCGTGAGCCGTACGGTGTGGAGGCTCAAGGAGGCCGCCTACCGCGAGATAGAGAAGGACGCGGGCGCCGTTGTCGGGAACCAGATGCTGTTCTCGAACGGTCGCGGTTTCAGGACTACTGTCTTGGGCGGCTTTGTCGACGATACCATCGCGAACGTACTCAAGTTGTCTTCGACGGAAATTCCCCTTTCGGCATTGGCCGTATACCCGGATACGTTGAACGTGAACGCCATTTCGCTTGATGAAGGAGCCGGACGCTTTTCCTATTCCAACAGGAACGAGACCCTCGAAAAGGTTTATGCAGTGGACTCCTCCGTCGCGGGGAACCGCTACGCTTCGCGATTCATGCTCCAGAACCGCTGCGAGTGCATCGACGATTTGTCCCGCTGCATTCGCGTGTGCCGATTGCAGGCGCAGTCGCTGCCGGGCGACGAATTTCCGCTGACCCCGGCGAAGTTCACGAACGACTACTATTACAGGGAAGCGGAACTGCTTCCGCAGAAGTCCCTGCGGATCCGTCCGTTCAGGCCCCACAATTTGGACTTGGACGACTTCTCGAGCATATTGCGCTGGCTGGAACTGGGGCAGATCAACATGTTCGGCGCGGGCCTCCTCAAGATATGGGTGGTCGCGTTCAACGTCATGTTCGTGTACCCGGGCGTTTACCGCTACGTGCCGATACAGAAATCGATTTATATGCAGTCGTCGCAAGTCTCCGACAAGAAGTTCGCCCGTTGCCACTCCGCCCCGGAGCAGGTGCAGAACACGACGTTTGCGATAATCCTGACCGCCGACTTGAACGAGTGCTGCAACATCCTCGGAGACAGGGCTTACCGCTACCTGAACATGAACGCGGGCTACATCGCCGAATCGGTCTACCTTTCCGCGCGTCTCCTGAACAAGGCTTCCCATGCGGAACACTTCTTTTTCGAGAAAGAAATAAAGACGCTGTGCGGCATCCCCGAAAACGAGAGCATTCTTTCCGAAATCGTCGTCGGAAGGGAAGCGTAGCGATAAAAGCGCTTCCATAATGTAAAAGAGCCCTGTCGTTGAACAGGGCTTTGTTTCTACACCTTTGTCATCCCCGCCCCCCCCCTCTGTCATCCCTGCGTAGGCTGGGATCTCCTATATCATAAGAAAACAGGGTGTTGCAAAACAAAATAAAATTGTGT
>CAMZDZ010000020.1 GCA_947305535.1 uncultured Fibrobacter sp.
CCCTACGGGGGCGAACCGGGCATGGTGCTCCGGCCGGAACCGCTGGCCAAGGCCATCCGCAGCACGGGAGTCAAGGAGGACGGCGGCAAGGTCATCTACCTTACGGCCGACGGGGTCCCCCTCACCCACGCGATCGCCCAGGAACTTTCCAAGGAAAACCACCTGGTGCTCGTCTGCGGGCACTACAAGGGAATCGACGAGCGCATCCGGCAGTCCGAGGTCGACATGGAGATATCCATCGGCGATTTCGTCGTCAGCGGGGGCGAACTGCCCGCCATGATCCTCACGGATGCGGTTGTCCGGCTGGTGGACGGAGCTCTCGGGCACAAGGAAAGCGGCGAAACGGACTCGTTCGCCCAGGGCGTACTGGGATGGCCGGTCTACACCCGACCCGAGGAATTTGAGGGAAAAAAGGTGCCCGAAGTGCTGCTTTCGGGCCATCACAAGAACATTTCCGAGTGGAGACGCCAGGAATCGTTGAAAAGAACGCAAGAAAGGCGCCCTGACATCTTTGAAAAATTGAAAATAAATACTAAATTTGGCGACAAATAAAAAGAGGTACACACTATGTCCCTGAATATCGAAGCAATCCAGAACGAAAACGTGAAGTCCGAAATGCCGGATTTCCGCGCCGGCGACACCGTCACCGTGAACGTCAAGGTCATTGAAGGCACCAAGGAACGCATCCAGCCGTTCAAGGGTGTCGTTATCCAGCAGAAGAATTCTGGTATCGGCAAGACTCTCACTGTCCGCAAGATGTCCGGCTCCGTTGCCGTCGAACGCATCTTCCCGGTCAACTCTCCCCGCATTGACTCCATCGAACTCGAACGCGCCGGTAAGGTCCGCCAGGCTCGCATCTACTACATGCGCAACCTCCGCGGCAAGGCTGCCCGTATCGACGAACGTCAGGCGTAATCAGTCTTGATTTCCGAAGGCGGTTATTTCCCGATGGTTACGGGGGATTCCCGACAGCAAATTATCCCGCCCACGCGGATCCACGTGAAGGCGGGTTTTGTTGTATATTCCCCCGAAACCGGCGAACGTTCCATCATCATTCTGGATGAAGGCGAACTGACTGCAATAGACACCACGGGCGGAGACCGCAAGGTGGTGTTCAAGATGCACCCCGGCGACCTGGTCGGCGTGGCATCCCTGCTCGAACGGGAACCCTTCCACCTGACCATAGAGGCATCCAAGGATTCCGTAGTAACCTTGATCAACGAGGACTGCATGGAATCCGAGCTCAAGACGCTGCCGGTATGGCTGCTGGCCGTCATCAGGACGCTTTCACGCAAGACCCGCAAGCTCAAGGCTTCGCTCTACGCCCCCGCGACATCCAACTCGCTCATGAGCCTGGCCGCCTACTGCGGCAACCTCCCGGAATACACGGACGTACTCATGGACGACGTCATCCGCGAATTCGGCTGGCTCACCAAGGTCAAGGAAAAAGACATCCAGGAAGACATCAAGGCTCTCGCCCGCCGCCGGTTCATCGAACTGAAGAAGGAAGGCGCGAAGGTTTCGCTCATGGTCCCCAACCCCTTCCTGCTGGAACTTTTCGTCGACTACCAGAGGTCCATCGAGCAGACCGGTTCCTGGGAGCCGTTCAAGCTTTCCATCATGCAGAAAAAACTGCTCGTCACATTGTCCACGACAAACAACGACATGGAAATGGACGGTCCGTCGTGGCTTTCGTTCCTTGCCGAACGCGTCAAGGAAATCAACGTGACCGATTGGATAAGAATTCAGAAAATGGGCTGGTGCACCGAGACTACCCCAGGAATGTTCCGAGTGAATTCCGACAAGATCAACTACTACCTGACAGCGCTACGGTTTGAGACCAACATCCGGGGGGTGCTGTAATGATAGTGACTGCCGGAGAATACGTCTGCCTCGAAAGCGACAAGGCCAACACGCTCTTTATCGTCAAGAGCGGCATGATCGTCGCCGAGACCCAGGACCAGAGCTCGGGAGAGCGCTACATCAACTTCGGGCCCGGTTCCATCATCGACGAACTCAGCCTGCTCGAGGGCGCCCCCAGGCAATACACGCTGCGCGCCGCAGAAGCCAGCGAACTCATCGTGATTTCCAAGGAGACGCTTAACGACACACTGGAGCAGAAGCCTTCCTGGATCACCTCCATACTGCAGTTCCTCTCCAAGCGGTTCCACATCGCCGAAGAGAACAAGCGCAAGAACGGGCTCATCCAGTCGTTACCGCCGTTCCTGTACATCATTTCCTCGAACCTCAAGAAATCCAACACGAACAAGCTTGAAGTAAAAGCCCTCCTCAAGGAACTCCAGGCGCTTGCGGGGACTTCGGTCGAGAACGCGACAAAGCTGCTCGAAATTCTGCAGGAACTCGGAATCCTCAAGGTTCAGGACAACGTAATCAACGCATCCAGCCTGCAAATCGTAACGATACTCTACGAGACCATCAAGTACCGCGCCCTGAACAAGAAAGTATCGCCGAACATCCTGTCCATGACGGACCAGATGATCCTTTCCACCTTCCTGAAGGTCGCCCGCGAAAGTTCTTCGCCAAGGCCCGGCGGCATCTGCACGGTCACGACAAAGCAGCTCTGCGACGAAGCGAAGAAGTCCATGCACGGGTTCACCCTGACCACGCGCACCATGAGTTCGCTCATCGAACGCAAGCTGCTGTTCCCCTCGGCGACCTACGACATCCACATGCCCATCGAAGAAATCCAGTTCTTCTACGCCGACTTCGACAAAGTCATGGACCTGATTGAGCTCAACCGCGTATTCCCGTTGCTCGATAAAAAATTGATTTAGGGAATAGGATCTAGGGGCTAGGGGGAGTGGCTATGAGGTATGAGGCCGCTCCCTTCGGTCGCTTTGAGGAATGAGCAATATACAGCGTAAATTCAACATCGACTCGAACCTCGAGCCTCGAGCCTCGAACCTCATCGTTCACCGCTCATAGCTCACAGCTCATCGCTGATTCCTCGTGCCTCGAGCCTCATTTTTCTATATTTTTCCCGGTAACAACTATTCACCTTAAATCAAGGCTTATTATGAAAATTTCCGCCCTTCTCGTGACTCTTACCTCCATCGCCGCTTTCGCACAGGAAGCCGCTCCCGAACAGCAGGCACAAGGTGGCATCATGAGTTTCCTCCCGCTGATCCTCCTCTTCGTCGTGATGTGGCTTTTCTTCATCCGTCCGAAGCAGAAGGAAATGAAGCAGATGGACGCCATGCGCAAGGCCCTCAAGAAGGGTGACAAGGTCATGACCGCCGCAGGCATCATCGGCACCATCACGACCATGGAAGAAGGCTCCAGCACCGTCACCGTCCGCACGGCATCGACGACGCTCATTGACTTCGACAAGTCCGCCATCCTCCGCGTCCTGAACGCCGAAGCAAAGCCCGAAACGAAATAAGAACCTACGAACAGCTAAAAGAAAAGACAACCCATGGCACTGCTCCCCATCAGAACCTACGGCGACCCCGTACTGCGCAAGAAATCCGAACCGATTACGGAAATCACCCCGGAACTTCGCCAGCTGGCGCGCGACATGCTCGAAACGCTCTACGACTCCACAGGCTGTGGGCTCGCGGCGCCCCAAATCGGCAAGAACATCAGGCTGGTCGTCATCGACACGGCAATCCCCGACGAGGAGGAGCCGAAGCCCTACATCATGTTCAATCCCGAATGGGAAGCCGAAGCCGACTCCGAGATGGTCGACTATGACGAGGGTTGCCTTTCCATTCCCGATTTGTTCTGCAACGTAGTCCGCCCCAACAAGGTCGCGGTCCGCTTTTTCGACATCAACGGAGAACCTCAAGAAATCCGAAACTGCGAAGGCCTGTTCGCCCGCTGCATCCAGCACGAATGCGACCACCTGAACGGAGACCTTTTTGTAGACAAGATTTCGACATCCGACCGTACGCTGAACCAGTCCAAGCTACGCAAGATGGCGAAGGAAACCCAGGAAAAGCTCAAGAAGAACAAGCGATAGCCGGGACGGCAAACTTAGATGGGAATACTCCGAACAAGCTTACTCAGCGCGACACTCCTTTTGGCACTGGCCCATGCCCAAGACGGCATGGACGACGGCTTTGACCTCCCAGAACTTCCGCCGCCGGCTGCAGAACAGCCCGCAAGCGTACAGCCCACGAGCGAAACCGCCCCGGGCGCAGAAGCGCCCGAAGCAGCGCCAGTGCAGGAAGACAACTACGCCGGTCCGCAAAACGATGCGATGGAAGCTCCGGAACCCGAGCCGCCCGTCTCCGAACAGACCGAGGCCGAGGAACCCGCGCAAGTCCCGGCCGCGACAGCGGAACCTGCCAGCGAAAGCGAGCCCGACAAGTTCGGCGACACCCCGCCCAAGATCAAGGTCAGGAAATTTCCGGACAACCTGGACCGCCCCGTGCGCGTCGGCGTTTTCGTAGACGAGAAAAAGTTGTTTGTCAAGCAGGGAAACCAGACCGTCGCCATCACCGCCGTCGGCAACCAACTGGAAATCGAAAGCAACGGGACCAAGGAAACCGTCGGCCAACGCGAATTCTACACGGACGACAACAAAAAATGCCTGAACATCGCGCCCACGGAAAAGCAGTTGAAATCGTCCTGCTATCCGGGCTACTTTATCGTCAAGGCCGCAAAGAGCAAGGTCACCGCAATCAACGTTGTCGATGTCGAGGACTACATCCGCGGAGTCGTCCCCTACGAAATCGGCAAGTTGGACAGCAGCCGTTTCGAAGCGCTCAAGGCGCAGGCAGTCGCAGCTCGCACCTACGTATACAAGCACTTCA
Source organism: uncultured Fibrobacter sp. (assembly GCA_947305535.1). Taxonomy (GTDB): domain Bacteria; phylum Fibrobacterota; class Fibrobacteria; order Fibrobacterales; family Fibrobacteraceae; genus Fibrobacter. Next base: position 4,779 of record CAMZDZ010000020.1, read on the forward strand.
ACAGCCGTGACGCAATGGGCTTCGACGTGTACGCCGACACCAAGGACCAGGTGTACATGGGCTACAAGAGCGCGACCCCGCTGACAAACGCCGCGGTCAAGGCCACCGCTGGCGAGACGATGGCATACAAGGGAGAGTTTATCATCGCCTACTACCATTCCACTTGCGGCGGCAAGACGGAAACGATGGTCACCTGGGACAAGAAAAACCTTCCCTACCTCAAGAGCGTTCCCGATTTGCGCCCCAATGGCCAGCCCTGGTGCAACGAATCCAGCTACGGCAAGTGGGAGCGCAAGTTCACCGACAAGGAACTGGTCTCGCTGTTCCAGCAGAACGGCAAGGAAGCCAAGGCGAAAGTCCCGAAGTTCAAGAAGCTGAAGGACATCTCCATCAAGAAAAAGCTCCCCAGCGGCAGAATTTACACGCTGCAAGTCTCCACGGACAAGGGCACGTTCAAGGTGACCGGCGACAAGGTCCGCTGGCTATTCAAGCAGAAGGGGACAATCCTCCCGTCTTCGCTGTTCACCATCAGCCACAAGGGAAACAGCTGGATTCTCGTAGGCAAGGGCTACGGCCACGGCGTAGGCATGTGCCAGATGGGCGTGCGAGCCAGGGCGCAGGCTGGGCAGAACTACCTCGACATATTGAACCACTACTATCCCGGCATTACGCTGGAGCGCTTCGAGCACTAAAATGCAGGCGCCCCTCGTTGCAATCATCAGCCAGGGATGCGCCGCCAATTTCGGTGACGGGGAAAAAATGGCGAGAGCGCTCGCCGCAAAATTCCGCATCGCGTTCGACCTGCCGACAGAAGAGACTCCCGCCGCCATCTACCTGAACGTATGCACCGCCAAGGGGATTGCAGGCGCTCTCAAGCTTTTGCGCAGGGCACACGAGACCTTCCCCGACATTCCCCTCTACATCACCGGCTGCGCAACAAAGGACTTGCGCGAGGCCGCTCTTGCTTACCTCCCCACCGTACAGTTCACGGAACTCGAGGAGATCGAGCGCGACTTGAAAAGAGATGCGGACCGGGCGACGCTCGCCCAGAACACGCTCCGCACATCCCGTTTTTCCGGCATCGTCAACATAGAGCAGGGCTGCATGGACGCCTGCGCCTTCTGCAGCACGCACCTGGTCAAGGGCCGGCTACGCAGCTACTCCACGGAATCCATCACCAGGCAAGTCCTCGACCTGGTAAGCTGCGGCTGTTCCGAAATACTGCTGACCGGGCAGGACTGCGGATGCTTCGGTTTTGATACGGGGACGAACCTCGCCGAACTCGTGCAGAACATTCTCGTCCATGTCCCGGGCGACTACAAGCTGCGCCTTGGAATGGGCAACCCGCGCCACCTGCTCACCTACGCAGATGCACTGCTGGATTGCTTTACAGACAACCGCGTGTACAAATTCATCCACCTTCCCGTGCAGAGCGGGAGCGAGCGCATCCTCAAGGCGATGAACCGCCGCCACACCGCGCGCGACTACGCCACGCTGGCAGAGATGTTCAACACCCGGTTCGAACGTTTTACACTGAGCACCGACATGATTGTCGGATTCCCCGGCGAGACCGACGACGACTTCGGAGCCACGCTGGACCTGCTCAAGGAAACCAGGCCGACCGTCTGTAACATCACCCGCTTTGTCGCGCGCCCCGGCACACCCGCATTCGCGCTGAACCGGGACTCTACAGTGAGTGACGCAGAAAAGCACCGCCGCTCCGCCGCGCTGGCCCAGGCGTTCCAGGAAATCGCCCGCGAAAACAACACCCGCTGGATAGGTTACGAAGGCGACGTGGTCACCGAAAAGCAGGGGCACCGTAGCGGCACCACCATCGCAAGGAACGAAGCCTACAACCCGGTCGCCATACAGGGCGAATTTGCGCCGGGCAAAAAAATACGCGTCCGCATCACGGGCGCCGAACCGTTCGCGCTCATCGCCGATCCCCTATAAGTCCCCGGCCCAACCGCCCGCCGGCATTCCGTCCATACAAGAAATCCCGGGCACGGCCCGGGATTCCGAAAGTCTAGCACCTTGCGCCACTACTTGGCATTCAAGCGACGGTAGCCGCGACGGTAAGTCTCGGAGGTGCGCTGGTAGCGCATGTAGGAGTACGAAGGAGTCGTACCGCCCTGCATATAGCAGTATTCGTATTCTTCCTTGATTACGGACATCTGGTAGATGTACGGGCCCGTACCGAGCTTGCGGCCTTCCTGGGTCACCGGATACATTTTCACGGCAACGAGCATAGCGCCGGAACCATTCGGGAACAGCGGCGTTCCCGGATTCACGACCTTGCTTTCGCCACAGGAAGTATTTGCAGAACTTCCGTTGGTTTTCTTGAGAGCCGCCGTAAATTCTTCGGCGCCCACCGACTGGTTATACTGGCTCACGAAATGGCCGAGATGGTCGAACACGCGAATGTTCACCTTGAACGGCTGCGTCGTCGTGAAGGCGTAGCCCACACAGCTTTCGTTATTGCCGGCGGTAAAGCAACGCGGGCCCATGGTGGTCTTGTAGGCGACCGGAGTCGTCGTCGGGCTGAGGCCGGCATTACTACCGTCAATTGCGGGAGCGGCCGTATACTGAGCAATCTGCTCGTCGCTCAAAGTCAACGGATCCTGGCCCGTAACGGCCGGAAGAGCCGTCAACAGAAGTTCGCCGGTCGCAGCATCCGGAAGTCCGTTGCTGCCAGCGAGACCCGTAAGTTCCTGTGACTGGGCGTCGAAATCCGGACGGTCGATGGAATTGTCCTGCGGAACGATAACCGTTTTCGGCTTCACGTTAAGCGTAATGACGCCCCATTCCACCGGGAATCCTTCAACAGGCTTGCCGCCCTTGGAAACGATGCTGAAGGGAGCTCCTCCATACGTCATCTTGGAATTCCAGTTGTAGCCTTCCGCAGTCGGATCCAACGACGGGAAGTTGAAAGCCAATTCGTCGCCGCCAAGAAGTCCCGTGGAGACCGGCTGACCGTTCACATCGATAAGGTTACCCTTGATTTCGTACATGAAACCATCGGCACCTCTGTTCTCCGGTTCACTGATCGCGGTAATGACGTAACCCAACGTGTCCTTGCCGATAATCTTGCCGGAAGCATCGTACTTGTTACGGGTAACCAGGATGGAAGGCATTCCGCCCATGGCCATGCCGGCGACAACACCCGGATCAAGTTCGGTATTCAGGAACATGCTGTTCTTCGTCGTATCGCCATCGATCGTGATGATGAAGTCCATGATGGAGGGCTGGCCATACTTGGTCGGAGCGATTTCGGAAAGAGACGTACGGATGTACATGTTGGAGCCGTCGGTCTGGCGGTCCGCATAGAAGAAGTGAAGGTGGTGCCAGGTATTGTTCTGCCACTTCGTCGTTCCCGGGACGCAGTTCGCTTCGTTCATCAGAGGCGGATTGCCCATGAAGGAGACCAGGCCCGGATCCGGCTGGCAACCATGGTTGTTGGCAGCGAGGACGGCAATGTCCACCTTGCCCGGAGCGGAAAGGTGCGTACCGCCAAGGTCCACGGCCAGGACGCCGTCCACGAAAATCCACATGTCGTCGTCACCGGTAAACTCAAAGATTTCGTGGTTGGGAGTCTGGTTCAGTTCGTTGTACTTGAACTTCGCGTAGCCCATCATCGTGAAGTTGTAGTTGCGCAAGTGGCTCAAGCCGATGGGAGAAGACTCGACGGCCTTTACAGCGGCGTTGGGATTACGGGGACCGCCCGCATTGAGCCAGCCCTTGCAGAGATCACTCGTATTCTGCTTGAGGAAGTCCGTCTGGTCTGCGGCATACTGGTAGTCATACGGAGGGCAGAAGATGGACAGGGACTGCGCACCCCATGTTTCGCACTTGTCCGTCTTGCATTCGGCAGGGCCGACCCAATTCAGCGTCTGCGGATTGACATTGTCCAAGGGGAAATAGCCACCGTTGTTGTAGTTGTAGTCAATCACGTAGAAATTGCTGTTGTCGCTTTCCCTAGGAATCGTGAGCACCGCGTTGGTACGCTTGTTCACGCCGGCAACGTCGCTATACCACTGTTCGAAATTCGCATTGTCGCAGAGGTCCTGCATTTTCAAGATAGACACGCCATCCAGCATGTCGTCCTGTCCGGTCACGCTGCCGTCGCCATCGACATCCGAGAAGAACAGGTAAGGCATCACCATGCCAGGAGTGTAGTAAACCGGGTTTTCCCAAACGGTACCTCCTGTACAGGTAGCACCACGCACGGCCGGCTGTCCATCGGAACCGGTCGCAACCTTTGCATAGCCGCGTTTTGTCACCGCCCTTCCATTAAAGGTACCATCTTCGGTGCACTGGCCGTATTCCAAAGGCTGGGACGAAGAAACCATGTTCGCAAGGTAGCTGGGAAGGAACGAGTTCGGCACCATCGGATAACCGTCCTGGCCGATCTGGGCACCGGTCTTGGAGCGTCCGTTTCCGCAGGACTTGTGGAGCGCCTCGTAGCTGTACCACAGATCGTCGTAGCCATCGCAACGGGCACCGGCACAAACCGAGCCGTTATAGATGTTGTCACGGCACATGCCGCTGTTACACGGAGACGGGGAATCGCCCGGGCTCACGTATTCTTCTGAAAAGTTCTCAAAGTCCGGATGATTCGGCTGAAAGTCACGAATAATAATATCCAAATCAGCAGACGCCACCGCACCGAACGCCAGCGATGCGGTACCGGCCAAAAGACCGGCAACAAGCCAATTTCTCTGTTCCATAAGAGCCATTCTCCAAGAGAGGATAAGGTTTACATTCAACCATCTAAATATATACCTTTTATCCCCAAAATTCACCCAAAAAAGGCTAAAAACTATGTAAAAAAGAGGTTTGCAAAAATAGGGTGATTTAAAACAAGCAGCAAGTCTCCAAAGCCGTCAAAACGAGGCTCGGAGAAGGAAGAAAAAAAGCCGTTTTAGCTATATTTCGCCCAATGAATTGGGGCATTTTTTTCTTTATCGCCATAACCGTCATTTTGATGCGCGTTTTCTGGTTGCGCATCAAAGCAAACAGCATGAGATCCGAAAGTTTCAAGGCCCTTCCGCCCAAGGACCAGCTGGCGGTGCTCAAGGAATGCCTGCTCAACAATCCTACCGAAACGAACTTACGCAACCTCGAGGAGCTTTGCAGGGCGCAGCAGATTGACGCCGACATGGAAAGCTACAGGCCTTTTTTGGGAAAACAACTCGAAATCACCAAAAAAAAGGACGCCATCGCCGAGGACAATGAACTTTACGCCCAGGAATCCGCCTGGATGGACGCGATACGCCCGCTCGAATTTGCCGAAGCCGAGAACGCCAGGGAAAACGGGGACAACGATCTCGCCATTTTGCGCACCGTCGAAGGCATAGCACGGCTCTACTCGGACGAGGCAATCCAAAAAGAGCTGCTCCAACTCGGCGAAACCTATCCCAAGGCAGAAAAGCTGCTCGAAGGGTACCGCAAGCTCATGGAAATCCGCGACAACTCCGGCGCCGACGACAAGTCCCTCGAATCGCTCCGCAAGCAGCGCGACGCCTGGCAGGAAGACCTGCTCTCCATCGAGCAATAATCGCAAAGAACTCGCAAAAAAAATTCCCGGCAGAACCGGGAATTTTCACATTTTGAACAATTTACGCCCGCAAGGGGCTTCGCATTAGAACCAGCGCCAGGTCAGGCCGAACAGGATCATGTCCTTGTACTGGGTATCCTTGTCGAGGTCCTTGTCGTAAACCATGTCGAATCCGACCTGGAGTTCGATAAGCGGGGCGATAGCGATGGTGAGGAGGTTTTCCCACTTTCCGTCGATTTCGTCACGTCCCTTGAAATTCACGAAGGCCCAGAGGCGAGTCTTGAAGCTCATGATGTCGGAGAAGGCGTACTTGAACTCGGTAATGCTTTCAAGGCCCGGTTCATCCTTGACTTCTTCGATTTCGTCCTCGGTATCCGGGTCGTCGGCGAAGCCGTAGCCATGGGAGACCGTCACACGGTTAGCAAAACCGAGACGCTGGGAGAAGTTGTCGTTGGGGATGTAGGCAAGACCGGCAACCTGGGTGAAGTACACCGGGTCCATGAAGCAGGAAACCGGAGTCTTGATTTCGTCGCCGTTTTCGTCTTCGCTATACTTGTAACCCGTCAGGAACTGGGTTTCGTAACGGAGGCCCACGTACGGCTTCAGGACTTCGGTCATGTTGAAGTCAACCATGGATTCCCAGAAAATCTTGTCGGCGGACTTGCGCTTGCCAAGACCGTCAGTCCAAGTCTGTCCGAGGTCGAGGTCAATCAAATTACGCCAGTTGGCGATGGTCCACTTTCCCTGCACGTCGGCATCGTAAGTAACGAGCCAGGTGTAGCTGGAAGTTCCGTCTTCTGCCCAGTTGCTGTAGTGCATACGAGTGTACTTCACGGCAGCGACAACGTCGGCAGTCCAGTTTTCAGGAAGAGCGCCTTCAAACATGCCGCCTTCGGCAAATGCCGAAGTGACGCATGCCAATGCGGCAATGCTCAACATTTTGATTGACTTTTTCATTTCTACCTCTTTTTAATATGCCCAAAGGGCCATGTAACTTGTCAAAAAAAATAAGAATTTTTGGCATCCTCACAAGGGATGTCGAACAATTCCGCCCTTTTTTTCCAGCAAATAACTAATTTTGCAACATGCGACCGATTATTGCCCTCATTCTGTTTTGCGCCACCCTTTGCTTTGCAACAGGGGGGGCAGACAATGCGCTGGCAAAAGAAGGAAGGATCCAGTTCGGCGTATCTGCCGGGGACCCCACCCCGCTTTCGGCCACCATCGGCGTGGGCTACAAGTCCGCAATAATGCGCATCCAGGGCATGGGCTGGAAAAACGGCACGGACGACTACTGGTGCGCGCTCCGCGGCGGGCTTGCCTGGACATTCTTCAGGGACCTTCCGTTCAACATCGACCTTGGAATCGGAGGCGGGTACGCCTATGCCGAAGCCCCTAACGGGATGCACAAGGCATTGAACGATGCAAACGGCGCCATGTACGTGCTGCCTTACAACTTCGAGGAAACTCTCGATCTGTCAGCCGAAATCTGGGTTCATTTGTACGGAATCTACACGCAGCTTTCCTATCCGCTGTACTACTTTATGGACCACACAAAACCCACCCTCCTGTGGAGAGCGGGTTACATGTTTGAAATCTAGGCAGAGCCCCGGGCAGGGCGCAACGGCTAGTACGTGCCGAGCAGGCTACGCACCTTTTCCATCATGGCCTTGGACTTCACGCGGGCCTTCTCCTTGCCGTACGCGAGGATCTTGTCGATTTCCTCGGTGTGGGAGAGCAGGTAGAAGTACTTTTCGCGGGCGGCGCCCAGGTGCTCTTCGAGAACGTTCTGGAGTTCCTGCTTCGCGTGGCCCCAGCCCATGCCGCCGGCGCGGTAGCGGGCGGCGAGCGCCTCGGTCTGTTCCGGCGTGGCGAACAGCTTGTACAGCTTGAACACGTTGCAGGTATCGGGATCCTTCGGTTCCTCGATGCCCTGGGAGTTCGTGACAATCTTGCCGATCTTCTTCTTCAAGGCCTTGCTCTCGAGGAAGATGTCGATGACGTTGTCGTAGGACTTGCTCATCTTGCGGCCGTCAAGGCCCGGGATGATGCCGGTCGTTTCCTGGAACACGGGTTCCGGAATCGTGAACACGTCTTCGCCAAAGTGCTTGTTGAACTTGATGGCGATGTCGCGGGCGAATTCCACGTGCTGCTTCTGGTCCTTGCCCACGGGCACGATGTCGGCGCTGAACATGAGGATGTCGGCGTCCATCAGGCAGGGGTAGCAGTAGAGGCCCATGTTCACGTTGGCGTCCGGGTCCTCGCCGGCGGCTTCGTTCTTCGCGACCTTGTCCTTGTAGGCGTGCGCACGGTTCATGAAGCCCTTCGGCGTAAAGCAGCTGAGAGCCCAGCTGAGTTCGAAAATCTCGGGAATGTCGCTCTGCTTGTAGAACAGGCCTTCTTCGGGGTTCAGGCCGAGGGCGAGCCATGTAGCGGCGATCTTGTAGATGTTCGCGCGCATCTCGGCACCGTTCTGCACGGTGGTGAGCGCGTGGTAGTCTGCAATGAAGTAGACCGTGTCGTAGGTCTTCGAAAGTTCAAGTGCGGGGCGGATGGCGCCCAGGTAGTTGCCTAAATGCGGCGTGCCGGTGGGCTTGATGCCCGTAAGGGAAATTTTCTTCATGGGCGCAAAATTAGAAAATTTCTATTTTTCCGTTCCATGGATCGAGCCCGACGCCGCAAATTTGGACAGAACTTTCTGGATGTTCCCACCGCGAAACTGATTGCGGGGGACCTGCCTGCTGAAGCGGGCGAGGCCGTGCTGGAAATCGGCCCTGGCCACGGCGCGCTCACGGAGCACCTGCTGGACCGCGCCGTGGAACTCACTGCCGTCGAAATCGACGAGCAGTGCGTCGAATTTTTGCTCCAAAAATTCCAGGGCCGCGACAACTTCCGCATCGAGAACATAGACTTCCTGAAGTTCGACCTGCAGGCCTTCCTCGACACGCACGAAAAGCCCTGGGTCACCGGGAACCTCCCCTACAACGTGTCCACGGCCATCATCGCCGGGCTCATGCCGCGCCTGCACCTCACCAAGGGGTTCATGGGCATGGTCCAGCTCGAAGTCGCAGAGCGCATCTGCGCCTCGCCGTGCAGCAGCAATTACGGCAGCCTGTCCGTCCTCGTCTCCGCCTACGCCGACACGCAGATTCTAAGAAAAATCGGGCCCGAGCACTTTACGCCGCGCCCCAACGTCGACAGCGCCACGATGCTCCTCACGCCCAAGGCAAACCCGCTTGACGCCCCCGAGGGCTACTTCGACTTCGTCCGCGCCGCGTTCACGCAAAAGCGCAAGACCCTTGCGAATTCCTTCGGCCGCGCCTACGACAAGAAAAAAATCCAGGAAGCCATCGAGCTCCTGGACTACCCCACCACCGTCCGCGCCGAAGAACTCTCCCCCGCCCAGTTCCTGGAATTCTACAACGTCATCAAGGGTTAACCCGCATACCGTTTTTCGAACAGCCCGACACGGCGGCATATTGTCTAGTGCGAATTTTTCTCGATGCCTTTTCTTTTTGTTTTCGTAATTTAGTTACATTTCACAGGTAATGTTGCAAAACGAAAAATACATCTTGGTCGACAACGAAGAATCCCTCGGCAGGCTTCTCCAGGATCTCGACCTGTACGAGATGGCCGCCGTAGATACCGAAGCGGATTCCATGTACCACTATACGGCGCGTCTTTGCCTCATCCAGATTACCATCGGCGACAACCACTACATCGTGGACCCGCTCTGCGGCCTGGACCTTGCGCCCCTTTTCAAGGCGCGCGCCATGCAGACGCTCATTTTCCACGGCGCGGACTACGACCTGCGACTCCTGTGGCAGACCTACCAGTTCAGCCCGAAAAACATTTTCGACACCATGCTTGCGGCAAAGCTGCTCGGCGAACCGCGCCTCGGCCTTGCCGACCTCGTCCGCGAATACTTCGGCGACGAGCTCAAGAAAGAAAACCAGCGCGCCGACTGGACCACGCGCCCGCTCCCGCTCGAGATGTGCGAGTACGCCATCCACGACACGTTCTACCTCCACGAACTTTGCGCCATTTTGGTCGAAAAGCTCCAGGCAGCGAACCGAATGGGCTGGCTTACCGAGCAATGCAACGCGCTCATCGAACATTCCAGGCACCCGGCTCCGCCGAAAAAGGACCCCTGGCGCATCACCGGTTCCAGCATCTACAATCCCTGCGCATTGAACATCCTCAAGCACGTATGGGAATGGCGAGAAAAGCAAGCCGAGGAGATGGACCGCCCGCCGTACAAGGTGATGCCCGCCGAACTGATGCTCGCCATCGTGCGGCACGTCCAGGCGACATTCCCCGATTTCGACGAAAAAAAGTTGCCTAAGCTTCCGCGAAATTTCAAGGGAGACCGCTACGATTCCTTCATAGCCATGCTCCACGACGCATGCGCCACGCCCGAATGCGACTGGCCGGCAAAACTGCCCAAGGCCCCGCCTCCGCCGGTGGTGCCCAATGCAGACCTGCTCCTTTCGCTCAAGATGTGGCGCGACGAAATGGCCGAAAGCCTCAACATCGACCCGTCGATGCTTGCCAACAAGTCTCAGCTCATCTGGCTTGCCGCACCGGGAACCATGCCCTGGACAGACCGCTACGACGAGGCGCACCTCATGCAGTGGCAACGCCAGATCTGGAACAAAATTTTGCAAGACAAGCTCCCGACCGCGGCTCGCGCAACCAAGGGTTAAACATGGGCGTTTCAATTCTCGTACTGTTCCTCGCGATATTCGTTTTCGGCAGCAGCCCCATTATCGACCTTATCCTGAAAAAGCGCCGCGACAAGAAGGGAGACGTCATCATCGGCGAGCCCTGGCAAGAAATTCACGATATCCCGGGATACCACGACGCAAGGAACATCGCCGCCTTCTACCCCATGAAGGGCGAACCGAACATCATGCCCATCATCGAGGAGCTCGCCCGCGAAGGCCGGCTGTTGCTGCCGCGCTGCGAAGGCGAAGGCATCATGAACTTTTACAAGGTCAACAACCTGCGCAAGGACCTGGTTCCCGGCAAGTTCGGCATCATGGAGCCGAAGGACGGCCTCGAAAGGTTCGACGGCGAAATCACGATATTCCTCGTCCCCGGTACAAAGTTCAACTTTGACGGGAGACGCGTCGGGCACGGCAAGGGCTACTACGACAGGTTCCTCGCCAAGCACCCGCATTCCTACAAGGCAGGCATAGCGACGCCCGCACAGATTTCGAAAGAACCTCTCGAGCAAAAAGATACCGACGTCCAGATGAACGTCGTCATCCCGTGCCGAGAGAAATACTGACAAACGAACGGAGCCCAAAATGAGTTTCAACGAAGACGACAACCGTCGCGATCCGCGCAGACCCAACAACGATCGCATGCGCCGCTTCGGCCGCAGTGACCGGCCCAAGTTCGGCGAGAACCGGTTCAGCAGAGGATTCCAGGACCGCGAAAGCGCGCCCGCCGCGCGGCCAGACAACGTCGTGGCCGCCATCGGCGATGCCGATGCGGCTCCGCAGGTAGCCGTCGGCGGCATCAAGGAAGTGGAAGAGCTGCTCAACAAGGACCCCATGCGCGTCCACCGCGTGCTGTTCATGCACCAGTCCGGCAATCCCAAGCTGTACAACCTGCAGAAACTCGCCAAGCGCGCGCATGTCCACGTTCAGCAGGTGGACTCCAAGATCCTCGACAGCTATGCAAGGCCGAACCAGGGCGTGGTCGCCCTGACAAACGAGAAGTCGCTCCTGCAATGGGAAGACGTCCGCGAGGAATTTTTCAAAGCCAAGGAAAAAGGCGAAAAGAAACTCGTCGCCGTGGCGACAAACATCGAAGACCCGCGGAACCTTGGGGCGTGCATCCGCAGTTCGCTGGCCCTGGGCGTGGATATTTTGCTCATGCCGGCAAAGGGCATGTGCGGCATCACCCCAAGTGTTGCGCGGACAAGCGCGGGCGCGCTCGACAAGATGCGCATCTGCCGCCCGAACAACCTGGAAGCCGCCATCGGCGAACTCAAGCTCGCCGGCTACCAGATTTTGGGTCTTGACGCCGACACCGAGACAAGCCTCGCCGGATTCGAATTCGCCGACCAGGTCGTGCTCGCCGTTGGCGGCGAAGATGTCGGTTTGCCTCCGTTCGTCAAGAAACAGTGCAACGCCATCCTCCGCATTCCGATGAAGCCCGAAGCCCATTCGTACAACGCCTCCGTCGCGCTCTCGCTCGGGCTGTACGAATACGCCAGGACGCGCATCAAATAATTACCATTTCAAAATTTTCGCATATAAGATAAGCCGCCCCGTCGGGCGGCCTATTTTACATAAACTCATGCAGTCGGAGTACTAGCGGTTGTTCAAGTAATCCAGGACCTTCTGCGTCAGGTCGTTTTCCTTCTTCCAGAACAGCACGGAACCCGTCGCGCGGTCCACGACCATGTCGTAGCCTTCCTGCAGGGCAATCTCGTTCACCGCCTTGCGGATCAGCTGGATGATGGGGCCACTGATTTTTTCGTTCTCGGAAATCAGTTCGCCGTTACGACCGTAGACGCGGTCGATGAAGTTCTTGAGTTCCGTGTCCTTTTTCTTGTAGTCGGCTTCGAGTTCGCGGCGCTTTTCGTCCGAAAGCATCAGGAGCTGCTTGTCAATCTTTTCCTTGATGGCGGCCAGTTCCTTTTGCAGGAGGTTAGCCTGCTGTTCCCACTTAGCCACCTGACGGTCATACTCTTCCTGGGCCTTTTTCGTACCCTTGTAGCCGTCGAAGATAAGCTTGGAATCGACATGAGCCACGCGGAGGCCGTCATCGGCCATGCCCGCCGTAGCAAGCGCAAACACCAACAGAAGAATTAAGCGACGAATCATCATGCGCCTCCTTTAGAATCCCTGACCGATCACGAAGTTGAACTCCATGTCGCCCACATTAGTACGTTGCAGACCGGTGTAGGTTTCTCCCACATCCAGAGGCCATGCAAAGTCAAATCCGATAATGCCGAGCATCGGCACGACTACGCGGAAACCGAAACCAATATCCTTCTTGAGGCTGGTCGGGTCCCATTCCTCGAGCGGGCTGCGACTCGGCTTTGCAACCTTGGTGTTCGGGTCGTAACGTTCGCCGAACACGTTACCCGCATCGAAGAAGAACGGCAACAGGTAGAACGTCTGCGGCACGAGGCCAAGCTGGAGTTCCGCACCGACGTATTGGTAACTGCGGCCCAGACGACGGTAGCCGATAGAGCCCGAGCTATAGCCACGCATCATGCCTTCGTAACCGAGCACGCCGCCCATCGTATAAAGCGTACGGTATTGCAGCTGGTCACCGAAGATAACGCCATACTCGTTCGTGAGCGCAATCGCAAGCCTGTCGCGGAACAGCGGGAACCACCACTTGACCGTGAGCTCAGTCTTCACGAAGTTGAAGTCACTGAACAGTGCGTCATCTGCCCACTGGATATCCAGGACATAGCGAGAACCATCCGTCGGGAACTGCGGCAAGTTCTTGTCGTCGCGCACCAGGCGGAAGTTCAACGCGGATTCAACACCCGTGTACACCACGTAGCTGCCATCGATATTCGGGCCCTGCTTGTTCATGAGCCAGCTGTAACCGATCTGCCCGTAGAAGTAGTCGTCCGGCCACTTGAGGCGCTTACCCACATACACGTTGCCGCCATAGCGCGTGATATTCGGGTCGTAATCTATATGCCACCAAGAGTAGCTGAGACCGCCACCCACGGTAATCGGCCTATCCATGAACCACGGTTCCTGGAAGTTGATAGCGGCGCTCTTCTTGTCGGCACCGTATTCAAGATTCAGGGACGCGGCCTGTCCGTTACCCATACAGCAGTTCGGGATGGACACGCTCGCCGTACCCACGAGGCCGTCGCTTTCGCTATAGGACACGCCCAGACTGAACTGGCCCGTACCGGCTTCCTTTTCCTGCACGACAAAGTCGAGGTCGACTTCCTGCTCGCCGACGACCTTGATGTCCGGCGTGACCATGTCGAAGAAGTTCAGCTGCATGATTTCGCGGAAACTACGTTCCAGGGCCGACTGGCGATACGTGTCGCCCGGATACAGGCGGACTTCGCGGCGGATAACCTTTTCGTTGGTCTTCGTGTTGCCGTGGATGTGCACCTTATGGATCTGGGCCGGAAGGCCTTCCACCATGTGGTAGGTCAGGTTGACCGTCGAGTCGTTTTCGAAGGTGCGTTCCTCGGTAAACTGGGCGAACAGGTAGCCGTCCTCGCGGTAGGCATCGAGCAAGGCCTTCTTGGACGCTTCGTACACGTAGTAGTCGAACACCGCACCGCTATCCAGGCGATAGGCGTAGTTCAAAATGTTGTCGTTCAAGACTTCGTTGCCGGTAAAGTGCAAGGAGCCCATGTAGTAGCGGCGGCCTTCAATCATGTTGATATGGATGATGATGGCGCTCGAGGTCTTGATATTGTCGTACTTGTTCAGAGCCGGGAACAAGTCTTCCATCTGGTAGCGGACGAGCAACTTTTCTTCGTAAACTCCGCGCTTCTTGATGGCGAGGAGGGAATCAATTTTCGGGTTGTTCCACTTAAGGTCGGCAGTAATTTCCAACCATTCCTTACGGGACACCTCGTAACGGATAATGTCGTTCAGGGCTTTGTTTGCTTCCTCTTCGTCCTTGATCTGCTTCACCTGACGGCTAACCCAGGGTTCCGTGCTCTTGTGGAACTTGCGGTAGTAATGCGTGACCTGCATGGTCGGTTTGCCCGCCATCTTGTATAGCGGGGAGGAGGGTTCCTCGAGCGCCGCGTTCAACTGGTCGTACAGGGTCACCAGACGGTCGCCGACAGGGACCATACGTCCGAGGTAGAACAGACAGCTGGAATCCGGAAGGTACTCGGCACGGTAATCCGTCAGTTCCGCATCCAGGTAGCCAAAGTGGCGGATGGCATTCAACACCGTATCGCGGTCCGCTTCGAAAACGTTCTGCTTGAATTCGCCGCCGCCCCACCACTGGTCCTGCTTCGTAAGCATGTGTTCCTTGATGTCTTCGGCGGGCACATGTTCGTTGCCCTGGATATCGAACTGGGTCACGCGCACCTTGCCGCCTTCGCGGACAATGAACGTCACCTCGTTCTTGTTTTCCCCCTTCGGGGTCTCGCGGTAGCCCACTTCGGCCAGCAGGTAGCCTTCGGAATGGAAGTAATCCAGCAAAGCCTGACGGTCGCGTTCCAACTGGCTCTTGCTGTACACCTGACCCGGGATAATGCGCAGTTTCAGGCGCAGGTCCTCTTCGGCGACTTCGTCGCATCCGTCAAAGTAGGCCGTATCGAGAGCCGGGAGTTCCTTGATCTTGAAGATCACGTCCACGTCCGTGCCGTCGTCCACATAGTCAATCCAGGCGGTCACGTCGTCAAAAAGGCCGGAATTGTAAAGGTTGGTCACAGAAGACTGGATTTTTTCGGAAAGCGCTGCAGGGGAATAGGTCTGCCCGTCGCGGACGGAAACACGGCTCAGCACGGAACGTTCGTCCATGTTCTCTGTACCATCCACCATAACCTTGCGGACCTTGTTTTCCGCCATAAAACTATCAGACACTTCCAGAAGTTGCGCCCTAGTCACGGACACAATGGCCAGTATCAAAAAAATCAATCGTAAGCGCAGAATAAACCTACCTATAGATACAGAAAAAAATCCAAAATACCGCCCAAAAATACAAAAAATAAACCCGCCTAGCCCACCCCGCGGATTACAAAAGCACGCTACATCCCGTGAACGCCTTATTACATACCATGTAAAATGCTTCCCGCCGCCCTTTTTGCAAAAAAAAGAAAAACCTCCTTTTGGCGCTCTTGACTTTCCGAAATAATTATATATTCATAAGCGCAAAATTTTTAACTAAAGGAACCCCTATGCGTTCAACCGCCTGGAATGACGAAGAAAACCTGGTCCTGCCCGAAATGGCCCTGGACTTCATGCCCGAAGAAAAACTGCGCGACCTGCAGCTGCAGCGTATGCGCGCCACCGTAAAGCTCGCCTACGAGAAGGTCCCGCTCTTCCGTGAACGCATGGACGAGAAGGGCCTCAAGCCCGACGACGTGAAGACCCTCAAGGACATCGCGAAGCTCCCCTTCACCATGAAGAAGGATTTGCGCGACACCTACCCGTACGGACTCTTCGCCGTCGACATGAGCGAAGTCGTGCGCCTGCACGCCAGTTCCGGCACCACCGGCAAGCCCATCGTGGTCGGCTACACCAAGGAAGACATGGACGTGTGGGCCCAGGTCGTGAAGCGCGGCCTGCTTGCCTGCGGCTTCCGCAGCACCGACATCGTGCAGAACTTCTACGGCTACGGCCTGTTCACCGGCGGCCTCGGCATCCACGGCGGTTTCGAAGCCCTCGGCGCGACCGTCATCCCTATCAGCGGCGGCAACACCGAACGCCAGGTGATGCTCATGAAGGACTTCGGGGTCACCGCGGTGGGCGGAACGCCCAGTTACTTTGTCCGCATCATCGACGTTGCCGAGAAGATGGGCATCGACATCCGTGATCTGAAGGTCAAGCGCGGCATCTTCGGGGCAGAGCCCTGGAGCGACGGCATGCGCGACTATATTGAAGAAAAGACCGGCATCAAGGCTTACGACATCTACGGCCTTTCCGAAATCGTGGGCCCGGGCGTGGGTTGCGAATGTGACTGCCGCGACGGCATCCACATCTTCGAAGACCACTTCTACCCCGAAATCATCGACCCGGAAACGCTTGAACCGCTTCCGGACGGCGAAGAGGGCGAACTCGTGCTTTCTACGCTCAGCAAGAAGGCCATGCCCATCATCCGCTACCGTACCCGCGACATCACCACCATCGAGAAGACGAAGTGCAAGTGCGGACGTACCATCCGCCGCATCCGCCGTATCGGCCGCCGCAGCGACGACATGATCATCATGCGCGGCGTGAACGTGTTCCCGAGCCAGATCGAGACGGCCCTCCTCCGCGCCGAGAAGGCCCTGCCGCACTACCAGATCGTGCTCGACACCAAGAACAACATGGACACGCTCGAAGTCAAGGTGGAAGTCTCCCGCGACATGGTGAGCGACTCCATGAGCGACATGGAACAGCTGAACAAGAAGTTCAAACACTCCATCGAGCAGATTCTCGGCATTTCCGTCATCGTCACGCTCTGCGAACCCGATTCGCTGCCGCGTAGCGAAGGCAAGGCCAAGCGCGTCATCGACAACCGTAAGAAGATGTAAGGAGAAAACAAAATGAAAATTCCTCAGGTTTCAGTTTTCGTATCGAACCGTCCGGGCCGTCTCCAGGCCGTCTGCCGTTCCCTCGCCGACGCCGGCGTGAACCTGCTTTCGCTCACGCTTGCCGACTCGGGCGAATTCGGCCTCATCCGCCTTATCGTCAGCGATCCGGAAAAAGCAGTGGACGTGCTCGCCAAGGCGGGCCTCAGCTCGACAATCACCGATGTGGTCGCCTGCCCCGTGAACGCAGCCATCGGCGGACTCGCCGAACTGCTCTCCACCGCGGTCGGTAGCCAGCAGATTGACTACATGTACGCCTACCCCTCCACCCTGAACGGCCAGAACATCATGATCCTGCGCTTCCAGGACACGGACAAGGCTATCGAAGCCCTGAAGGCCACGAACTTCAAGGCCATCAGCAAGGAAGAACTGCTCGGTTAATCCCGATTCCAGGAATCCGCCATTTTACCAACGCCGGAACAATCCGGCGTTTTTTTTGCAGCCGTTATATACAAATTGTCCACAGAAAAAAACTTTTCTTCGTTCAAAAATCCAAAAAAAAGATAATTTTTGAAAACAAGGAACAACATATTTTGTTTGGAGGCCCCATGAATATCCGCAAGCATTGGAAAAAATTCTTGATCGCTTCGACAACACTTTTTTGGGCAAGTTGCGGCAGCGACAGTGAAAGCACTACCGCCCCGCAAGTTCAGGCCCCCGAATCGAGCGCAGCAATCACTTCATCGGAAACAGTAGAACCAGGCTCATCCGAAGAGGTTGCCAATTCCAGCGAAACCGGCAGCATAGAAAGTTCCAGCGACGCCGTACAGTCCAGTTCCAGCGAAGGTTACAAGGGCATCCGGCTCGCCCGCGACACAAGCGTCACATGCGTCGAAATGTCTAATTCCTATTGTGCGAAATACTACTCTCCATCATCTCCAGACCAAGAACGCAGCAAAGAGATCCGCGACCAGCTAAGAAACAATACGACAAAAACCCTTGAAGAACTAAACGATCTTGAAGATACCCTGGAAACGATATCCTACGAAGCCGTGGCTCTGTACGGGGTAGCGTCATGCGAAAGATACGAGTCCACGCCAGTCTATGTATGTTCAAATGTCGGAACTCTTTACGGCGACTCATATAAAGTAAAGGACAACCTTCTCTATTCCTTCGAAGAATACAACGAAAAATTTCCCAGCAGTTCAAGCAACGCTCCAAGTTCCAACAGCAGCGCCCCCGAATCGAGCAGTGTCGAACCGGAATCGAGCAGCAGCGAAGCGGAGTCCAGCAGCAGCGCAGAGCTTCCGTCTCCCCTTTGCACAAAAGGCGAGTTCATCGGCTCATACGAAATCAGGAACGAATTTGCCGTGCAAAGAGACTCAATTGTCAACAGAGCGAATAGAGATTTAGACGACACAACCCGCGTTGCCCTGAGCGGTTGCTTTTCAAAGATAACCTTCAATGAAGACAAGGCCCAATTCGAAGGGCTAGTCGCCAAATATCAAACCTGCGACGGCGAGACCATTGTCAATCCACGCTACCAGGCGAAACTCGATTCCAACGAGGCCTATATCCAGAAAAAGATTGACGACTGTCAGAAAGAACCGGAATAAAGCATAGTCGCTACGCACTCCCCTTCGCAAAAAAACATATATTGATGAAGGAGGAGTGTGGCATGTCTGACAGGAATTTCTACAAAAAATTTTTCGCCGTAACGGCTTTTGCCATCGCGGGCGTTTACTCTGCATGGGCAGAACCGCTGTTTATCGGCTATTACCCCGACTGGGGAAAATGGCACAAGCCCGCCTATACCGTAGACAAGGTGCCGTACGAAAAGTTGACGCACGTGCTGTGGAGCTTTATTACGCCGAATACGGACGGTTCACTCAAGGGCGATGCCGCTGACGACCCGAGCGCACTCGATTCCATGGTCACCCTCGCCCACAACGTCGGCACAAAAGTCATCGTCTCGCTCGGCGGTGGCGGACAGAGCGAGAACTTTGTACCCGTCGCATCGAACGATGAACTCCGCGGCAAATTCGTCGCGAACCTCGTGCAGTTCGTCGCCGACCACAACCTAGACGGCCTCGACATGGACTGGGAATGGGAATACAACCCAGTGCCCGAAGCGGACACCATCGCCTACAGCAAGTTGCTCGCGGAACTCCGTGCAGCGCTTCCCGAAGGCAAGACGCTTTCCGCCGCACTTCCCTGCTCGCCCTATTACGGCAAGTTCTTCACGCCCGAAGTCCTCGTCGCAAACCTGGACTGGTTCGGATTCATGACCTACGACATCACCGGCAACTGGGATGACAAGGCCATGTTCGACTCGCCGCTCTACCCGCACAAAGGCTACACCACCTGGTCGTGGGAAGAAACGCGTGACTACTGGAAAAAACGCGGCGTCCCCACCGACAAGATGGTCTTCGGCATTCCCTCGTTCGGATTCCAATTCGAAGGAGCGACAGGCCCCGGCACCGATTTCACCAAGGGGTCTGCAAAGCAAGTCCCGTACAAGGACATTGTCGCGAATCCCGAATGGGAATACTTTTTCGACAGCGTCTCCGTGGAACCTTACGGCGTATCTTCGACCGGATACGTGACCTTCGAAGACCCGCATTCTTCTGCCGTCAAGAGCCGCTGGGTCAAGGACAACGGCTACGCAGGCATCATGGTGTGGGAAGTCTCGCACGACTACATCGAAGGCACGGGGAACCCGATCCTCGACAGCATCGCCGTGGTTCTCCGCGACGAGCCGACAACCGCCATCAAAACGCTCCGCCCGCGGGACACGCGCAAAGTCCGCAGCGCAGGCAGTTTCAATGGCACCAAGAACGCCATAAAGGTAGACGCCCTCGGCCACAGGGTCCGTGGAGAACGGCCGATCATCTTGCTTGACCTCGGAGGAAAAAGATGAACAAATGGATTATTTCGGGAATCGCGCTTGCCACCCTGACCGCGGCAACGTTCGCGAAAGACCGCTCCGTCGCGCTCGAAAAGAGCATCGAATCGCTCGAGCCCCTGAAAGGCATCGTGTTCTGGCCCGACCAGGCTGACGACCAGAAAGATTTGCAAAAATCCATCTCGCTGGAATTTTCGTATTGCCTGCCCTGCGCCGTGGTCAAGGGGAAATCCGGAGACAGGATCGAATACGACTGGAGCAGTTTCGAAAAATTACTCGACGGAATCAAGAGCCGCGGGCACCAGGCCATCGTACGTTTTCGCATCGAGTACCCGGGAGAATCCATCCAAAACGCCCCCAACTGCACCGAAAAAGTCGTAGGCGCCACGGCCGTCCCGAAATACATCAAGGAGATGGACGGCTACAACGAATCGAAAAACGACGTGGACGGAGACGGCGTCACCTATTATGCGAACTGGAACTTCGATGAACTCAAGTGGTTCTACAAGCAGTTCTACACCGACTTCGCCGCGAAATACGACACCGACCCGCGCATCGCATTCGTGCAGGTCGGCTTCGGCCACTGGGCCGAATACCACATTTACGGCACCACCATAACGGACTCGAATTTTGCAAGCAAGGATTACCAGACCGAATTCCTGAAGCATGTCGACAAGCAGTTTAAGGAAACTCCCTGGAGCATTTCGATTGACGCCGCAGACGACGAATACACCCCCATCGTCGCAAGCAAGGATTTGATGAAGCTCCATTTCGGGCTTTTCGACGACTCCTTCATGCAC
>CAMZDZ010000021.1 GCA_947305535.1 uncultured Fibrobacter sp.
TTAGTCAAAATTTAAACTACGCCGGTACGGCGTGAATCCTGCGTTCCGTATAAATTCTTCGGCGGCCTCGATGGTCGTGAGCCCGTGGTTCTGTAACACGTTTTCTTCTATCACGATGCTGTTGATGTCGTCGGCGCCGCTGTGCAGCCCGAGTTCGCCGAGCGAAAGCCCCATGCCGAGCAGGGATACTTCGATGTGGGGGACATTGTCGAGGTACAGGCGGGAAAGCGCGAGCAACTTGAGGTACTCGTCGCCGCGCACGTGCCGGATGGGGAACTTGTCGGTCTGCGGCTGGAATGTCCACACCACGAAACTCTTGAATCCTTGCGCGATGTCTTGCGTCTTGCGAACGTAATCCAGGTGCTCGATGATTTCTTCGGGTGTTTCGACGCTGCCGAATACGATGTTCGCGCTGCCGGGGAGCCCCTTCTTGTGGCAGGCGGCTAGCGTGTCGCACCACTGCTGCGCGGGGAGTTTTCTGGGGCTGAGCATTTGGCGCATGCGGTCGGAGAGGATTTCGGCGCCTGCGCCCGGTACGGAACTGAGACCAGCCTCCTTGAAGATGTCCAGCAGTTCGTCCAAAGTAATCTTGTTGAATTCCGCGATGCGCACGAGTTCCACCGGCGAGAACCCGCGTACCTTCATGCCTTGCTCCTGTGTGAGCATCTTGAGCACGTCGGTGTAGTAGCCCAGGGGAATGTCCTTGTTCACGCCGCCCTGCAAAAAGATATGGTCGGCGCCTTTTGCCTTCGCTTCGATGGTCTTATGGCGGATTTCGTCGAGGCTGAGCACGTAGGCTTCGGGGCTGTGGGCCGGCCTGCAGAAACTGCAGAAGCTGCACGTGATTTCGCAGACGTTCGTGTAGTTCACAATGCGGAACGCCGTGTAGCCCACCTTGTTTTCGGGGTGCATGCGCTTGCGCACCAAGTCGGCGGCTTCAACGACTTCGGTCCAGGGGGCGTTCTTCAGCAGGTCGAGCGCCTCGGCGGGGGAGATGCGTTCCCCCTGCACACATTTTAGCAAAACGGAATTCACGCAAACAAGATAAATCTTTTTACCCATATTGTAAACAACCCGCATATAATAAGTCAACATGCTCGGCATGGACTGATTGTCCATAGAAAGTTTTGTTGGGCCGAGACGCTTTTTCGATTACGGATATAACTTCATATTGGCAATATGAGGTTGTTTGGTATGAAAAATACACTATCTACAGGTGTGTCGTTGTGCTTTGCTGCTCTCCTTTCCACGGTCACGGCAAATGCATTCACCCTTACGGGTAAGGTCAGCGATGAAGGCGGCAAGGCCGTCGAAAAAGCTTCCGTTTCACTTCTCGGTAAAGGCATTTCTGCGGAAACAGACGTTTCCGGTGCCTTTACTCTGCATCAGGACGAGGCTGTTCCTGGGGCTCCGGGCACGGTTACTCCCGGGGCTCCGGGCGATTCCGGCCAGGTCCCGGGTGTCGGTCAAGATCCGGGTGGTTCGCTGCCCCCGGGAGAGGTTGGCGGAATCGATGGCCTGGCGGCATCGCGTTCCGTGGGCTTCCTTTCGGTGAATGGCGGAGTCCTCTCGTTTTCGCAAAGTTCCGGCGTTCCTGTCCGTGTACAGGTCTTCGACATGGTGGGCAACCGCCTGCTCGACGAGACCCTGTACGGCACGGGGACGGTGGACATGAAGTCTTCCATCCAGGCCAAGGGAACCTACTTTGCGCGCGTCAGGGTCGGCAATGCGCAGCAGAATTTCCGGTTCAAGGCTGACGGCAGCTTTGCCGCGGTCTTCGGAGAAAAGACTTCCGCCAAGGCGCTCCTCAAGGTCGGCGACAACGACAGCCTCCGCGTGGTTGCGGAAGGCTACGATACCCTTACCGTCCGCATTACGAATTTGGACACGAACCTTGCGCTTGTCCTGAAAAAGCCTGCGCCGCCCGCCCCGCAGTATGCTTACGGCTGGGGACTCAAGAACGATCCGGTTCCTTCGAGCGGCTGCGGCAAGGATGCTCCCAATCTCAACTACCAGTACCGCGGCGACAAGCCTCATTTTGAATTCAAGTGGAGCAAGGGTACGCGTACCGTGCGCATTGATGTCCCCAAGAGTTACGACAAGAACAAACCGTACAAGCTGATCTTTGGCATGCAGTGCATGGGCGGCTGGGCCGGCGGCGTGCAGGACGAGGGCTACTATGGTCTGAAACCGCTCGACAAGGACGAAACTGCCATCTTCGTCGCTCCCGAAGGCAACGGAAACCAGGCCCCGTGGGCGCAGGACGACTACATCCTTTTCGACGAGCTCCTCGCCATGCTCGAAAGCAGTTTTTGCATTGACTCTAGCCGCGTGTTCTCGACGGGCTTCAGCTACGGCTCCATGTTCAGCAACGGACTTTCCTGGAACCACCAGGACGTGCTCCGCGCCGTGGCCGTGTACGAGACCGCCGAACGCAACATTTGGCTCCCGCAGCGCCAGAACAAGGGCGTCGGCTGGATGGGCGTGCTCGGACTTGACGATAACCTTTGCACTCCCGAGATGGGTCGCTCTGCACGCGATATCATCTTGACTCTCAACTCCGAAGGCGGCAAGGCGAAGAACGAACGCGCCGAAGAGGCTCAGCGCAACGCGGCCCACAAGTGTTACGACTACACCACGGTCGAGGATCGCTTCCCTGTCCGCTGGTGCACGCAGAGCGGTGGGCACATTTGGGACCACAAGGATCCGGGCCAGCAGAAGTCCTGGGTGCCCGAGACTACATGGGATTTCTTCAATAAGTTCTAAATAGATACTCCTCCAAAAACAAACACCTTCCTGCTTTGCGGGAAGGTGTTTTATGTGGTATTCGGGCGGATTGTCCGAAGGGATCTGTTTTTCTACATTTGGGACTATGGAATTCAAACGTTTCGAGGCCCTGATAGAGATGTTCCCGCAGGTGCAGATTTTCAGCACCGAAGGCGAGGACCTGGACAGGGTCATCACACATTTCTTGAACCAGCAGAAGAACGTCTCGACGATGTCGGAGGCGCTGCAACGGAAAATCCAGCATGCGCTGGCCCCGTTCTTCCAGCAACGTTTTATCAGCCTGCACGACGAGGAGGCTCCGCTTGTAAGGAACCTGCTCCTGAACAAGAAGTTCTTTTTGCAGACGGACCGCTATATCGATGACATGGCGTGGCCCGAGACCGACCCGGAAAAAATCGACGAGGCTTTGTCGATTGCGGAACTTTCTGCCGAGGTGCTCGACCGTACGCTCCTGAGCCTTTCGAACGGCGAACTGCGCCGTGTGCTGCTCGCTCGCATGTGGATGGAAAAGCCCGAGTGGATCTATTTCAATGACTTGTTCGGAGGGCTGGACCCGGAATTCCGCAGCCATCTGGCGTCG
This sequence comes from uncultured Fibrobacter sp., assembly GCA_947305535.1. Taxonomy (GTDB): domain Bacteria; phylum Fibrobacterota; class Fibrobacteria; order Fibrobacterales; family Fibrobacteraceae; genus Fibrobacter. Next base: position 3,368 of record CAMZDZ010000021.1, read on the forward strand.
AGCGTGGTGGACCTGTCGAAGCGTCCGGGCGTGAAACTGGCCGTGCGCCTTGCCCGCGAAGACGAGCTGCTGCCCGAGATTCCCGCGTTCACCTATGCGGACAAGACGTTTACACAGTATGCTGGCGCCTTGCCGAGTGCCGCCGCGAAACCCAAGTTCACGAAGGCGGAACTGAGTGATTACGAGATCGTGGAACTTCGTGGAAGTTCCCTGAGCTTGCCGAAGGGAACTGTAGTTGATTCAAATCAGGTGGTTCGGCAGGCTCACCAACCTGATTCGCAGTCCACTGCCGAGATTTTGTTTGACCTCAAAAACGTCAACGTGCAGTTTGGCGACACGACTGTGCTCAAGAACCTGAACTGGACGGTTCGCAAGGGCGAACACTGGGCGGTGATGGGCGAGAACGGTGCCGGCAAGAGTACGTTGCTCGGGCTCCTGACTGCCGACCATCCGCAAATCTACAAGAACGACATTACTTTGTTAGGAGAACGTCCGGGGCATGGTCTCAACATCTGGGACCACAAGGCGAAACTCGGGTTCTTCTCGCCGGAACTCGCGCTCCAGTACCGCGAGGACCTGGACCTTTCCGAAGTGCTCTGCACGGGCTTCACGGGGAATCTCTGCAAGGCGGAGAACACCACCTGGGAAGAACGGGCGAAGGCGAAGGAATGGCTCGAGTACCTGGGCTTTACCGATATCCATGCCCGCTACCGCAGTCTCTCGCCTATCGACAAGCGCGTGGTGCTCATGGCGCGTGCGGCCATCCGCCCGCCCAAGGTGCTGCTGCTCGACGAGCCGACCCAGGGACTGCAGGGCGGCTACCGCGAAAAGATTTTCAACTTGCTGCAACTGCTCTCGACGGCGACGACGATTATCCTGGTGAGCCACTACGAGGAGGAATGGCCCCCGTGCATGACGCACCTGCTGAGGATGCCAAAGTTCTCTATGTAGCCCCACCCCTTGATTTTAAACTCTAGCCTCTAACTCTACTATGCAACTGAACGAACAAAATATTCTTAGTGCCCTGCGGGCGGTCCAGGATCCGGACCTCCACAAGAATATCGTGGAGCTGGGTTTTGTCCAGAACCTGAAGATTGACGGTGACAAGGTGAGTTTCGACTTGCGCCTCACGACACCTGCATGCCCCATCCGCGACCAGTTCAAGGACCAGTGCATCGCGATCGTGAAGAGTCTCGGTGCAAGCGAGGTGCAGGTGACGTTCACGGCGCAGGGCCGGGTGGGCGACAACGCCTCGGCGGCGCAGGCACCGAAGGTCTCCTACATCGGCGATGTCGCCCACGTGGTCGCGGTAGCGAGCGGAAAGGGCGGCGTCGGCAAGTCGACTGTGACGGCGAACCTCGCCATGGCGCTCAGCCTGTCGGGTGCCCGCGTGGGTATCCTCGACGCCGACATCTACGGCCCGAGCATGGGGCTCATGTTCGGCATCGACAAGGCTCCCGAGGTTTTCGACGACAACACGATAGCGCCTGTCGAGGCGAAGGGCGGCATCAGCATCGTCAGCATGTGCATGTTCGCCGACTCCGACAAGGCGACCATCTGGCGCGGCCCGATGGTCTCGCAGATGATACAGCACTTTATCCACCATGTGCGGTGGGGCAAGCTCGACTACCTGCTGGTGGACTTCCCCCCGGGAACGGGTGACATCCAGCTCACGCTCACGCAGAACTGCCCGATGGCCGGAGCCGTCGTGGTGACGACCCCCCAGGAAGTGGCGCTCGCCGACTGCCGCAAGGGGCTCGCGATGTTCGATTCCGTGGGCGTACCCGTGGTGGGCGTCGTCGAGAACATGAGCTACTTCATTTGCGACCAGTGCGGCAAGCACCACAACATTTTCCGCGAAGGTGGCGGAGAGCGCATCGCGAAGAGCTGGGGCGTCCCGCTGATTGCGAAGGTGCCGCTGGAACCCGCGGTGGCGGGCTGCGGTGACGAAGGGACCCCTGCAGTGCTCCGCTACCCGAACTCCGAGTCGGCGAAGGCGTTCATGCAGGCGGCCGATGCCACGGTGCGTACGCTTTCGATGTTTGCCGCCGAAGGCGACGGCGTGCTCAAGAACTTCAACTACGAGTTTGAACAGCTCCCGGTGGAGGATGTATGATTCAGCCCAAGAAGGTTTTCAGGACGAAAGACGGGAAACTCGGTTTCGAATGGAACGACGGTACTCGCGGTGCATGCAGTGTTCGCGAACTTCGCCTCGCGTGTCCTTGCGCGCTTTGCGTCGACGAGCACACGGGTGAGAAACTTTTGGACGATTCCACAATTCCTGCGGACATAAAACTTACAAAGGTTCAATCCATCGGTCGGTATGCTGCGGGATTGTCTTTCGGTGACGGTCACAATTCGGGAATTTACCCTTACGACAAACTGTATAATTTGACGAAACGGGAGTAAAAAACCATATTTGTTTGACCGATGGTTTTTTTCCTGAGGGATTGATAGGTGTGTGTCTATGAGTGATTTTAACGAAGCGCTATACTTCCGGGACTTGAATAGGTATCCTACGCTGACTCCGCAGGAGGAATCGGCGTTGTTGAAGATCATCAAGAATGGTGAGACGGAAGAGATCCGCAAGTCCGCGTTGCAGCGCCTTATCCGCGGCAATCTGCGGTTTGTGGTCAGCGTTGCTCGCAAGTATCAGGGCCGTGGCCTTTCCCTCCTGGATTTGATCAACGAAGGCAACCTCGGCCTGTTCAAGGCAGCCAAGCGTTTTGACATGGACAAGGATGTCAAGTTCATCAGCTATGCCGTGTGGTGGATCCGCCAGTCCATCCAGAAGGCGTTGTTCGAACAGGTGGGCGCGGTCCGCATTCCGCCGAACAAGCTTGCCCTCGTAAACCGCTTCAAGCGCGCCTTGATGCAGAACGGCGGTGACTACGAAAAGACCATCGCGATGGAAGAATTTGCCCCTTACGAAAGGGATATTGTCGAGGTCATGGAAAAGATCGTCGACATTTCGCTGGACGCCCCGATCGGCGACGATGCCGGTGGCGGTTCCAGCAGCGCGGATTCCGTGAGCACCCTCATGGACGTGCTCGGCTCCGACGGCAACCAGGACGAGGACCTCGAGCGTGACGAACGCCGCAAGCTCATCCAAGAGACCCTGTCGTCGCTCCCGCAGCGCGAAGAGGAAATCCTCCGCATGTTCTACGGCCTCGATACTATTGAGGATACGACCCTCAAGGATATCGGCGAAGACCTGAAACTCAGCCGCGAACGCGTGCGGCAAATCAAGAACAAGACCCTCCGCAAATTGCAGAAGAGCAAAGAGCATAAAGAAAAACTCGTGGACTTCCTGGAGCTTTAATGTCTAGTCAGTCGGCATCTGCCCGAAAGGCTGCCTACCTATTTTTGGTTCTATGCGTCGGCGCGGCAATCGCGTTTGTTGGCTATTACTTTTTAGACGTCTATGGCCCGTCCAAGGTCAATGTCGAGGGAATCCCCTTCGGGCTCCCGGCCGGTTCGTCCGTGATGGTGGGCGATACCCCGGATTTCCAGAAGGGCGTGTCTTCGCTCCCGGCGCAGACCCAGGCCGAACTTAGGCGGGCGACGGAACTGTCCCGTTCGGGTTCCCTGGACGCCGCCTACGATATTTACGAGGCCATCGTGATGCTTTTCCCCGACTGCATGTCGGCGGTGTGGGGCGAAGTGAATACGTTGTTTAAAATGGACAGCCTCACGGAAGCCCAGGAAAACCGCATGAACCTGCTGGTCGGCAAAATCCAGGGGAGCTACCCCGGTTCGGGTGTCGCCGCCTACGTGGATAGCCGCAAGGCCTACATGGTCGGGAATTCCAATGCGGCGCTGGAACTGGCCCGCATCGCCTGCGACAAGGCCCCGGCGCTTTACGAGGCCCGCCTCTGGTATGCCCGGCTGCTCGATGAACATTCCCGCGTGGGCGAGGCCTTTGCCGAGGCCCATGCCGCGGTGAGCCTTTCGTTCGGGAAGTCGCCGGAAGCTTTCGAGCTGCTTGCCGACATGTACCATTCCCAGGGCATCCTGGACAGCTGCGCCTCGCTTGTGGACTACGCGCTCTCGCAGTACCCGGTGAACGTGCGCCTGCTTCTGCTGAGAGGTTATCTCGAAGAATACAAGGGCCACTTCGATTCCGCAGAAAAGATTTACCAGCGTATCCTGGCCATCCGTCCGGATTTCAACCCGGCACGCATGGCCGTGGCCACCATCGGCGAGAAACCGTCCCCCGCAGCCGGATCGGGGACGCGCCTGACTCCCCGCGACAGGGCGAAGGTTGCCTGCGAGATTCTGGAACCGCTGGTGGAACGTTATCCTGAAAACCTGCCGCTGCGCGAGGCACTTGGCCTGGCCTACCTTAACGGTCGCGATTTCGACTTGGCCCGCAACCAGTTCCAAGAAATCATGGCCCGCGATCCGGAGTATCCCGACATCGCCCAGCGCATCCAGGAAACCAAGGTCAAGAAGCCGATCGTGGTCGAGACGAACAATACGGGGCTCGCCAACGACTTGAACCGCGCGGTCGATAGCCTCCGCCAGTCGATGGAACCCGCGACGACGCACGACTTCTCCACGATGCTTGGCCATTACCTTGTTCGTTATGGAGTCACTCCGCGCGAGTTCTTCAAGAAGTATTCCATCTCCAACTTCCGCCCTGTTGCGGATAACGTTTGGCAGGAGTCTTTCTATATCGCGCCCTACATGCACAAGTACACGGTCGTGTTCGATTCCAAGAAGCAGTTCCGCGAGGTGCACGTGGTGGTGTACGATTCCTCGTCGGCGTCGAACCATCTGGGCGTTGCTCCCGAAGTCTACACCCGCCTGCTCAAGCAGAACTCCCGCATCTCGGGTATCGGCAACAGCACGGGCGAGACGGACTGCGGCGATGGAGTCGTCATGGATGCCGCCGTGTGGGAAACTCAGGACAACTTCGAAATCCTGGCCCGCTTTATCGGCAAGCCTGCGGAAGTCCGCATGGTCCGCTTCGACAAGAGCGCCCTCCCGCCGGGCATCAAGCTCTGCGACTACGTCAAGTATCTGAACGCGTATTAGGCTCGGGGCTCCAGGTTCGAGGCTCGAGAAGCCTTCCTTTCTCATCGCTCACCGCTCACAGCCCCCATCTCTCGCCTCGCATCTCCTAACCACTGTTTACTAACCACTTCCTACTTCCTACTAAATTCTTCCTACTCCCTTTCCCTCACTTTTTTGTATCTTTACGCTCATGCTTTTGTTCCGCTACATAGCGCTGGCTTTTGTTGTCCTCCTGTTCGAGGGCTGTACCTGCTGCGCATACCTGAACCACATGTTCAATGCGGAACGCCTTTACGACGAGGCGACCGAGCTGCGCACGGCCCGTCTGGACAGCGTCCCGGACGAGACGGCCTCCAAGCCCGGCAACGACGAACGCCTCAGGTACGACAAGATTATCGAGAAGGGTTCCCGCGTACTCGAACGTTTCCCGAATAACAAGAAGCGCACCGCCGAAGCCGTGTTCCTTATCGGTGAATCCTTCCGGCACAAGGGCGAGTTCGACAAGGCCATCGTCAAGTACGACGAGTACGAGCGCTACTTTGCCGACTACGATTCCATGCGCGCCGTCGAGTACCAGAGGGCCTACTGCCTTTACCGCACGCGCGAGTATAACCTGAGCCGTTTCGCGCTGGAACCGGTCGTTGCCTCCAAGAAACATCCTTACTATTTCCAGGGCCTGAACCTGATGTCGCTGTTGGACGAACAGTCCGAGTCGCCGGACCAGGCCATCGACGCGCTCGAGGCGTTGCTCGCCGACACGGCGGGAACCCCCTTCATGCGGGGCAAGGCGCATTTCCGCTTGGCCGGACTTTATTTCGGCAAGGAAAACTGGGACAAGTCCCGCGAACATTACCGTGCCAAGGAAATCGAGAACCTGAACGTGCGTGAAAAGCAGACCGCTGCCGAGCAGGCGGCGGAGTGCCTGGTCAACAAGCAGGAATACCTGGCCGCCGCGGACGAATACAAGCAACTGTACAAGAACGACGAATACGAGAAAAAGCGTCCCGAGTACCTTGTTCGCCTGGGCGAAATCATGCTGCTCGCCAAGCGCTATCCCGACGCGATGGTCGTGCTGAACAAGGTGAACTCCGAATACAACCGTACCGTCCATTCCGCGAGGAGCTATTTTGCGCTGGGCGACTACGAGCAGAACATTACGCTGGACTACCAGCATGCGATGCTGTTCTACGATAGCAGCTTTGTCGCCTATTCCGCTTCGGAATGGGCCCGCAAGAGTCGCGAACGTCGTGAAGCCCTGAAGCGCCTTATCGCGATGCGCCAGCAGAACGACGACGACCTCAAGAAGGACTCCATCCCGAACGTGAAGAACTTCTTCAATACCGAGTTCCAGATCGCGGAACTGTTCCTGTTCAAGCTGTCCGAGGTGGACAGTGCCGTGAAGCGCCTGAACAGCGTCATCGAGGGCGACAAGGACTCCCTGAAGGTCATGCGCGCCACCTACGCGAGGGCGTTCATCTACGACGAGTTCAAGCACGATCCGGATTCGGCGGAAATCCTCTACAAGGAAATTATCGAGAAGTTCCCGAATACAGAATATGCGAAGCAGGCGCAGACGAACCTCGGCATGCGCGTCACGATGCAGACCGACGAGGACAAGGCGAAGGCCCGGTACCTGCAGGCGGAAAGCTTGTGGACCGCGGCGACGGAGGTCCCCATGGACCAGATGGAGCGGGTGGATTCCGCTTATCTGGCCGCATTCACCGCGTTTGACAGCATCTACCAGGAATACCCGAAAACGCAGGCCGGCATCCAGTCGCTGTACATGAAGGCCGTATATTTCTCGCTGAATCCCGAACGCAAGGACAGCGCCGCGGCAATCTACAAGCAGCTGCGGAACGAACACGGCTCCACGCCGTGGGGCAAGGAATCCGCAAAGCTCCTGAATACGCGACTCTCGCTGACCGACGACGACATCAAGCGCCTCCGCAGGAGGGTCCAGAGTTCCATCGAGCATATCGACGATCTTTCCAGGCAGTATTACGAGTCCTTGAGCAAGAAGCCCGAAGAGAAGAAGGCCGAAGTCAAGAGCAAGGAAGACGAAGTGCTCGAGAACACGTATAACAGCATGTACGACTTCGAGTAGGTTGGCGCAGCAATGCAGAAGCAATCAATCCAGAAAGAGAGGGGGGCGTCGCGCAGGCTGGCCTGTATCACGCTGCTCGTGTGCTTCTTGGCTTCTGCATTCGTGTTCCCGGGTTGTGCCGGCAGTGCGAGCATCGCCGCGCGTCCGGGCTACGACAGGGGATATTCCTCCTCCAAGCATCCGACTTCCAAGAAGAAGGCCCCGATAGGGACAAAGATTTTCGGGAGCGCCAGCTATTACGGCAAGGGCTTCGACGGCAAGAAAACTGCGAGCGGGGAAATCTTCGACCAGAACGCCTATACCTGCGCGCACAGGTCGTTCCCGTTCGGCACCAAGCTCAAGGTCACGCGCAAGAGCAACGGCAAGAGTGTCGTCGTGCGCGTGAACGACCGCGGCCCCTACGCCGGGAAGCGCATCCTGGACCTGAGCACCGCCGCCGGCAAGGAACTCGGGCTCGACAAGGCGGGCCACGCCGAGGTCGAGGCCGAAGTCATCGAATAATTTTTTTTCTTGAAAAAGGCCAGATTGTCATTTTTTGACATTCTGGCGTATTTATATTTAGTGTTCAGAAGGGCACTTGCTTTTTTGTGTGTGAAAAACAAGCCCCAAAAGGAAAATAAGGAAAAGGAAGATACAAAATGATAAAGAAGAGAACGAAGGAAACGCCTTTTGGAAATTCGGGTTGCGCAATTGTAGCCGGTGCCGAACCCAGCCTCTGGAATACGGGTTTTTCCGCATTTAAACGTCGCATCGGCGAGCAGCTGCAACTGGGTGGCTTCGACGATGCGGTCGACGACGAGACCTTGCTGCCGTTTTACCGCATGGGAGAAAGCGAAACCTACGTGCTCAGCGCTCTGGGCTGTCCGGTAGGGATGTAGCTTACCTTCTGTTGATGCGGACGACCAGCTGCAGGGAGTTCATGAGGTGCTTGTAGTGTTCTTTCTCGTCTAGTTCGCCGTTTGACGAGAAACCGATAAGTTCCCACTTAAGGGCGACTCCGGCGTTAGCCTTTTCGGAAAGGTGCCAATCCTTTCCGATTTCGAGAGATGCTCCGACTCCGAAGAAGGAGTCTTTTGAGTTGTCTACATGGTTCGTTTGAGGCATGTTCAGAAGGATTATTGCATACAGAAGTTTCGCACTGAAATAGGTGCCTTCTAGAAAATTTCCTGCCCTGGAAAACGGGAGTACCGTTAAGCCGGGGCCGAATGCAAACATCATGGCGTCAATGTCGGTATCGACGTCGTTCTTTTGTTCGGAGTTGATGTCGTACTCCCCGTTAATATTCGAGAATTCAATTGTGCCGTGAATGCCGATGAGTTCCTTGATGATGACGCCCAGCGTAAGTTCAGCCGTAAGTCCGATTCCGGATCCGTCATACTTGGTTTGGGTGTGCTGGTTGTAGTAGTCGTTGTGAGTGATGTGGTTGTAGTAGAAGTACGCGAAATTGACGCCCAGGCCGCCGTTCAGGTAAAAACTGCTGCGGCGCGGGTTCGTGAGTTCGGCGTTCTGCGGGACGGGCTGGTAGACGGACTGGGGAGCGGGCTGCGGGACGGCCTGGTAGACCGGCTGCGGTGCAGCCTGGTAAGTGGGCGCAGGGGCTGCCGCCTGGGGGGCTGCCTGATAGTCCGGTTGCGGATTTTCCTGTGGAACCGTCTGGAGTTCCGTTTGCGGTTCAGCCTGCGGGGGCGGGACCTGCGATACGAAGACGGTGTCTTGCGCAAAGGCTGCTTGGCCGGCAAGGGAAATGGTCAGTGCGAGTACAACTGGATTCAGGATGCTTTTCATGGTTACCTCAAAATTTCTTGGGCTACTTTGCCCTGTAGCTTACGAAGCGGACGTTGCCGCAGTAGTCCTTGTGGATCCCCTCGAATTCGAGCCAGGGGTAGCTTTCGGCTTCGGCTTTCAGCACGTCGGCCTGTTCCGAACCGATTTCGAGTAGGACGGGGGCGCCTGCGGAGAGCTTGCCTTCGGTCTGCTGGAGCAGTTTGCGGACGAGCGTGAGTCCGTCGGGGCCGCCGAACAGGGCGAGTTCCGGGTCGTACTTGTCGACTTCGGGCTGGAGCTTGCCTTTCTCCCCGTCGGGGATGTAGGGGAGGTTCGCGATAATGCAGTCAATTTTTGCGGTGTCCGTCACGGCGTCCAGCAGGTCGCCCTGCGCAAACGTCAAGGTCGCCGAGTCGGTTGCGCTCGTATCGAACCCGTTGGCTTGCGCGTTCTCGCGGGCAAGCGAAAGGGCTTCTTCCGAAATGTCCGTCGCGAGGACTTTCGCTCCGGCGATTTCCTTCGCGCAGGCGATGGAAATCGCGGCTGTTCCCGTGCCCACCTCGACGATGAACGGGGTGTCGACGCCCTTCAGGCGCTCGATTGCCATGTCGACGATGGACTCGGTCTCGGGGCGCGGGATCAGCGCGCGCGGGTCGCACTTGATAATGTGCCCGCGGAAACTCGTGTCCCCGATAATGTGCTGCAGCGGTTCGCGGTTCGCGCGGCGTGCGACCAGCGGCCGGAGCGTGTCGAGTTCGGCATCGGTCAGGGGCTTCTCGAAGTTCAGGTACAGGTCCATCCGGTTCTTCATCGAAAGGCCGTGGCTGATGATGTATTCCGCATCCAGGCGCGCGTCGGGAACACCCTTGCGTTCAAAGAACGCCTTGGTACGGTTCAATATTTCGAGCACTGTCATCTGCGGCATAAGCTTTTCCTTACAGGCTTGTCATCCCCGCGAAGGCGGGGATCTCCCCTAAGCGTTAAACTTCCCGAGCTTTTCCTGCGCGTTCGCCATCTGGAGCCCGTTGATGATTTCGTCGAGTTCGCCGGTCACTACCTTGTCCAGGTTGTACAGGGTGAGTCCGATGCGGTGGTCGGTCACGCGGTTCTGCGGGTAGTTGTAGGTGCGGATTTTCGCGCTGCGGTCGCCGGTGCCCACCAGCGCCTTGCGGCTTGCCGCCTCTTCCTTTTCCTTCTTCGCGATGACCGCATCAAGGATCTTGGAGCGCAGCATTTCCATGGCGTGGAGCCTGTTCTGCAACTGGCTACGCTCGGTCTGGCAGCTCACCACCACGCCCGTCGGGATATGGGTGAGTCGCACGGCGGAGTCCGTCTTGTTGATGTACTGGCCGCCCGCACCCGAGGAACGGTAGGTGTCCATGTGGATGTCGGCCTCGCGGATTTCCACGTCGACTTCCTCGGCTTCGGGGAGGATGGCGACGGTCGCCGCCGACGTATGCACGCGTCCCTGCGTCTCGGTTTCGGGCACGCGCTGCACGCGGTGCACGCCGCTTTCGAACTTGAGCGTTCCGTACACGCTGTCGCCCTCGATGAACACGCGGATTTCCTTGTAGCCGCCCACGGTGCCTTCGCTTGCGTCTTGCACGGTCATCTTCCAGCCCATGCGGTCGCAGTAGCCGCGGTACATGCGGAACAGGTCGCCTGCGAACAGGGCCGATTCGTCGCCGCCGGTGCCGCCGCGGATTTCGAGGGTCGCGTTGCGGAAGTCCCACGGGTCCTTCGGGACCATCAGAATCTGCAGTTCGTCGGTAAGTTCAGGGAGAGCCTTCTCGATAGTCGCGAGTTCGGCCTTTGCCATCGCGACCATTTCGGGATCGGAATCCCCGAGCGCCATTTTCCATTCTTCCTGGTCGTTAAGCATCTGCAGGTATTCCTTGGCCTTGAGCACGGCCTTTTCGATACCCTTGTACTGCTTGTGAATCTTGTTGTAACGTGCCTGGTCGGCCAAAACGTCGGGATTCCCGAGTTCCGATTCCAGTTCTTCGTACTTTTCTATGAGTTTGCGCGCTTTGTCTTTCATCGTGCGTAAATTTAAAAAATATTGGACGTTTTACTCTAAGGCCCCTGCGTTCCGTGCATGAAAAAAATTCGGTTTCCTCCCAATTCTGGCGTAATTTGGGACTTCTTGCAAAAAAATGTGATATTATCTTTTTTTTACATTCTTCTCATGCTGTAAATCACATTTTTTTGGCTTTAGCGCCGTTTGATTTTTTTTTTTGAAAGCGGAAATGGAAAAATGATATATATTTACGAATCAGAGAGAAAACTTTCTTCTTAGAGGTTCTTATGAAAAAACTTATCGGTTTGCTGGCGAGCGGCTCCCTTTGCATGTTTGCAGCCTGCTCTTCCGGCGATGATGACAATACAATTGTCCCTCAGCAGTCTTGGCAGCAGGGAAACAACAACCAGGTTACTCCGGAATTCTGCCAGACTAGTGTGCCGGGCTCCGTGTTCCAGTATAACTCGCAAACGGGTGCACCCGAGTGCGTTTTCCCCACATCGTCCGCCGATCAGGGCATCTCTAGTCCGAGCGATCCGTTTGGGCAGCAGGGCGTGAACTCTTCCGGCGGTCAGGGCGGCGGCATCATTCCGATTGCTGCCTCCTCCTCTTCCGTGGCTCCTGTTACGGTTGTTAGCAGCAGCTCGGTGGCGCCGGCTACAACTACGCCGTCTTCTTCCTCTGTAAAGCAGACGACTCCCACAACGACTCCGACGACTCCTGCCGAAGATGAAGGCGACGGCAAGTGGCACCTCTCTCTGTGGGACGGCACTGCCGGTGATCCCCAGGTCCCGACCGGAAACAAGACCGGTGGCTACTGGTACAGCTACACCGACTCCGGCGACAAGGGCAAGTCGACTCTTACCTGGAATGCTGCTGACGATGGAACGTCTGCCGATGGCCTTGTTCCTGTTATCAAGGAATGCCTAGGTCTTTGCGGTACGTTCGATTTGGTCGTCGGTACCAACCCGTACAAGCCGTACGTCGGTATTGGCTTCAACTACTCCAAGAGTGCGACCGAGGCTGCCGATGCTACTTCTTCCAGAGGCATCTGCGTGACCTACAAGTCTGACATCGCCATCATTCTCGAAATGGGCCTTGGCTCCAAGGACAAGACGATTGGCTATGCCAACCCCTTCGTGACCCTCCCGGCGGCCGCTGCGGCAAAGACGATTGACTTCTCCTGGAGTGAATTTGAGCAGCCGGATTGGGCTGAAACCACTGTTGCCAACCCGGAAAAGACGCTTGTCTCCCTCAAGTTCAAGTTTGCCGGTACGGAAGACGGTGAGGATGGCGGCTCTGGCTCCTTCAATATCATGAAGGTCGGCGCTCCTGGCGAATGCCTGTAATTTGCCCAAATTAAGATAAACATTTGTAAAAAGGACACCCTTAGGGGTGTCTTTTTTGCAATTATTTATATATTTACACATCATTTAAAAAACACTTTAGAGGTTCTTATGAAAAAACTTATTGGTTTGCTGGCGACAAGTTCCCTGTTCATGCTTGCTGCTTGCTCTGACGATGAAGGTAGCTCTCCTGCAACTCCGGTGAGCAGCATTACTCCGGAATTCTGCCAGGCTAATAACATGTCCTACACTGTTACTCCCAATGGTGATGGAATTTGCGTGGCAGCTGCGCTGTCTTCTTCCAGCATTGATCCGTATGCCGGCCTTCTTCAGTCTTCTTCCTCGGACGCTCTTCCGGCTTTGTCTTCTTCTTCCGTGATTGCCCCTGTGAATGTTTCCAGCAGCTCGGTCGCTCCGGCTTCTTCTACCCCGGCTCCGACTTCTTCTACCCCGGCTCCGGCTTCGTCCGCTCCTGCTGAGGAAGCTGGCGACGGCACGTGGCACCTCGCTCTGTGGGACGGCACTGCCGATGATATCCAGGTCCCGACCGGAAACAAAACCGGTGGTTACTGGTACAGCTACACCGACTCTGGCGACAAGGGCGAGTCCTCCTTCACCTGGGCTGTCGATGTGACTGGTGCCGACGGCTTTTCCGACCTTATCAAGGAATGCCACGGCGTCTGCGGTGAATTCACCCTGCTCGTTGGTACCAACCCGTACAAGCCGTACGTCGGTCTTGGCTTCAACTACTCCAAGAGTGCGACCGAGGCTGCCGATGCTACTTCTTCCAGGGGCGTCTGCGTGACCTACAAGTCTGATATCGATATCATTCTCGAAATGGGCCTTGGCTCTAAGGACAAGACGATTGGCTATGCCAACCCCTTCGTGACCCTCCCGGCAGCCACTGCTGCAACGACAGCCGACTTTGCCTGGAGCGAGTTTGCTCAGCCGGATTGGGCTGAAACCACTGTTGCCAACCCGGAAAAGGCGCTTGTCTCCCTCAAGTTCAAGTTTGCTGGTACTACGGACGGTGAAGACGGTGGCTCGGGCTCCTTCAGCATCATGAAGTTCGGTGCTGCTGGCCAGTGCAACTAATTTCCTGAAACGGATTTAATGGAATGGCGTCCTTTGGGGCGCCGTTTCTTTTAGGGCGGAATATGATAGTTGAACCGATTGGCTTTTTCTACGGCGATGCCGTCTACAAGTACGACGCCCCGAGGCAGGGGCGCCTGTTTGCGGGGCATCCCGGGCGTATCGAGCTTGCCTGCGGCAAGAACTTCGAGACGGCGCTCCGCGACCTCGAGGGGTTCGAGCGGCTGTGGGTCATATTCCAGTTCCACGAGAACGAGGGCTGGAGACCGACGACACGGCCGCCGGTCCCTGCCGAGGGGCGTGACCGCGTGGGAACGTTTGCGAGCCGCAGTCCCTACCGACCCAACCCGATCGGGCTCAGCTGCGTGCGGCTTTTGCACGTGGAAGGGCTCGTGCTGCATGTCGACGAGGCCGACCTGCTCAACGGGACTCCCGTGCTCGACATAAAGCCTTACATCCCGATGGCCGATGCGTTCCCGGATGCCCGTGCCGGCTGGGTGGAGGCCCAGGCCAAGGACTTGTGGGAGGTTTCGGCGGGCGCCAGGTTCGCCGAACAGAACGCCTGGATCATGGAGCGCTCGCCTTTCGACTTGTTCAGCTTTGCCCTCGTGCAGCTGGCGCACGGCCCGTTCGACGATACCCGACGCCGCCTTTCCGTGGACATGGCTTCTTCGACCGGGGTGCTCGCGTACCGGACGTTCCGGATTTTCTTCTCCTTCGATGGAGCTGCCCGCACGATTCAGCTGGAGCGCATCGGGTCGGGGTATACCGCGTCTGAACTGGAAAACCCGGACGACCGCTACGGTGACAAACAACTTCACCGCGATTTTATGGCTCTGGGGCAATAGTCCCCAAAAAAACGTATTTTTGACCACACAAACAATCACTTTTGGCAAAAAAAAGCCAAATAGTGATTTTTTTTTGTGCCGAGGGGGAATATTAAAGGTAATTTAGAAAATTGGATGAGTTTTGTATGAAGTTTGTAATATCGACAGTTTCCTTTTGCCTGATATGCGTCCTCGTCGCCTTGACTGTGGCGGTGGTCGTGTCGTGCTTTAAGAGGAATACTGCGATGGCCCGGAGCCTCGGGGTGTCGGGACTTGCCTGCTGTGTCGCCGCGCTCAGTTATTTCTTTGCCATGTGGGTGTCTTCCGGGATTTTACTTTCGATAGGGGTTTCTCTCTACTTGATTGGCGAGGATGTCGCGCTGGTCTGCTTGTTGTCGTTCGTCCTGCTCTTTTCGAAGTTCTCGGACGATCCCTGGAAGGTCGGTTTCTTGCGCGTCTCCATTTTCTACGTGTGCTTCGAGACCCTGGTCTATTCCGTAAACATATTCTACCCGATTGCCATTGACTTTGCCGTTGGAAATGCGGCTTACGGACATTTTGACCATGTGACGGTTCTGTACTGGTGCCATGTAGTGTTCCGTTATGTCTTGATCCTTTCGATATTGGGCGTTCTTTTCCGGCAGTCGATGCGCATCCCGAAACAATTCGGCCGCCAGTACATCATGGCGACATTCGTGCTTTTGGTCATCCTTGTTGTAAACGTCCACGGGGATGTTTTCCATCACGGGATTGTGGATTACAGCGTTATCGCCTACTGCATCATGGTCCTGTTCATGTTCTGGTACGCCTACAAGTATTCGGTTCCCGAAATGCTCAATGCGTTCAAGACGAACATTTTCGACAACGTGGAACAGGCGATTGTCCTTTTTGATTACAGCGGACGCATGGTCCTTCGGAATGAACGCGCCCTGCAGATGTTTTCGCACGTCAAGTTCGGCGAAGGCCTGGACCAGGCGGCGTTCGTGAAGGCCTGCAACATCACGTTCGACCTGGAAACCGGAACGGACGTGTTTTCGTTCCAGTGCAACGTGAAGCCGGAATCCGTGACGATTCCGCTGCGCTGCAATTTCCGCCGCATGCGCGACCGTTACGGTAAGGTGCTTGGGACATTGTTTGTGTTTTCGGATGCCGTTCTGGAGACGGACAATCTGACGCATTTCCAGGATTGGGAGAGCTTCAAACTTTTTGCGTCCAGCAACAAGAACGCCTTCACGTACCCGATGATGGCCGTAGTGTGTGACATCAACAATCTTTCCGTTATCAACAGTGTTCGGGGGCACAATGCCGGCGACCGCATCTTGCGTGGTTTCGCCCAGTCCATGAAGGAGCATTTCCCGCAAGGGACTTACTTTGTGCGGGGACCGGAGGCGGAACTGGTCGCCTTGAGCTACGGAATGACTTCATTGCAGGTCACCGACTGCATAGACAACATTCGCGCCAGCTGTGACGTGAAGTTCTTGTATGCCGTTGAGGAGGCGACAGAATGGATCCCGAATATCATGGTGGCCATAGAGTCGGCCCGTCACGGGCTCAGGCAAAAAAAGTTGCTGGACAAGGACACGGTGCATTCGGAAATGCTTGCTTCGCTGGTGAAGGCTTTGCAGAAATGCGATAGCGATATGGAGGCGCGAGTGCAGCGCACCCAGAAAATGTGCGAAGCGCTGGGGCGCAGGATAGGGCTTACCGATAGGCAGCAGAGCGACCTTGCGTTGCTGTGCCTCTTGCACGATGTCGGTAAAATCGCTATTCCGCTGGAAATCCTGAACAAGCCGGACAAGCTTACGGACGAAGAATGGGAAATTGTGCGGAAGCACGTGGAAAGGGGCTTCCAGATCGCCAAGAGTTCCAAGGACCTGGAAAGCATTGCCGATATGATCCGTCACCACCATGAACGTTGGGACGGCAAAGGTTATCCCGACGGGCTGAGCCGCGAAAGCATTCCGCTCCTGTCGCGCGTGATTTGCGTGGTGGATGCCTTTGACGCGATGGTCCACGACAAGCCGTACCGCAAGGGAATGTCTGCCGATGATGCGATGACCGAACTCATGCGGTGCGCAGGGACTCAGTTCGACCCGTTCATTGTTTCGGAATTCTTGCCGATCTGCCAAATCTTTGCACCTTCGAAAAATGGGGAAAGGGCAGGATCGGCTTCGCGGGAATCGGAAGATTTCGCAATGCGCGAAGTCAAGGATAAAGAACCGCAAGTTGGGAATGTCCATGAACTTTGCTATAGCCGTTATGTCGTCGATTCGAAAATGAACATTGTCGAGGTGGATGACAACTTTGAAAAATTGACAGGGTATAGCCGCGATGAGGTCGCCCAGCAAAAAATGGGCCTGAAGGAACTCATTCCCCAGGCGGACATTACG
This sequence comes from uncultured Fibrobacter sp., assembly GCA_947305535.1. Taxonomy (GTDB): domain Bacteria; phylum Fibrobacterota; class Fibrobacteria; order Fibrobacterales; family Fibrobacteraceae; genus Fibrobacter. The sequence continues at coordinate 19,930 of CAMZDZ010000021.1, forward strand.
GAGTTCCTGTGCCTTGTGACGGGGACCACCGCCAATCGGAAGGAAATCTGTTTCGAACACAGGATTGTCTGCAAGGGCGGCGAGATGGTTTATGTGTACTGCTACGGCACAGTGGTCCGCGACGCAGAATCGAAAGCGGAGAGGGCTGAATTTATTATCACGAACAGTTCCGACAGCTTTGCGATGAAGGCCTTCGCCAGGAAAGAAAAGGAAAAGTCGGATGCGCAGTTGCGCCACTGGGAAGAATCTTTCCGCAGGGATTCGCTGACGGATTTGCTAAACCATGCGGCGTTCCGCAACGACGTGGAGCAGAAGCTGCTTGAAAAGGGTTACCGCACGATGTTCCTGATGCTTGACCTCGACAAGTTCAAGGAATACAACGATTCCTTCGGACACCACGCCGGCGACGAGTTGCTGGTGTCTGTCGCGAAAGCGTTGCGCCATGCCTTGCGTGGAACCGACTTGCCCTGCCGAATGGGCGGCGATGAGTTCGCCGCGGCGCTATTCTTTGAAAAAGGACATAACAAGGTCTTCATGACCATGAGGGCTCAGCAAATTTTTGATAAAATAACTGCGACGATGATGTCTGTCGAGCATCCGGTCGGCTTGTCGATGGGTGTCGCAATCTCGAGCCAGGAACTGAACACGTTCAACAAGCTGTACGAGGCTGCGGACAAGGCGCTTTACGTTTCGAAGGAAGGCGGTCGTGGCAAAATGTCGGTCTATGCGGATTCCGCTCAGTCTTGATGGCTGAGTTTCCACTTGAAGTAACCGGCGATTTGTAGCGGATGGTTGAATGTGCCGTCCGCCATTTTTTTCTGCAGTTCGGCATCGTCCATTTCGCAGGACTCGATGTCCTCGGTGCTGTCGAAATGCGTGCTTCCGCCCTTGACGACTCCGTCAATGAAGACCACGTGGAACTTGCCGCGATGCCTGTCCGGATTCACCGGAAACTCCCCAAGATAGAAGACTCCACTCTTTTCTTGAGCCTCGAACCTCGAACCTCGTGCCTCTACCCCATACCCGCATTCTTCCTGCAGTTCCCGAATCGCGGCCTGCTCGGGAGTTTCTCCTTTGTCTATAATTCCTGCGGGGAATTCCAGCGCGATTTTTCCGGAGCCATGGCGGTACTGCTCCGTCATTACCCACTTGCCTTCGGCTGTACGGGCCAAAATCAGCACCCAGTCGGGTTGCCACAGCGTGTAGAAGTCGTCGATGACCTTCCCGTTCGGCAGTTCGCACTTTTCTTTGGCGACCTTGAGCCACGGGGCGTTTACCAGGTATTCCGAATCAAGCAATTTCCAGGGTTTCATACCGGAGAATGTAGTAAATTAGGCTTTGGGAGCCTCCTCGAAACGTGAGCGAGGTCAAATCATGGAGCCTTCAAAAGGCCGAAATTTTCAAACAAATTGGCATTTTTTTTCGAAAAGGTGACCCCAAGCACAACGCCGGGGGAACTTTGCCTGGGTGTGGACATTTTTCAAGAAATAAAAGTATTTTATTCGTTATGAGCGTTTTTGTTTTTTATGCAGAAGTCAGTATCGGGTGCGCGTGCATTCTGATGCTTCTTTTGTATAGTATCAACAGGCTCCCGACTCCCCAGCTGAAGTTTATGCTGTTCCATAAGCTGGTGCTTTGCCATATCGCTTACTTTGTGAGCGATGCTTTGTGGGCGTTGGTGAATGACAACGTCATTCCGAAAAACACGTTCACCGTCTTGGCGGTCAATTACTCGAATGCGATTATTGCGGCTATCCTGTTTTACAGTTGCTTCATTTATGCAGAAATGAGCACGCGGCCCGAAATGACTCGTGTGCAGATTCGCAAACTCCAGGCGAAATTGCGTATTCCGATATTTGTGGAAATGGTAGTGCTGCTCGTCTCGTTTTTGACAATGCCGGGATTCTGGCTTGACGAGAACCTGGAACCACGCGACCTCTATTACTTTATACTCTCGTTCATTCCGTTTGTGTATATCATGACGGTGACAGTCCGATGCATGGTACGCGGGCTTAGGTCGGAAAATCGTTCGCATCTGAGAAAGTACCTGATTGTGGCCAGCTACACGCCGGGCTGTATTGTCGCGGCAGGGGCGCAGATATTCTTCTCGATGACGACCCCGATTTTCTGCTTCTGGTGCACCATGATTATCTTGTTTGTGTACTTGAGCTCGCAAAACATGCTGATTTCGACGGATCCGCTGACCTCGCTCAATAACCGTAACCAGCTGCGGCGTTACCTGCACTTGCAACGCGACCCGAAAAATTCCTATGTGATAATGGTGGATGTGGATCACTTCAAGCAGATCAACGACACCTACGGGCATGTCGAGGGCGACAGGGCCCTTGTGCTTGTCTCGCAGGCGCTCAAGAAAGCGTGCAGCCGCCTGAAAATGTCGATATTCCTGTGCCGTTACGGGGGTGACGAGTTTATGCTGATTGCCCAGACGAAGAAGCCCGAAGATGTGGTCAAGCTGATTCGCGAATGCCTGGATGAAGAAATCAGGAACCGCAAAGGTTCACAGACTTACACGATTGAAGCGAGCATGGGTTTCGCCCGTTGGGATGGACGCCTGATATCCTTTAAGGATTGCGTCGCCGCTGCCGACCAGAAGATGTACGAAGACAAGCGCTCGAGTGGTTAGGTTCCAGGTTCGAGGCACGAGGTGCGAGGCGCGAGGAGCCAGAGTTTCCTATCCTTCTAATTTATTCCTTAGATAGTGTCTCGCAGTCCACGTGAAGTACAGAATGTCGGCGATAACGAGAGCCACTCCGCAGGTGAAAAATACTTGCTGGTGCATGCCGAAGTGTTCCGCCATTGAACCACCCGCAAGAATCCCGATGCCGATGCCGATATCCCAGCCGCTTAGGTATGTGCTGTTGGCCGTGCCGCGCTGGTCGTGGCGGGCGAGGTTCACGCACATTGTCTGGTAGCCGGGGAAAATGAGCCCGAGGCTTGTGCCGATGAGGAATGCCGAAGCGAAGAACGTGACTGGCGTATGGCAGAAAGCGAGCATGAAGTAGGCGACGATATTCAATGTCATGCCCGTTCCCACGAGGTGGATGAGGTAGCCTTTGTCGATTAGGCGGCCTGTCGTGACGCGGTTGATGATGAGCCCTGCCGCGATGAGCGCGTAGAACCATCCGGAACCGCCGATGCCGAGTTCCTTGGCGTAGAGGGCGATGTAGTTCGTGACGGGGCCGTAGGCAAAACCCACAAAAATGAAATTGACGAACTGCGGAATGGCACGGGTGAGGAAGAACCGGTCAAGCGAAAGCGGGGCGTGCGGCCTTTTCTCTTTCGGGGCGACCTTGAGCGTCTGCACCAGAATAAGCCCGATTATGCACAAGATAATCGAAATCGCGAAAACGATGTTGTCGCCGAAAGCCTCGTACAGGAACATGCCTGTCATGGGGCCTGTCGCGAAAGCGAGATTCACGCTGATGCCGAAATAGCCGATGCCCTCGCCGCGCCGGCTCGAAGGGAGTGCATCGATGGCGACCGTGTTGCTCGCCGTTGTCGAAATGCCGAAGCACAATCCGTGCATAAAGCGTAACAAGGCTAGCAGGGGAATCAGTCCGAGAGTCTTGTAGCCGATAAAGCAAAGTGTGAAAGCGAAGAAGGTCCAAAAGTACAGGGGCTTGCGGCTGAGGGTGTCGACTAGGAACCCGGCGAAGGGCCTACAGGCCAGTGCGCCGATGGTGTACAGCGAAATGATGATGCCCGCGGTCGCGTTGTCCGTCTGGAACTTGTCGATGATGAACATCGGGAGGATGGGCAACAGCTGGTAGAAACTGAAGAACAACAAAAAATTCGCCGCAGCGCAAGTCGTAAAGTTGCGTGTCCAGAGGGCCGGTTTTTCAGTAGCAACAGTCATAATCAAAAATCCCAAATGAAAGCAACCTGCACTTGATCGAGGCAGGGCTTACTTCTTCTCTAGCATCACGATGGTTTCGAGGTGCGGGGTGCCGGGGAACAGGTCGAGCGGCTGCACTTCGCGCACGCGGTAGCCGTAGCGTTCCCATTCCTTGAGCGAGGCGGGAATCTCGTCGGTGCCGCAGAATACGTGGGCGACGCGGACGGGCTTGCGCATGGCGAGCGCGTGGATGACTCCCGGTTCGCATCCCTTGCGCGGCGGGTCCAGCAGGATTTTTTCCGGTTCGTTCGGGATGGGGCGCGGGAGCCTGGTTTGGACAAAGTCTTCGTCGATCTTTCCGGCGACAAAGCGGTAGTTCTTCTTGAGGTACTTGGCCGACGCTTTCGCGCTTTCGATGGAGAGGCCTTCCCATTCCACGCCGAGCACGGACTTGGCCGCTTCGCCGAGCGCAAAGCTGAACAGGCCGTAACCGCAGTACAGGTCGAGGAAGTTGTCTTCCTTGGTGAGCGAAAGCATGCGGCTTGCCGCCTTGATGAGGTTGTGGATCTGGCTTTCGTTGATCTGGCTGAAACCCGTGACGGGGTACTTGAGGCTGAATTTCCCGAGGTTGAGGCTCAGTTCGCGCGGGCCGTAGAGTTGCTTGAAGTTGAGCCCGTCTGCCGGGCGCTTCGCTTCCAGGTAGTACGCGGATTCGGTGGTGTCCACGTAGGCATGCGCCGCCGTCACGTGGAAGGGAGAATCCTTCAGCGCGTCCGAAATCAGCTTGAGCTTGCGCACGATGTTCGCGTCGATCTTCTTGATGTTGAAAATGACCACGCGGTACTTGTACGTGCCGCGGATGATAATCCAGTTGAGCGCATAGGCGAGCGGCTTGTACGCGGGCGAGATGAGCTTGTC
>CAMZDZ010000022.1 GCA_947305535.1 uncultured Fibrobacter sp.
TTTTCCACAGGCCGCCGAGCCAGTTAGGAGCTTTCAGCGAACCCATGCCGCCGCCACCGAAGCCGAAGCCTCCCATGCCGCCGCCGCTGCCGGTTTTGCTTTCAATCTGCCAGCTGTTACCGCTGCCGCCGAAGCCCATCATGCCGCCATTGCTCATGGCGAGGTTGAAGTCCCACGGCGGTCCGAGGGTCACCTTGCCTTCGGTATATACGCCGTCCTTGGTCTTGTTCTTGGGCTTGTGCAGGAAGAAGCTGCACCAGTAGGAGTCTCCGTTGTTGGTGATTTCCTGATGCAACACATAGTCCACGGCGGAGCCGACATCTACGTATTTTTCGTATCCGTCACCGTTCTTGCCGTTCTGGAACAGAGCTTCGAGATCGTTCAGGTACTTCTTCAGGTATTCTTCCTGCTGCTTCTGGATGTTCGCTTTCTTGGGGTAGTGCAAGATGACGTTCAGGCCGTCGGAGGTGTTGAAACCTTCTGCCTGGATGCCGCCCTGGTTGTTGCTGCCGCCGCCACCCGTGTTGGTGCCGACCTTGTCGAATGCCCAAATGTAGCCACCGGTCAGGCTGTCGCCGGCGATGTCGTCTTCTTTAAGCTTGCTCACGTTCACGCGGTACTTGCCGCGCTTGATCTTTTCAACCATCACGTACACGCCGCGGTACACGCCGTTGATGTAGAGGTCAAAATGCTTGGTACGCGGGGCGTAACGGCCTGCCTGCCTAAAGAGCCAGTAGGCGAGCGCGTTGCGCAACATGCTCTTGTCTACATAGGGGCCGTGCAGCACCCAGTCGTCGGCGGGCGGAAGCCCGAACATGCTCACGTCCATGCCTTCGCCGGTGGAATCGCGTACTTCGACGCTGTAGCCGGGCTTGGGGAACAGGGCGGAGGACTGCCCTCTCACCTTGATGCCGATTTCGTAGAACGTCCCCTTGGCACTGTCGGCAATGTTGTTTGTCGCCCCGTCCAGCACCTTCATGGTGGCGGGAATCTTTTCGGTGACGTTCTTGTCGAGGCATTTCTGCTTGGTGTCAATGAAAATCGCAGGCAGATCGATGGTCTGTGCGAACAGAGGTACGGCCATGGCCGAGATAAGTGTGTAGAAGAAAATTTTGGACTTGGTAAACATAGATTGCTCCTTAGCCAATCACCAACCTATAATTTATCCGATTTGCCGGGTTTCAAGCATGTTTTTCATTAATTGTATAGTTTTAGCGTTGTCAGTGTGACATTTGTCAATTTTGCCGAAAATCGCCGGATTTTAACGTTTTTTGACGAAAAAGGCCCCCCAGGAGGGGAGCCTTTTCGATTACAAGATTAAAGATTGTTTACCTGTTCATCATCTTGCCGTTGAGGGTGGCAATCCAGGCCTTGTTTTGGGCCTTGGCCGGAATCTTCAGGGTCGTGAGGCCCGTCTTGATTTTGGTCTTGAACAATACGGTTCCGTTCAGGTCGAGAAGGGCGAATGTTCCACCGATAGTCGTCTGAACGTCAATATGGTCGCCGTTCACGGCAAAGAAGTTACCCGGAGCCAATCTGCTGTGGTCTCCTGCAAATTGCGGCTTTTCCGGAATGGAATCGTTGTCGTCGAAATTGTCGTCGTCGCCGTCATTATTGGCATGCTGCCAGTCGGGGTTGTGGATTTCGGCGATAAGGGGATCCGTCACGGTCGGGTTGGCCGGTTCCGTAAATCCGAGCTGGTCGTCCATCCATTTCATTCTTTCTTTCATTTTCTTGCGGACGTGTTCGAATTCGCCGTCCCAGGTGGTCGCATTGTAGCCGCCCATGGCCATTCCCATGCCGCCGCCCATGCCGAAGCCACCGCCCCAGCCACCACCGCCTTGGCTGCTCTGGCCGCCACTGCTGTTGCATTCCTTCATCGGTTCCGGGTCTGCATCATAGGTGCCGCTCGCCTTTCCGAGGTTCGGCCAACGCTTGAAGTTTCTTTCGGCTGCCTTGGTCAGGTAAGTTTTCATGGAGTCAAGATACTTGTCCAAGGTCTTGTCGTGCCACACGCCGCTGCGGAGTTCCGCCCAGCGCCTCTTCACTTCGGCCTTGTACGTCGCGTCGCTAGTCCACAGCTTGTTGAGCCAGGCGGGGCCGGTAAAGCCCATGCCCATACCGCCGCCACCGAACTTGCTGCTGCTTTCGATCTGCCAGCCGGTGGTGCCGGAGCTGAACATACCGCCCATGCCGCCCATGCCGCCCCACATGCCGCCTTGGCCGCCTTGTTGGCCGCCGCCGTTTTCGGGCTGGGTGCCGTTGCTCATGGCGAGGTTGAAGTCCCACGGAGGACCGAGGGTCACCTTGCCGCCCTTGCTATCCTTGGGCTTGAACAGGAAGAAACTGCACCAGTAGGAGTCTGCGTTGTTGACGGCTTCCTGATGCAACACGTAGTCCACTGCAGAGCCGAGGTCCACGTACTTCTCGTATCCGCTACCGTTCTTGCCGTTGCTGAACAGGCCTTCAAGATCGTTCAGGTATTTCTTCAGGTATTCTTCCTGCTGCTTCTGGAGCTTGTTCTTCTGGGGGTCCTTGTCTTTCTTGGGGTAATGCATGATGACGTTCACGCCACCGTTCGTCTTGAACCCTTCGGCATCGATACCGCCCTGGTTGTTGTTGCCTGCGCCACCCGTGTTGGTTCCCGTCTTGTCGAATGCCCAGATGTAGCCGCCGGTCAGGCTGTCGCCGGCGAGGTCGGTTTCTTTAAGCTTGCTCACTTTTACGCGGTACTTGCCGCGCTTGATTTTTTCGACAAGTGCGTACACGCCGCGGTATTGGCCGTTGATGTACAGGTCGAAATGCTTGGTACGCGGGCTGTAACGGCCTGCCTGCCTGAACATCCAGTGGGCGAGCGCATTCCTTATCAAGCTCTTGTCGACATAGGGCCCGTGTAAAATCCAGTCGTCGGAAGGCGGGAGCCCGAACATGCTCACGTCCTTGCTTTCGCCTTTATCGTCGCGGATTTCGATGGTGTAGCCCGGCTTGGGGAACGTGGCGGAGGACTGGCCTCTCACCTTGATGCCGATGTTGTACAGGGTGCCTTTGGCACTATCGGCTACGTTGTTTGTTGCCCCGTCCAACACTCTCATGGTGGCGGGTATCTTTTCGGTAACATTCATGTCCAAACATTTGTTGTTCTGGGTGTTAACGAAAAGGATAGGGAGGTCATAGGTCTGAGAAAACCCTAACCCCACGACTAAGGCGACTGGCGCCATAACTCTAACCAACATATTCATATGTTGCCTCCAACTCTTTAGCATAAATCTATATGTTATAGTATAAAACGCTTTGTTAATTCCAATTTACGTGTTGTAAAGTGTTGTTGTAATTTCTACGCAGTTGGCTTTTTTTTGCAAAAAAAGGGATTTTTTGAAACCGGATGGTGGTCAGGGGCATCTAATTGATGTATTTTATGGTAAAGGAGGTTTCCATGATTGAAAACACCCTGAAGTCGAGTTTTATTGCCCGGTGGATCCGGAAGGCGCTCCCCCTGTTTTTGCTGTTGTCGGGGTTTGCCTTTGGCCAGGCCAACTATACGCCTGCCGAACTGGATACGCTTGTATCGACAATCGCCCTTTACCCTGACCCTTTGCTGATTCACGTGCTCACCGCGTCGACCTTCGGTGACCAGATTCCCGCCGCGAACGCCTTTGCCCAGTCCCACAAGAACGAGAAAGGCGAAACCCTGGCCAAGTCCATCGAGGATGCCAACCTGGCCTACGACCCGAGCGTCCAGGCGCTGATCCCGTTCCCGACGGTCCTCGACATGATGGCCAAGTACCCGACCTGGACCGACCAGCTGGGGGACGCCGTTTCCGCCCAAAAGGAAGCTGTCCTCGACGCCGTGCAGCGCCTGCGTCACAAGGCCTACGATTATGGACACCTGAAGACGAATGAGCAGGTGACGGTGACCGTGGATACGACGATTATCGTCCAGCCGACCCGGACCGAATATGTCTACGTGCCGGTGTACAATCCCCGTGTCGTCTACTACGTCCGTTCCGATGGCTATACGACTTACGTGCGGTACAGTAGTGGCGTGTGGCTTGGTACATGGTATGGCGAATGGGGATGGGGTTCCTGCTGGTTCGACTGGGGCCCGCGTGTGATTTACGTGCGCAACTACCGCTGGTATCCGCACCGCCCGATTCCGCACCATCCGCACCGTTACAGGCCGCCTCCGCGCCGTTTCAATCCTCCGCCGCATAGCGCACCTCCGCCGCGCCATGCGCCCGCTCCGAGATTGGCCCCGGCTCACCGGGAAGGCCCCGCTCCGGCAGCCAGGCATGCGGCCCCGCCTCCGTCGGCCCGTTCGGCGGCTCCCGCCCCGGTCCAGCGTTCCGTGGCGCCTGCCCCGGCGACGCGCTCGTCGGCCCCGGCTCCGGCACCGGCATTGTACCGGACGACTTCCGATAACCAGGCCGGCTACAGGACTGCCCCTGCTCCGGCGCCGAGGACCGCTCCGGCCCCCGCTTCCGCTCCGGCACCGAGGGCTACGCCTGCGCCTGCTCCGAGGCAATCTCCGGCTCCCGCCCCGCGCCAGTACGAGCACAATTCGAGGGATGACCGCAGTTACGACAGCGGACGCAGCGGCAGCCGCTCCAGCAGTCCGTTCAAGTCACGGAGATAAAGTGATGGAATTTTTCAGCCCCGCACAACGCGGGGCTGTTTCTTATTTTACGAGGCTGTTGGCGAGAATTTCCAACGAATTCAGGTATTCTTCCTGGTTCGAGAGGTCGTTCGAGGAGATGGCCGCCCCGTTGGGAATCGTCTGCAGGTACATGTACACCTGGTCCGCGCTTTCCGGGTAGCTGTCCGTCAACAGGAAATAGATCCCGTACAGGATGGGGAGGAGTTTTCTCTCCCATATCTTGGCGGTCTGGCTGAAATTGAATTTCGGCGCCATCATCTGGTGTCGCATCTGGATGAGGAACCCGCGGAGTTCCGCCAGGCATTCTTTCTGCAATTCGTTGCGGGGGACCGCCCCCTGCGCAATCGGGACCGCTCCCGCGATAACTTCGTTCCTGTAGGCGATGTGCAGGAATTCCAGCGGGAACGCATGCCACAGCGTGATAATTTCGTTTGCGGTGAAGGTGTATCCGAAGGAGATGTTGCGGCGTTGTGCGCGTTCCGCCAGGTCTTGCAACGGCTTGAGGCTTTCGGCCGAATTGGAACGGAGAATGAAGCTGATGTTCCACGGGTTCTGCAACGGGGAAAACCCTTCCATGAGACAGTCGCCATGCAGGAATGCGGATACCAGGTTGCTGCTGAGCGCAGCCTCGAGTAGCGTGGGCCATTCCGAGGCTTTGAGTTCCTGCAAGTTCAGAATCTTTTGCATAGTGTTCCCCCTTACCTGCTCTTGAAACCGCCGTTGAAGTTTTCGTAACTGCCGAATTTCCCGTCAAAGTTGCCTTGCGCGATGGCGTGCAGTTTCTTTTTTCTGGGATGCATGTAGAAGAATGCTGCGACTAGGGCGGCAAATACGATGCCGATAAAAATGTAGTTCTGCCATGGGAACGGTTCCTTGGCGAGAATGGCGTCGGGATTCACCGAAATGGACTGTCCGTCGGCGGAGATGATTTCCTTGGAAATCTGCCAGATGAAATTGATGATGCCTCGACCGTAGCGTTCTACGCGGAAATCGGGCATGAGGGCTTCCTGCTCGATTTTCTTGAAGTCGATGTTCGGATACTTTGTCTTGAATCCGTCGCTCGCGATGACGTGCTTGCTGCGCTCCTTCATGGATACGTATACGAGAATTCCCTTGGTCCCCGTGCCTTCGAGCATCCACTTGTTCGCGACCTCCTTGGCGTACGCATAGGTTTCGGGCGTATGCGAGTTGTCCATCAGGACCGTGGCTATCTTGACGTCGGTCTTGAGGTAGACCTCGGTGACGAGCGCTCTCAGGAACTCAGTTTCCTGCGCGCTGAGCAGCCTGTCTTCGTCGTAGAGGATCCCGTCCTTTGTCGGGGATGGCACGTTCGCAGCCAATGCCGTGGCGACCATGGCATTGCACGCTAGCAAAAATATTGCTGCCGTCTTTAGTAGCTGCTGCACCATAACAAACTCGTAATAAAAAAGAAAACTCCAAATTTTTCCAAGTTGGAATAATGACCCGAATACCCAAATTCTTTAAAAATCTATAACTTTTTTTGAATAAATGTGCAAAAATAACTTTTTGAAGGCTCATTTTTGTATTCTATTTTGTGATGAATTCCATAATCGGGCAAGAATAAAAAGTTTTTTTTGAATATGTATTGCGTTTTTGCCGATTATGCAGTATATCTTTTTGATAGACTGTTGAATTTGTTAATGGATGGGTAGCATGAAAGAAGTATGGTTTTGGTTGCCCGATTGGGCCGTCGATATGGCTATCTGGGAGGACGACTTGATGAACGTCGCCCCCCAGGCCGACCATACCTTTGTGCCGTATGAATCAATGGTCTCTGCGCTGGACGACGTTTGCCGGATTCCCGGAATTGAAAAGGCGACGACAGTGGTGGGCTGGGGACTCGGGGCGCTTGCGCTGATGAAGAGCCCCGGTTTTTCCGGAAAGACTTGTTGTGACTGGATATTGCTGTCGCCCTTTGCCGATTTCTGTGACGAGAGCGGGGAATGGACGCAGCAGAACTTGCGCTTCATGGCCAAGCAGTGCCTTACGAATCCGGAGCCGTCGCTGAATACTTTCGCCGAGGTGTTCGAAAACGAGTTCGGCGACTGGCAGGATGACTGGATGGCGTCCGCCAAGAAGGTGAACAAGGAACTGCTTTCCAAAGGGTTGAACTACCTTGCCGAGACCCGCGTCGTGGAACCGGTCGGGGAAGGCCGCAATGTCCAGGTTGTCTATGGACGCCAGGATGCCTGCGTGCTGCCCGCACAGACTTTGAAACTGAAGAGCTTGCTGCCCGGCGCCTCTTTCAAGGAACGCCCGAAGGCCGGACACTGGCCCCCGTTACTGCTTCTGTAGCTTTTTCTTTTGCCAGATGCAGGTGGCGGAACAGACTACCAGGTAAATCAGGAAGAACCACAGCAGCGCCGTCTCGACGCTGTCCCCGATGCGTTCGTAGAGGGTGTGCCTCGTTTTCAACGGCATCTTGCGCTGGACCACGGTTGTCTCGAATAAGTTCGTATTGTGGCTGAAATGCCCGTACTGGTCGATGAATGCGCTGATGCCGCTGTTCGCGATGCGCGCTACCGGCATGGCGGTCTCGATGGCGCGGTAGCGGACCAGGTTCAGGTGGTTGCCCGGCGCGGTGCTCCTGCCGAACCAGCCGTCGTTCGTGATGTTCACCATCAGGCGGGAACCCTGGCGGGCTGCCTCGCGGACGAGGTCGCCGAATATGGCGTCGTAGCAGATGTACGGCGTCCAGAGGAAGAGTGGGTAGACCGGGGTCTCGGTTCCGGGGACGAAGTCGCCTTCGCCGAAGTCGACGTAGTTCAGGATGGGGAAGATGTCGTCGAAGGGAATCCTTTCGCTAAAGGGGACCAGGTGCTTCTTGATGTAGCGCTGCCCTCCGTACTGGCCGTCGGGCGAGAACATGAACGATGCGTTGTAGATTTCGTAACGGCGGGGACTGTCGGGATCCTTTACTCTCTTGTGGTCCAACGCCCCGACCAGGACGTATGCGTCCCTGTCGTCTGCGAGCTTTTGCAGGCGGTGGATGACCCTGGGCTGGCGCCGGATGTGGTCCGGGACGGCGGTCTCTGCCATCAGGATGATGTCGACGTCGTTGGTGGTGCTGTCGTAGGCCATTCCGAGGGTCTTGTCGACGATGGAATCGAATCTTGGCTTGCTCCACTTGGCCCCTTGCGCAATGCTCGGCTGGATGAGCGCGATGTTCGGAGCCCTGTCGCCTTCCTCTATATGGAACGGCTGGGCGTCGGCCCTCGAAAGGACGATGCTCCCGTGGATGGCGAACGCGGCCAGTATGAATGCGGGAACCAGGACGGGCCATTTTTTCTTGATCCCGTCGCGGCGGATGGCCTTCTCGACGATCATGTTCGACGCGATGATTGTAATTGTGTATCCGAAAATGCCTATGGCGGAGAGCGCCTGCAGGAGTTCGAGGTGGTTGCCGAAGGCGTAGCCGAGGTGGCTCCACGGGAAACTGAAGTCCCCGCGGGTGCGCGTCATCTCGAGGCCGGCGTAAAACAGCGGGAACAGCACGAGCAGCCAGGGCCTGCCCTTGATCTTGATGGACCGGGCCAGGGTATAGACGAATGCGGCGAGGACGTTGTGTACGCTGAAGAAGGCGATGAGCAGCACGAGACCGAACAGGATGAGCCCGGACGGAGCGGTCTCGACATGCATGACGTTGTAGATCCAGTAGTAGTTGATGGTGTTGAACAGCATCCCGGACCAGAACGTGGCGAACATGATGGTGCCGCGGTTGTTGCGGTTGAGGACGATGAACCAGGGAACGAGCAAGACAAGGGCTGCAGGCCCGAGCGGCAGGGGCGGGAAGGCGAGCGCGTAGAATCCCCAGGCGATAAGGGACAGCGCCAGCGCCTGCCTGGACTCTTTCTCGCGAATCTTATAGTAGTTCCAGCGGACGAACAGCAGCATCCAGAACAGGAATGCCGGCAGGAACGTCACCGAAATCTGGACAAGCCCTGCGTGGCTTTGGCTTAGGTAGTCGGCTGCCAAAAAGAGGAATGCGAGAACCGTGTAGGTGTAGAACGAAAGCCTGAAGTTCTTGCGGATGGGGCGCAGGATGAAGAATGCGGCGGCAATGGCGACGGGCACGAACTGGAGGTTTTGCGTGTACAGGCCCGGCTCGTCCGGGCGGGTGACGAAGATGGCCGCTTCTGCAATCAGGACGGCGACTGCGTAAATCCAGTAAAGCTTCGGTATGGGCTTGAGCGCTTCTATGATCTTCTGCATGATGCTTTGCAGGGGATTCAGAGTCCCGACTTGTCTTGAGGGTTGAATACCAGTACGAATTCGCCTTTGGGCGGATGTGCCTTGAAGTGGGCGGTAATCTCGGCCGGGGTCCCGATGAGGTGCTCCTCGAATTTCTTGGTGAGTTCGCGCATCAGGGCTATCTTGACGTCGCCGTAGACCTGGCCGATTTCCTCCACGAACTTGTCGACGTTGTGGGGACTGGCGTAAAAGATTTGCGTGGCCTCTTCGCCCTTGAGTTTTTCCAGCAGGTGGATGCGCTGGGCGCTCTTTTTCGGGGAGAAATACTGGAAGGTGAAGTGGTCCGTGGGCATGCCGCTAGAAACGAGGGCGGCGACCATGGCGCAGCAGCCGGGGATTGCCCGGACTTCGATTCCCTTGCGCACGCATTCGCGGACCAGGTTGAATGCCGGATCGGCAATCCCCGGCGTGCCGGCATCGCTCACGAGAGCGATGTCGCCCTCGTTTTCCAGGTACTCCACGTACTTCGGGGTGACCTTCTCCTTGTTGAAGTCGTGGTAGGGCTCCATGGGCGTGGTTATCCCGTAGGCGTCGAAGAGGATCCGGGAATGGCGCGTGTCTTCCGCGAGAACCAGGGGCACCTCTTTCAGGATGCGCACGGCGCGGTAGGTGATGTCTTCCATGTTCCCGATCGGGGTCGCTACGATGTATAAGGTGTGCGGCATGGCTGAAAAGATAGTAAATGCCTAGTAGTCGCTTGCGCTGTTCAAGTCGGTTTGGCGTTGCTCGTGGAATTCGAACGCCAGCCGCTCTATGAGCTTGCGGTGCATTTCTGCCGCAGCGTCGTTCACCAGGTCGCTGCGCAGCGCCCCGTACCAGAAGGCTTCGACGTGCTCGCTCTCGATGAATTCGAGGCTCTGGACAAGCGTTCCGTTGCAGTAGATTTGCGTGGAGAATGTGAACGTCCAGTCTTCGTTTACGGGAAGTGCTGGCCAGAGGGGGACAAATGCGGCGCCGACATACCAGGCGCTGCCTTCTGCCGTGTCGGAAGGCGCTACCGTTGCAAGGATGCTTGCGGTGCCGTGACACCTGTCGGAGGGGAACGCACGCTCGCTTACCGCCGACGAATAGGCCTTCTGCAGCTCGGCGGAGAGCGTCTGGGCTTTGCCGTCGAAGTAAAGGGCGATTTCGTTGTAGAAGGCGTGTTCGGGCCTGTCGCCCGTTAAGGTGTCGCCTCCGGCCTTTGCGAGGTTTACGGAGCAGGCGCTTAGGGCGCAAAGGCAAATCACGATTGCTGAAATCGCGATGGCCCGCCTGGGGATGCCTTGGGTTGTCTCCGTTAAAATCATGTCTTAAAAGGTAGTATTTTATTTTTTGGGGCGAACTTGTTGCGCACATCTTGTTACATTATGCCCAATGGATAAAGTTGCGTATTTCATTTCGGACGCGCACCTGGGCATAGATCCTCCCGGGAGCCTTCCCCGTAGAGAGGAAAGGCTTGTGGAACTTTTGCGTTCTTGGAAAGGGACTGCAAGTCACGTAGTGGTTGTCGGAGACTTGTTCGAATTCTGGTTCGAGTACCGCGACTACGTGTCAAAAAATCATTTGTCCCTGATTCGTGCGCTAGCCGAACTTGTCGAGTCGGGAGTGTCCGTCCATTTGTTCCGCGGCAATCACGATTTCGCCCTTGGCGACTTTTTTGAAAAATCGGTCGGGGCGCATGTCCATGACAACGCCGTCCTGGAAATCCAGGGGAAGCGCATATATGTCGCTCATGGCGACGGAGTCGTCAAGTCGGATTGGAAATATAGACTGTACCGTAGAATTTTGGATTGCCGCGTGAATCGGCGCCTCTTTGGGATGTTCCATCCCGACTGGGGAATGGCCCTTGCCCGTTTTGTCGGCCGCAACAGCCGCAAAGCCGGGGAAAACAAGGTCATCCCGCTTGACGAGTACCTGGAATGGGGCAACCGCATCCTTCGCGAAAAGGCTTGCGACATTTGCGTCCACGGGCATCACCATATGGCTGGCATTTGGAAACAGGAAAACGGCCTCGTCGCTTCCCCGGGCGAGTGGATAAAAAAATTCACCGTACTCCAGCTGGAGAACGGTGAACTTTCTTTGAAGGATATTGATTGAAAGGCTAGTTTTGCGGTTCCTCGTTGAAACGTTGCTCAGATGCCTTCATCATCTTCTTGCTTTTGTTTTCTCCCCATATTGCGGCAACGAGGTCCATGCTTGAGAACTCAGCCCACCAGTCTTCAACCCAGCACCAGTGATAGGTTTTTCCTTTTTCGTCGGTAATAGTCCAGTTCTTGTGTGCGGAGAAGGTGTAAGTCTTTGCCCCTTCCAGCATGTCGGAACTTTCCTGTTGCTCGGCGTCAAAGCTGATAGTCCATGTCTTACCTTCCGTCCTCTTGTAGATGGCGATGTTGAACGCCACCAAGATGACGAGAATAATAATGCTCCACCGGTAATTTTTTTTGGTCAGCAACCAGATGAGGACAATAACCAGGAGGATGCTGAGCGCAGCAAAATTATAGTGGGTTGGATAAAAAACGCTGAGGACTTCAAACATTTTTTAACCCTTCTTACTTGGCCTTTGCGGCGGCTTTCTGTTCGGCAACCAAGGATGCGATGCTGAACGTAATCACCTTACCGTTGATGGTGCAGACGGTACGGAAGCTCTTCTTGGGAAGTGCGATGCCGTGAGAGGAGAGCGTTCCCATGAAGGATGCATTGGCGTGGCTTGCGATGGTACGGACGTTGATGAAGCCCTTGTCCTTGCTGAAGGTCAGCTTGAAGGTCTTCTTCGCGGTGTCGTATTCGGCAACCATGGTCTTGTTGACGGCGGTGTTCACGCCGGTCTTGTCGCCACTGGTGCGCTTGTCGAAAATGATCGTTCCGCGGGAATCGATGGAAAGCATCGGGAGACCGACGGAGTTGCGGCAGGCGAGAGTCTGCCACGGACCCTTCTTCTTGGAAGGCTTCTTGCCGGTGAAAATGAACTTGCCGTTTTCCTGAGTCAGGTTGTAGGCGCCCGTCGCGATTTCTTCACCGATAGCATTCAGGGCGCCCTTGAAGTAGAGCAGGTAACCCTTGTTGTTCGGAGTGAAGCGGAAGGATGTGGTCTTGAGCTTGGCCGTCGGGAAGATCGAAATGCGCTTGCCGATCGGATCGACTTCGATGTCGGCGTAGGCTTCCTTGTTCGGGGCCTTCTCCGCGATTTTGTCGAGCTTGATTGCCTTGGCGACATCTTCCGAGAATCGGATGAAGCCACGGATGTCCATTTTTACAACAATGTTTTCCATTATACACCTCTTTGTTTGTTTGTTGTTTTGGCAATAAATTAACAATTTTTTTCGCTTGTTGCAACCATAGTAAGAAAAAAGCAATAAAACGAATTTTTTTTTGATTTTCGTCACATTTTGTAAAAATGTCGTTACCTTTTGCGGAACGAACAAACTGCGGAAACCCTTATAAAATAAGGATTTGCGGACGAATTAGTTCTTTTGTATGTTTTTCAAAACGGCATCTTTTAGCGTGCCGCCGAGGCGTTCGATGGTTCTAGAATTTGGAATCTGTTCAAAAACGATGTGAGCGGCGTCACGCTCGTTTTTGCGGTCGAAGAGAATTGTGACTTGTTTTGACTTTCCGGACAGTTCCTTTACGGGCATGCGGACTGTCGAACGGATGAGAAATTTCGGATAGAGAATGCGGTATTTCCGTGAAAGCGCGTCGGCGATGCTTTCTACGGGGTCGATGAGGATCAGCGCCTGTCCGCTGCCCAGCTGCTCTGCGGCAAGGATGGCGCCGGTTCCGCGCCCGGCAAGGAACTGCACGCGTTCGCCCGCCAGCTGCGTTGCGCATTCGGCGATGGATTTCGCGTCGGCTTCGAACGTCTCCTGCGTCGGCGTTCCCTTGTTGTCGGCGCCTCCGCGGTAGTTGAAGGTGATAAGTCGGAGTTCTTCTGTCGTTCCCATTTCGGCGAGGAACTGGGCCGCGTCTTCGTCGGCGCCGGGATAGTAGAGGAGCGCGGGCGCGCCGTTGTTCCCGACAATCCAGCCGTTGAGCGTTACTCCGTCTTCGAGCGTGCACTCAGCGGCCTTTGCGGATTCTTGTATGGCGGCCCTGGCCTCGTTGTGGCTTATGGCGCGCGGGTAGGCATTGCGGCGTTCGGTGAGGGCGAGGTAGAATACCATGCTCACGTATATGACGGCGATGATTCCTATGAACCGGAGCGTGCGCGAGATGGCGCCGGAGAAAGCCTGTTTGAAATTCATGCGCAAAATATAGATACTGTGATGGTCCTTGAAGTACTAAAATGCGGTGATATCAAAAAAACAAACAAAAACGAATAAAAAGGGGGTAAAACAAAAGGACTTCCGCTTGGAGTTAAGCGGAAGTCCGAGGGATGGGATTGGGTGTTCTCTAAATATAGCTAAAAAATTTGAAAGTGAACACACTTTTTATAAAAAAGTGTTCCCAAAGTGTTCTCCGACACACTGACTACGCGGAATTGGGGCGTTTTGGCGAAATTTTTTTAAAAAAAGGTGTTCCCAGAAACAAGAAAAAAAATTAAATTTATGATGATGAACGTTTACGCTTACTATAACTATAGGAAGTACCTGCAGGACTACTACGAGTACCAGAAGTCCGTGCAACGTTACTTCTCTTATCGGTCCTTCGCCAAGAAGGTCGGTTATAGTTCGTCCGGTTTTTATCTTGATTTGATCAAGGGCCGCAAGTCGCTGACCCCGGCCATGGTGACCAAGTTCATCTCCGCGCTTGGATTGAACGAACGCGAAGGCCGCTACTTCCGGTTGATGGTGGACTTCACCCATGCGGAAACCCCTGCGTCCAAGCAACAGATTTTCGACCAGATGTCCGCCCTCCTGCCGAGGGCGACGAAAACGCTGACCCGCAATCAGCAGGAATACTACAGCAAGTGGTACTATGTCGCCGTGCGCGAATCGCTTGCCGTTCTCAACATTAGCGAAAAGAATGTTGCCGAACTGGCGCTGTTCCTCAACCCGCGCATCTCGGTCCCCCAGGCAAAACAGGCGATTAAATTGCTCCTGGACTTGGGCCTTATTGAACTTGTGGACGGTTTCTACCGTTCCGTGAACAAAACTATATCCAGTGGAAGGGAAATTGCGCCCCTCTTTGTTCACCAGTTCCAGAAACAAATGATAGATTTGGGCAAGGAAGCCATCGACCACTACAGTGTGGAAAGGCGTAACGTGTCCTGCACGACGATGAGCGTGTCGGCCAAGGGGCTGGAGCGCATCATCAACAAGATTGACTTGTTCCGCAAGGAAATCCTGGACATCGTCCGCTCCGACGAAGGCGAATCCATGATTTGCGAGCTGAACGTCCAGTTTTTCCCGTTGAGCAAAGAAAAGGAGGCAAAATGAGAAGTTCGCTCTTAGTCCTGCCTGTTCTTGCATCGTTCGCCATCTTGGCGACGGTTTGCGGTTGCTCGACGCCCGATAACGACGGCGGAGTGCGCATCAGCG
Organism: uncultured Fibrobacter sp.; assembly: GCA_947305535.1. GTDB lineage: Bacteria > Fibrobacterota > Fibrobacteria > Fibrobacterales > Fibrobacteraceae > Fibrobacter. The sequence continues at coordinate 14,386 of CAMZDZ010000022.1, forward strand.
GCACCGCGACGGATACCGAGAATACCATCGCGTCGACGGCTTTCATCGGCTCCGTTTCTCGTTCCGACGGCAAGGCCGCGGCGAACGTGGTCGTCCGTATCGCCCGCATGTCGCTGGAATCTTCCGAACTCGCCATGCCCTCCTATACGGAAATCCTGACGGACAGCGCGGGATCGTTCTCTGTTGATTCTGTCTTGGCGGACTCGTTCCAGATTGCTGTCATCGATACCGTTGCTAACGAAATTTATTTCCAGCCGAAGGCTACCTTGAAGGATTCCTCGTTTGAACCGATCAAGTTGACCAAGGCTTCCTTCGTCAATAGCAAGTTGCTGTATCAGGAATCGCCCGAACCTGAGGTGGCTGTCGGGTCTCATTTCCTCGCCTTCGTGCCGGGTACGCCGATTAGCCGCAGCGTCTTTGCCGGCGACTCCTTCTCTATGCTTATCCCGTCGGGCAAGGTCAAGTTGGCCTTCTGCCCGGGTGACCCGCAGATTGTCGCGAAGCTTTCCGAGCGCGGCATCGCCGATTCCCTGATTTTCCGCGGCTGGCAGATGTCCAAGGGTTCCGTGAAGGAAGGCGAGTCGGTCGAAGTGGGACCGTTCCTCTGGAGCATTTCCCCGAACATCCCCGTCGATACGCTAATCAAGGAAAGGGAAAACAGCGGCCGTATTTCCGGCAAGGTCAACTGCAAGAACGGAAAGGCTTGTGCCGGTGTCGAAGTCCAGTTGGTGACCGACCTGTACGGATTCAATTTCACCGAGGGCGATTCCCTGGTGTTCAAGGCGGAAACGGTGACGGATAGCTCCGGTCGCTGGTACCTGCCGATTCCCGCCGATTTCCCCTACGATAGTTTCCGCGTCGAGTTCCGCCGCCTGGATAGCAACCTGGTGAGCGAGGCTGGCGTTTCCAAGTACGTGAGCGTGAAGGAAATCAAGAACAAGAAGGATACCCTGAACGTGGGGACCGTGACCTTGCATCGCCCGTCTAAGCTGATCAGCAGCGTCCGCGTGGTCCTGGATTCCCTGGTGGAAGGCGCCTCGGACAACTGCATGGTCAATAGCGTTGTCCTCGGCATCAAGGGTACAACCCATTTTGTCAGGGACGTCACCTGCAACCTGATTACGATGTCCGACCTGCCGGATGGAGGGCAGGACCTGATTCTCTATACGGGTGACCCGAAGGTCGTTTCGACTCTGCGGAACATGGAAACCCCGATGTCCGAATTTGTTTCCCAGGTAGACGTAAACCTGCCCGAAGGGTGGCATTTGGACCAGCAGGGCATGACCTATACCCCTCCGGCGATAAAATAAATGCTTTTACCCCTTGCACGATTGGGAAAAATTTTCTAATGTTGTGCCCACACTGAGCTATGGTGTAACGGTAGCACAACAGATTCTGACTCTGTTTGTCTAGGTTCGAATCCTGGTAGCTCAACGAAACTCCCTGCATACTGGCAGGGTTTTTTGTTTTTAGGCGCGAGGCTCCAGGTTCAAGGCGCGAGGTTCGAGGGGGGGTAGCAGTGAGCAATGAGCTGAGAGCTCTGAAACTCAATGCTCACACCTCATCGCTGACTGCTCATAGCGACCGAAGGGAGCGGTCTCAATGCCCATACCCCCTAAATCACTATATTTGCGCTATGGAATTTTTCGACTACTTCTCGGGCTTGTACGGCGAACGCTGGCCCCGGCTGCTCGATGCCCTGAAGGGCGAAGGCCGCGCGATGGAGCTGCGGTTTGGCGAAAACCTCGAGCCCTACTACCTGGACGAGGCTTCGTACTTTGCTGCGAGCGTCCTGGATGCCCGCCCGGGAATGGACGTGTTGGACATGTGCGCCGCCCCGGGAGGCAAGTCGCTCGTGATCGCCTCCATGCTGCAGGGCCAGGGGTCCCTACAAAGTAACGACAGGTCCCCGGACCGCCGTTTGCGCCTGACGCACGTGCTCGAGAATTCGTTGCCGGCCGCCTGGCTCGATATTATCAAGGTGACTGGTTATGACGGCATGAAGTTCGGGCTGCATAGGAAGGAGTCTTACGACCGGATCCTTTTGGATGCCCCGTGCTCGTCGGACCGCCATGTGCTGAATTCTCCTGCGCATTTGGAGGTGTGGTCGGTAAAGCGCGTGAAGCGCCTGTCTGTGGAGCAGGGGGCGCTTCTGGCGTCCGCCGTGGACGCCCTGCGTCCCGGAGGCGTGCTCGTCTACGGGACGTGCGCGCTTTCTCCGCTGGAAAACGACAAGGTTGTTGAGAAAATCCTGAAGAAAAGGCCTTCCATGCGGCCAGTGCCCATCGACGATATCCCGCCGGGGGCGGACAGGACGGAATTCGGGGTCCATGTGCTCCCGGACACATCCGAAGGCCGTGGACCTATATACTGTGCGAAATTGACGAAATTTTAGCTTTTTACCTCCGTTTTATATATATTTCTTTACATGACGAAACGCATTCTATTTATCCTCCTTCTCCTTGCGATTGTGGCCTGGGGTCGCGAGGTTCCTGTCCGTTATTGGGTCGTGGGAGAATCGGCCGAGCAGGAAGCTATCTACGTGAAGACGCAGCGTGACACGGTGTATCTCCGTGCACCCAATGCCGAGGAACTGAAACGCATCAGCTCGATTGGCGATGCCGAGAACGACGCTCTCCAGAGTACGAACGGCCAGGCTGTGGAAGACGACGATGACGATGATGATGCGGATGTCAAGCCAGCGAAGGATTCCTCTAGCGTCATCATGACCGACGAGGTCAAGAATGCCATGATGAACCAGAATGACGGCCAACCGGCGGCAGAGGTTGACGATGGCGCGGGCGACGACCTGGAAACGGCCTTGCAGAAGGAGGACGTCCGCCTGAAGCACGAAGAAATCGCCAAGATCGAAGAGGAAATCCGCCAGCGCGAAATTCGCGACAGTATCGAGGCTGCGAACAAGAATCCGTTCATCAAGTTTTTCCGCCTGGATTTGAAGAGGCTCTACAACCTCGAAGACCAGGTGATGATCGACCTTACCCTTTCGAACTACGTGGTTCCCGAACCGGTTGTGGAAGAAGAACAGGAGATGGAACTTTATCCCCCGGGAAAGGCGAATCTCCTTGTGTCCTCGACTCCGGACATCTGTTCGCTGTTCGTGAACGGCATTCCGCTCCGCCAGGTGACTCCCGATACCATCAAGAACATCCGTCCCGGGAAGTACACCATCTCGGTGATGCGCGTGCTGAAGGACGTGGAATGGTGGGGCTCCGCTATCGTGAAAATCAATGCGGACAGTCTGAACAAGGTTTCTATTCCCGTGCAGCGCCCGTCGACGCGTATAACGCTCAATACGGACCCCGAGGCGGTGGAAGTGTTCATCAACAAGGTGCCTACCGAAAACATCATGCCGCAGTACATGACCGACGTGGTTATCGAGAACGTCAAACCGCAGGCGAGCGTTGACATCTATTTGCGCAAGGTCGGCTATCGCGACACGATGGTCACGACGGAAATCAAGGCGTTCATGCCGAACTTCATCAATGTCGAGATGCAGCCGGTTCTGGACGACCTGCCGTTCATCGAGGAACAGAAGGCCTTCAATGCCGAACGCAGCCAGCGCCGTACGGGCCGATACATGCTGCTTGGCTCGATTGCTCCGTTCCTGGCCGGAGGCGTGCTGTGGTACCTTGCCGAGCGTGACTGGAGTGACGCCGCGGCCAAGAAGAAGGCGTACAATCTTTCGGCTTTCGAAAGCGAAGATACGAAAAAGATGGTCGAGGACAACCACGACTTGAACCACAAGGGCGACATCAAGGGAATTGTGGCAGCGGGTCTTGGTGCGGTGGGCTTGTGCCTGTTCACTGTAGGCTTTATCTGGTCGTTCTAGATTCGCGGAGTATTCTGCCTAGGATACCTCGGCTTCAGCATTGCTGTTCTTGACGTTTTTTTTGAAGGATTAACTTCTTAACTGTTTTTTGCTATGAATTTGAAAACGCTTTTGCTAGTTCTGTCTTTTTGTGTTTCTGCCATGGCGCAAACGGTTGCCGACGCTGCGGATTCTTCCTTGGCGCAACCGGCTGCTGCCGTCGCGGATACTGCTCCAGTGAAACCGGCTGTTGTCGCTGCGGATACAGCTCCGGCGAAACCGGCTGTCGCCGCTACGGATACGGTTCAGGCAAAGTCGGACAGCTCGACGCGGAAGGGTGGGCTATTGGAATCCCTTTATCCGGTTGAAAAAGATGAGGCCATTGCAAAGGGCAATGTCCTGAGTGGCGCATCTCTTTCGCTGATCCAGGCGGAAACAGATGACGATGCCCTTGATGTGATTATCGGCGAGATTTACGAGGCGGAAGGGTATACCTTTACGGTGGAAGCGTTCGCAGGCTACTTTGTAAAGGATGCGCTTGCTGTGGGTGCTCGTGCCGGATATTCCCGGACCTGGTACGACATTAATTTCTCCTTAATGGAGGATTTGGTCGATTTGTCGCAACATCGCAAATATGTGAGTAACGGATTTTTTATTCAGCCGTTCCTAAAGAACTACCTGAAGGTGCTCGATTCCAGAACGATCTATTTCTTCAACGAAACTTCGTTGATGGTAGAATATTCCTATGGTTTGTCTCAGACGGATGATGGCGAAGATATTTCCAAAACAAAAAATACAATGTGGACGTTCAAGTTCGGCTTGAATCCTGGCTTATGCATTATGGTGTTGGATCGTGTTGCGTTTGAAACGTCGGTCGGCTTGTTGGGATTGAGTTCTTCCATTGTCAACGTGGACGAAAATGACGAAAAGCATAGCGAACTTGTCTATAATATCGTGAACTTTACGATCAATTTGTTGGCCTTGGACTTTTCTTTGGTTTACTTTTTCTAGGGAGGTGTAGACGTGTTTGTAAGGTATGACTACATTCTGCCCTGCCTGGCAATGGCGCTGGCTTTGCTGACTTCGTGCGGCGATACCGACGAGGTCATTGTTCCTGTCTCTCATCCCGTTGAGTCGCTGGAATTCGACTGCATGGAACCTAATGGAATTGATTCTTCGGCACATACGATAAAGTGTTCTCGTCCCAAGAAAGGGGTGGATTCGGTCAAGGTGAAGTCCTTTGAATTCTCGGGGGACTATTCTGCCTACCTCGTCGTGGGAGACGACCTGGAGGATCCGGAACTGGATTGGGACGTGCAGATAAAGAAAGGGACTAAAATTTCGGTGCCGGATTCGGGATCGTTTGCCTTTGCGATTCTGGACGGGAAAGACCGCGTCGTGGAAGTATGGACGGTCGTCTTTACACCCGATGAGACTTCGTCATCATCGAAGAAATCGAGCAGCTCGTCCGCCAAGTCGAAGAGTTCGTCTTCCGCGAAGAAGGAGAGCAGCTCGTCCGCCAAGTCAGAAAGTTCGTCTTCCGCGAAGAAGGACAGCAGCTCATCCGCCAAGTCGGAGAGCTCGTCTTCCGCGAAGAAGGAGAGCAGCTCGTCCGCCAAGTCGGAGAGTTCGTCTTCCGCGAAGAAGGAGAGCAGCTCGTCCGCCAAGCAGGAAAGTTCGTCTTCCGCGAAGAAGGACAGCAGCTCGTCCGCCATGCCGGAGAGTTCGTCTTCGGAAAAGTCCAGCAGTTCGTCCGCCACGCCGGAAACATCTTCCTCGGAAGAATCGAGCAGTTCTTCTTCTCTTGAGAGTTCTTCGTCTTCGGAGACTGTGCCGGCGGAATCGTCCAGTTCCTCGGAACCTGTGCTTGGCGTCCTCCTGAGAGATTTCAATGTGGATGGCGGCACTGTTACCGTGGACGGGAACAAGGTCTACGTGGAGGTCTCTTACGGGACGAACTTGAAGACGCTGCGGGTGCAGCCGATGGATACGCTGGCTAACCTTGAACGTCCCGTGGAAATGAAGTTCCTTGACGATTTGGGCGTGCTGGGCACTTACACGGTTGTCGCCGGAATGCAGCTTCCCGGAACCCATTTTGACGCCCGCGACAATACGGGTTTCTGGGCGACGACCAGCGATGCCATGGCGAACACGGTGACGGAGGCTTCGATCAAGATAAAGTCGGAGGCGAATCTTGAATTCGGATCGTCGCGGATGACGGTCTCGACAAAGGAAATTGCGGGCTCCTGGATAGGCATAGAGGGCTCCTGGAAAATGGCCGGCGGTTTTTATTTTGCCGGAGCGTATAGCGGAACCCAGAGCATCGATATTTACCAGCAAGGCTATACTAGCGGAACGCCGAGTACAGGCGCTTCCGACATATCGAAAGACATGTCGTTTGGCAAACCCTTTACGGCACGCCCCACGGCCTTCGAAGTGACATACTCGTACACGCATGAGAATAACAGCAATTCGTCTTACCCGCAAAAGGGACTTATCTACGTGATGCTGGTGAGTCCCAATGGCAAGGTGGTTGCTTCGGGGGTTGTGACGGATGATTCCAGCGTCGGTATGCACCAGGTCCATGTGAATCTGGCGTACGGCAGCGATTCTGGCATTTTGAATGCGGAATATCCTGTCAAGGATGGGCTTTCTGTCGGAACGGGGAACGAGGATGTCGCCTCTATCCACGTGATGTTCGCTTCTTCGGCGCATGCGTTCGTTGTCGCCGGGGGTACTCTCGGGAACGACGACAAGTATCGCGGTGGCGAGAATTCCAAGCTTGTCGTCGATGAATTTAAACTGGTTTACTAGCGGTAGGTGAATTATGAAACGTTTGTTTGTTTTGCTTATCATGCTTTTGGCCCTATCCGCCTGTACGGAGGAATACGACGCTTTTGGTGCGTCGGATTACAGGACTCTCGATGAACTGGTTTTTGAAAACCAGGACGGCGATGCGCTCTTTTTCTCTGATGAACATAGGGTGGAAGTGACTCTTGTTGCCCCGTCGGATTCCTTTGCCTGGGATTCGGTGAAGGTGGAAAAAATCGGGATGAGCCATTTTGCGTCTTTGCACATTGTAGAAAGCAAGGTCAGGAGTTTCCCGGCCGATTCCGCGAAGCTGGATTCCATCGCGAAAAAAGTCGCCTATTCGAAGAAGAAACTGGGTAAAGGAAACAAAATCCGTCTGCCGTCCTCGAAAACGATTTATGTCGTCGTGGTTTCGGAAAGCGGCAAGGCGACCATCTGGCAAATCGTGTTCAGTTTGCAGGGCGGAAATGCGGATTCTTTCCAGGAACCAGATGATTCGGGTGACGATTCCGGAGATTCGGACGATTCAAAAGTGACTTCCTCGAGTTCGTCGAATGATGGCTCCGCTTCGAGCTCTTCGGGAAAGTCGGACGGATCTTCGTCGGGCAAGGATTCAAAAGACGAGTCTTCCAGCAGCGAGGCTGTCCTGGATTCCAACGTTTCGTTTAGCATAAAGTTTGTCGATCAGCTTGAATCCAGTGAATCGGGCGACACGATCAAGGTGATTTTTGCGCATGGGACGGATCTTTCGAAGGTGAATGTGGATACCTCAGAGGCTTTCGTTTTCCGCAAGTCCAGTTTGGATAACAATCCGACAAAGGTGAAAGATTGGAGCAAGGTCCAAAAGTTTTTGGTGACCTCGGAAAGCGGGACGTCGAAAACCTGGTATGTGGAAGTGTTGACGCTCCCGAGTAGCGAGAAGGCCTTTGAAATCGTTTTCAAAAATGAGTTGAAATCCAATAGAAACGGCGATACCATTGTGGTGCGCCTGAAGAACGGAACGGACATGGAAAAGGTTGCCGTGGATTCGTGGAACGTGTCGGAAGGCGCCTCGATTTCCCCGAACCCGGATTCCGTGAAAAGTTGGTCAAAGTTGCAGAAGTTCGAGATCAAGGCCGAAGACGGCTCGAAGGTGACTTGGCATGTCTCCGTAGTAGAGGCCGAAGCGGACGAGGTTGTCTCTGACGAAAAGGAACTCGTGTCCGTGACGGCGAAGAACGAGGTCAAGGCGGCGACCATCGACGCTTCCAAGAAAACGGTCGTTGTCCACATGAAAAAGGCAGAGGACCTTGCTGAGGTGGAACTGACCATCAAGGTTTCTCCGTCGGCTTATATCAACCTTGGTCCGAAGGTGGATCTGCGCCAGCCGCAAAAGTTGGTGATTACGGCCGAGGACAAGTCGACCGCTGAATGGACGGTGAGCGGGGATTACGTGAAGTCCAGCGAAGCCGAGATTGTGTCCTTTGCACTGGACGATTCCGATAACGGGTTTTCCGCTAACGCCAATCTCGATGCGGCGAAGAAGTCCATCACGTTTACGGTTTCTTCCAAGTACGAATCCAAGCTTTCCAAGGTCTATTTTGATGCCGAGTATTCCGAGTCGGCTCGGAAGAGTTCGCCTGCCGAGGATTACTTGGACCTGAGCGATGGCAGCGCCGAAATAGTCGTGGTTGCCGAGGACGGGACCGAAGCTACATGGACGGTGTCGGTTACGGTCGAGAAGGAGGCCGTTCCGCCTAGACTGCTCTCGATGAAGATTGCTGGGAATACGGCGGTTATCGACAGCGCCGATGAAGGGAATTCTCGTGTTTTTCATGTCCATTACGATGATATGACTTTCCTTGCCGATTTGAAGCAAATTGTCGTGAGCGATTTTGAATTGACGGAAGGTGCGTCGATTTCGGGGGTGTCGGATGGGAGCAGCTACGATTTGGAACGAGGTGTGAGTGTTTCTGTGTCTAATGGAGAGGAATCTGTGCAGTACGAAATTCGTGCTGGGTACCAGTACCCTAACAGCGATTTGGAAAGTTGGGATACAAGCAAGAAAAAGCCGACGAATTGGGATAACGGAAACCAAACTTCTGGCATTGTTACGGCGTATATGACGCAGCCCGTCTCAACGACGCTATCGGGTAATGCCGCATCAATGCAATCGAAAAATGTTGCCGGTTTCACTTTTGCAAGCGGAAATCTTTTTATCGGAACCTTCAATCCGAAAGGCGTCGGGCAACTTTCAATGACGGGATATGATGATGGAAATGAATTGATTGATTTCGGAAAGCCCTTCAAGGCGCGTCCCCGCTACCTGGAAGTGGATTTCAAGTACGAAAAAAATGGCCAGGATAGTTGCGACATCTATATCTTTTTGGAAAACCGAACGAGGACTGCCGATAATGGGTCGAATGTCGGGCGCACGAAAAATGACGTGAATACGCTGGTTGCCTCGGCTTGGTACAGGGCTTCGACGGATAGCTCGTTTAGAAATCCGGATGTGGTCAGCATCTCGGGCCGGAATGCGGATGGCTTCCGCCGGTTGAGATTGAAATTGAAATATGGCGAACCCTATGAGAATTCCCCGATAATGAACGTTGGTATCGGTGATGGGAAGGTTTCGGCCCTTTATGCTGGGAACCTGGCCAACAAGAACGGCATTGACAACCACTTAGTGGTTGGGGATGGTTCCCACGATGTGACCCATATCCGTCTCGTTGCGGCTTCAAGTGCAGACGGAAACCACTACAGGGGAAAGGAAGGGGCCACCATGATTGTGGATAATTTCAGGTTTATTTACTGATTCTGCTTTTTTTGCATCGCTGTTTTTTCTAGTTTTAGAAAAAAATTCGTGGAGGATTTTTATGGCAGCAATTGCTTTGACTGCAGAGAATTTTGATCAGGTTATCGGCTCCGGCCAGCTCGTTTTTGTGGATTTCTGGGCTACCTGGTGCCGTCCGTGCATGATGATGGGGCCCATTGTTGAGGAATTGGCTCAAGAATACGATGGTCGCGTGATTGTTGCCAAGATGAATGTGGACGATCCGGGCGTGGGCGATATTTGTGGCCGCTTCGGCATTACCAACATTCCGAACATGAAACTGTTTAAGAACGGGGTCGAGGTTGGCAATGTGGTTGGCGCCGTACCTAAGGCAACGGTCAAGGCTGTCATCGACAGGAACCTGTAACATTTTATCTGATGCTGACAAAACGTCTTATAGTCTGCCTGGATGTCCGGAACCGCAAGGTCACGAAGGGCGTCAAGTTTAAGGGAAATATCGATATCGGTGACCCCGTGGAGATGGGTGCGCAGTACAGTGCCGACGGTGTCGATGAACTTGTCTTTTACGACATTACCGCGAGTGCGGAAAACCGTCCGTGCGACATGGAGATGATTCGCCAGATTGCGAAGCGCGTCTTTATCCCGTTTGCCGTGGGGGGCGGTATCCGCAACCTTGACGATATGCACGAGGCCCTGCTGGCCGGTGCCGAGAAGGTGAGCGTGAACAGCCTCGCCGTTTTGCATCCCGAAATCATTGCCGATGGCGC
>CAMZDZ010000023.1 GCA_947305535.1 uncultured Fibrobacter sp.
CGAAGAACACGAGCGCTTCTAGCCCGATGGACCAGTGCCCGAGCGAAGTGGACCTGCAGCAGCTGCAGGACATCCACATCTCCGTGCAGATGCCTAAAGGTAATGATAAGAAATAAGTAGATTGCCACGGCCCCTTACGGGGCCTCGCAATGATGCAGAAACCGGGAGCCGAGAGAAATCGGCTCTCGTTTTTTTTTAGAATTTCACGCCGATACCGGCAGATACGGCGAACCCGTTCCTGAACGCCAGCGACTTCACGGACCGCATCATCCTCATGAACGGATGACTGCGTTTTGGTTCTTCGACGTAAACCTCCTTCGGAGGTTCTACCTGCGAGGGGTCAATTGGAAGAATTGGCGGCGAAGGCAAAGCAGGTTCCTCCTCTATTTTTTCAAATTTCATTGAAAACGGAACCAACTGTGCAACGTTAGCAGATGCAAAAAACATTCCACCCGGTGATTCCAAACGCCCCCCAAGGCTGAACAATGCGCCAGAGACACTGGCCTCGTAACGGAGTTCATCCGTATCCTGCTTCACATAGAACATGCCCGACTTTTCCTTGCGCAAGTACAAGAGGACTTCGCTTTCCGCATAAAAGAAATCCGCAGAAACTCCTGGCGACAGATGCCATGACCCCAACGAACGCGATGCATTCCATTCCAGGCCGAAATCGGCAAGGCGGGAATCGACATCCCCGTATATCCGGAAAGACCTCTGGAACACTGCCATGGAAAGCATTTTCAGCTTGGAATCGGTCAACGAACGGTTCGGAGCGAGCGTCTCGTAAAAGCGACGCGATTCCCAAGGGAGATTCGCTTCGACGGTCATGTAGACCGCACGCAAAGAAAGTTCTGACAGGTCAAAGATGCGGCTATAAGCCACATGGAACAAATTAATATCGAGTCCCAGAGGCAGGTAGGCAAACCTTTTTTCGTCAATCTCCCCTTCTTTGTCTTTTTCTCGCAGCAAGCCAAAGACGTGGACATCCGCATCGACATAGCCATACACGAAGGCCATGCGGTTTTTCCCGAATTCCGCACGGTAGGTCACGTCAGTTTCCCAAAAATTGGACGAATCGCTAAAGACGAAACCCTGCCGCTCGCCCATGTCTGGCTCGGTATTCCCGTAAGTCAGCCCTGCACGGAGATTGTTGCCCCAAAGTACGGAACCCGCATACAGCCGACGGAAAGTCAACTGGTCACCGAAGAACGCATCGACATCCGGCACGTAATCGTTTTTCATCGCGGATGTCCACTGGAAGCCTTCATGCTCCAAGCTTCCCCTGCCGTACTGGACGCCGGCATAGGCAAGCGAATCCAGCGTATGCCAGCGCGACGTGAACACAAAAAAAGGCAGCGTGTACACGTCCACCTCAAAATCCAGATGACGGTACTCGCGGCCGATTAAAGCATGACCGATAAAGGAGGAGCCCTTGTCGGACATGGTCCAGGCGTGCATTTCAGATTCGTCGTCGTGCCGAAGGTAGAACTCGTGGGAAACATAGCCGTAAGCGGCAGCAAAATGCCACCCACGGGCATCTAACGAATCTTTGAGAAAACATTGCTTGGCTGCAAGCGTCTTGCCGTCCATATCGACGGCAAACAACCCGCCACAGCCAGCGAGCCCCTGATTGTTCCAGGCAAAGCAGCTAGCCGTAGCAAGCAGCGCCTGGACTATCGGGACAATGCGGAATCTCACAAGCTAGCGTCAATCTCAACAAGGAAATCCCAAATCGTGTACTCTTTCGAGAATTTCGGGAAAATACCGCCGAACGTGGGATCCGGGAAGATTATTCTGCCGCGGGCATCCTTCGGCAATTCATATTCTTCTACGAAATCCTTCATGCAGGCAGTCTTGTTGCCTTTCGCGTCAGTGAAGCAAATGGAATTCAAATCGGCTTTGTCAGTGAAGGCATAATACGGCAGGAACGTTTCAATACCTTCGTAATTTTCAAAGTACTTCCGGGGATCGAACGTCAATTCTACGCCCTCGACATCGAACGTCCTGGGGCCGCGAACATATGCAAGAGCCTCTTCGATATTCTCAATGAATTCTTCCACATCACTGCGGCTCACATCGGCATCGGAGCCCTTGCCGACAACGAATACGTCGTCTTCCTGGGACCTTTCGTTAAGACTGTACTGCAAGGCGGCCTTGAATTCCGAGAGAGCGCTGTCAACAAGTTCCGGGACAACTCTCCAGGCAGCTCTGCGATCTTTGTATATGCTCGTGAACGAGCCCTTCTTGCCGATAAGCTTTTCAAGCACATCGACTGCCGCAGTCTGCTTCTTGTTCAGCTTGTAGCCCTCGTGGTCTTGTACAAAATCATATACCGTGTTCATCCAATCGTACTTGCCGTTGGCATCGGTCAATTCGAGATTGATGCTGGTAACGACATTGACCAGGGCCTTGGTCGCAAAGAGGCCGCCCAGCACCAAGCCGAACTCGCTCTTGTCCAGTTCGCGGACGCAGCCGCCATTGTTGATTCGCATGGTGTAATCGTCCTGAGCGAGGACATACTGCAGGAAGCCGATGGAGGAATCGACGACCGGAAGGACTTCCGTCAGCAGGACATTCTGGGCATTCTGCGTAAACGTCTTGTCCCCATTGGCCAAATCCTCGGCCATCTCGATAAAGTCATCCACGGAATGAATTTCTCTATTGAACCATTTCTCGTAGTCCGAGCTCAAAGAACGCAGGACATCGTTATTGACAAAGTCGACAACCGAGGTCACCGCATAGCCGACCTTGGCGCCGCAGCTATTCGGGTACTTGTCGAGGATGCGCTTGTACATGGGCTTGACTTCGGCGCTCAGTTCCTCCAGTTCGTCCATGTTCTCGTCAGCAATGGCCTCGAACAGGTCCACCGCCTTCTGGTTGACGATATCCAGAGCCTTGAGTCCGTTTTTGTCCATGTTATTCTTGTCGCATTCGGAATATTCTCCGCTAACCGACGTCTTCACCGAAGAACTGGATTTTGACGTTTTCTTGGAAGAGGAGCTTTTAGCAGTGGTTTTCCCGCTGGAAGAACTCTGTGCCTTGCCCGCGGAGCTGGACGTTGTTTTGTCCGATTTCGCAGAAGAAGAACTTACGGCATCATCATCCGTCTTGGAAGAAGATGATTCGTCACGCAGGAGTTCGTCCAGGTCGTCCAGCGTAAAAGACGAACTCAGTGCCGTATCTATGGGTTTGGTGGTTGAATGTCCATCATCGGAGCAAGCCCCGAGCATGAAAAGAAAAAGCATCGAGGCTATTGTAAATAAATGTTTTGACATTTTTATTTCTCCTTTTTTCCCATAAAATACACTATAAACTAGTTGGAAGCAATATTTATTCTTTTTTATCGCGTCGAGTGTGACCGTACGCATACCCATAACGGTAATAGCCGTAACCGTAGTGGCCCGGCTCATGTTCGCAGTGATTCATCACGAACGCACCCGGTTTTTGGGCATAACGGCGCATTTTTTCGATGGATTCTTTAATCTCGTTAATGCTGTGCTTGCCGTAATGCAGCACGTAAAGGCCAAAATCGACCAACGGATAGACAAGTTCCGCATCCGTGACCAGGTTGAGCGGGGGCGTGTCGATGAACACCATGTCGAACTTCTCGCGGACCTCGTCGACGAGCTTTTTCATGTTGTCGCCACGGAGCAATTCGCAGGCCGCCGACAAAGCCTTGCCCGAGCCGATTATATAGAGACCACTCACGGGATGCTTCACCATCGCCGTCTCGAGCGAAGCCTTGCCACCGAGAATTTCCGCAAGGCCGAAATCGCCCTTGCCGCGCAGCATGCCAAGACGCATGTCCGCATCGATCAGTAGGACCTTTTTCCCGCTTTCGGCAAACAGGGAAGCGAGGTTCAGCGACACAAAGCTCTTGCCCACGCCGGGAATGAGGCCGGTAATCATGACAACCTTGTGCTCCAGCGACGGCAGCGAGAACTCCATGGCGGTCTGCAACGAGCGGAACGCCTCGCTTACAGGGTCCTCGGGTTTGGTAATGACAAACGGCGTCCCGTGCCTCAGGTGGCTGTGTCCCTTGAGGGAACGGCTGGTGGACTGCGGAATCTTGGCAAGCACGCTCAAGTCCGTTGCGCGTTCCACCTCAAGGCTGCTACGCACGCCATTCTTGAGGATTCTTCTCAAGAACACGACAAGGATTCCGACCATAAGGCACGCCGCGATGGAGCAAACAAAGATGTTGAATTTTTTCGGCTTGCTCTGGATGGGTTCAATCTGCGCATAGTCGACGATGCGGACGTTGCCGACTTCACCTGCACGCACCACGCGGAGCTGCTGGATGTTGTTCAGCATGTTCGTGTAGACTTCATTGTTGACGGCGACTTCTTCCTGTAGGCGGAGCACTTCCTGCTGCGTCAAGGGCATCGTCTCGGCCGTCTTCTTGAGCTTGGAGAGTTCTGCACGCAGGCGGTCCTGCTGCTTGACGATGGTACGGACATTGGGGTGCTCTTCCTTGAAAAGGCGCATCAGGCTCTGGCGCTGCTGTTCGAGTTCAATAATCTGGCGCTGCAAGTCCACCTCCTTTTCGAGGTGCGCCCTTGTTTCACCAGTCATGTCAACCGAGCCAATCTTGTAGCGGTAGTCGGCCAGAATCTTTTCGGCGCTGTCCAGTTTCAGCTTGACTCCGGGAAGCTGGGCCTCCAGGAACTCAAGTGTCTTCTGCGCTTCGGCGCTGCGCATCTCGACATTCTGGCGCAGGTAAGTCTTGGCGATGGTATTCAAAATGGACGCGGCACGGTCCGGATAGCGATTGCTCAGGCTCACACCGATAATGCCCGTCTGCTTTCCCCTTTCCGAAACAGAAAGGGACCTCGCCAATCTCCGAACCGCCATCAGCGGATTGGTCTGACGGAGCACGAACTTTTCGCCAATCGAGGCACGCATCAGCTTGACGCAAACCACGAGCGTATCTCCCGCATACGGAGCGGAAAGACGGTCCCCGACCTTGCCTTCGAGCAATTTTGCTCCTTCGGGCGTGTAGACGGCATAGGTATTCGCGCTCTGCGCCTCGGCAATCCAGCAGTCCGCACGTGCGACACCCGGAATGCTGAGTTCCTCGATATCCATACGGCCTTCACGATGGAGAAGGCGATTCAACTTGCTGATAGGCGTAGCGCTATAAGCCAGGCGTTCGGCTTCAACAACGTAATCGAGCACCATGCGGCTCTTGATCAGTTCGATTTCGGCATCTGCCGGGCTGGACACGTCCAAAAGGGCACCCATCTCGCCCATGGCCTTGGTGGCCTTGTTGCCACCCTTGACATTCACTTGCAAAAGAGCGTCACTCGTAAACTGCGGACGGATCCACATGCCCACTCCGACACCGATTAAAGCACCAAGGATTATACATGCCAGCAAGAAGAACTTGCGGCTCCAAAGAATGGACAACGCCTCAAGCAAAGTAATTGAATCCGGCGCCGTAGGAAGCTGCAGTTGAGCCAAGTTTATCGTCGGGATATTCTCTTTTTCAGCCATATAAATCCTTATCTGCGGTACACGAATAAAAATAAAAAAAACGCCGAGGAACAATGGAATCGTTCTTCGACGTTATCCTTACAGGTAAGATACTTCCGCCCTATTCGTTGCTCATCGGGACCATTTCCACGCGACGGTTAATCTGGCGGCCTTCCTTGCTGTTGTTGCTGGCGATGGGCATCGTGTTGCCATAGCCAACGGCACGCAGGCGGGATTCTTCCACGCCCTTCTTCACGAGGTAGTCCACAACAGTCTGGGCGCGCCTCTGCGAGAGGTCCATGTTGTAATCGTCTTTTCCCGTATTGTCGGTATGTCCCTGCACTTCAAGGCTTGCGGCGGGGAACTTCTTCATCAGTCGTGCGACATCGTTGAGCGTACCAAAACTCCTCTGCGTGAGTTTGGCGGAATTGGTCTGGAAGCGGATGCCCTTCTTGAGTTCATCCAGGTCTTCCTTCTTGTTCACCGGGCAACCGACGGAGTCGATGACTACACCGGGGAGCGTATTGGGGCACTTGTCCTTGTTGTCGGGCACGCCATCCTTGTCGAAGTCCGGGATGCATCCGTTGCTGTCCACCTCGGCACCGGCCTCGGTATTGGGGCACTTGTCCTTGTAGTCGGGCACGCCGTCCTTGTCATGGTCAGGCGGGCAGCCGTCTTCGCCGACTTCGATGCCCTGCTTGGTGTTGGGGCACTTGTCCAAATTGTCGGGGACGCCATCGTTATCGAAATCGCCCACCTTGGGTTCTTCCTTCTTCGTGGTATCCTTCATGATGATGACAATCGTGTCGCGCTGGGGTTCATGCTTGATGACAATCGTGTCGCGCTGTCTCGGTTCTTCCTTCTCTTCGGCACCACCGAAACGGATGGTGAGCAAAGCGGCTCCGGCCCAAAGCGGGACCGGTGCGTAGCAATACGAGCCTTCGTGGCCGCGTTCACCCGAGAAGTGAATCGTCTTGCCGTTGCAGCCCTTCATTTCCTCCTTGTATTCGAAGTCGAGGTTCTTGAAGGTACGGACGGCAATGTCCATGCCGAGAGCAAAATCAACATTCCTCGTGACATGGAAGCGCATACCCGGCGTCACGAGCATCGGATCGTAGAACGGATCGACAACGTATTCGCCCTTCTCCTGCAGGCGCATTTCACCGCTGAATTCAATGAAGAAATCGACAATCGATATCGGGACGAGATTCAAGCCCGTGCTATACACGAGCGTAATCGCCTCGCCGTCCCCCGTAGGAACGACAACGCCAGCTGAACCGTTCCAACGCAAGGGGAAACTCTTCTTGGTGAAATCCAGAGAAAGGGCCAAACCGGCACCGAAAGCCCAGCTTTCGGCAGTCAACGGATGCGTATAGCCTTCACCGTTCAGGTACCAAGCATGTCTCGGACGGACACCGGCCTGCGTTTCGCCCGTAGGAGCATAGGCGTCTAACAGGAGTGCGACGCCCCAGACGCGGTTCGTGTCGAAGGGGGCACGAATCTTGGCGTAGATATCCAAGTCACCGCGACCGATAGCCCACATGTTCGCCGCGCCCGCAGGACCGTCCGGAGCGTGGTCATAGTAGAGAGGCATGCTCAAGCCGAGGTCCAAGAAGTCCAGAACGCCCAATCCGATGAAGAAGTCACCGGACATGGTCGCCGCCCAGTCCAAGAAGGCATAACGTTTCCCGTCCATCTCGTAGCCACCGCCGCGAGTGAACGCCCAGGCGTCAGACGCTATCGTACCACCGGTCCCGACAACGGCATTCCATTGTCCGAGTGTTTTGGCGTTGATCTGATGAAGACCATCGGACCCTCCGGCGACAATGCCGGAATGAGCAAAAGAAAGCCCTGTCGCCAAAAGCGCAAAGCCCAATATTTTGTTTACTAGACGCACTTTAAAGCTCCTTCTAGATTCCGTTTTTAAAAATCGTATATAAAATAACAAAAAACAGGCAAGCCTACGCGGCACCACGTTTTTCGGCAGCCTCTTTGAGCACCTTCAAAAAATACGCAGAATCTCCGCTTTTCCAGGCTTTTTCAATAGCCTGGACAGCGGCACGCTCCGTACTATAGTTGAGCGAATCAAGCAAATTATGGCGTTGCTCCATATTTTCCCCTTCCTGATTTGCAGTTCCTTCCGCGATAAATATAAAAAATGACCCGACCACGTCAAGAGGTTGTCCTTATCACACCCCCCAAAGACCATACAACATAAGGAGCAAGTTATTTAAGATGGGGATTACGCCTTCAACCCCCGGATTTTCTGCCAATCAGGGCTTTTCCGGAGCCGCATTTTTCTTGTGACGCCCGATATTCTTGAATTCCGGAGTCAGCTTGGCGCAGACCGTGTCCTTGGGCAAGGAGCGGTACAGCACGAGTTCCTTCGTAAAGAACCCCTTGGTCGACGAACTCACCGTCCACTTGTTCCCGGCGGCACAACCGCCGAGCGGGACCTTGTTTTCCGCAACGAAACGCGAACCGGTCACCTTGTACTTGAAGTAATCCGTCTCGGCCGTGTCGGGGAGCTGCAGAGATTTCGGCCCGCCGATATCGTTGTTGCGGGCAAAGAACGTCTTCTGCGCATCCACGTAGCCCGCCGCCCATTCCTGCATGTCCTTGAGTGCGGATTCCACATTGGCGACCTTCTGACTTTCGGAAAAACCCGAGAATGCAGCGACAAGCACGACAAGGAGCACAACTCCAGCCGCACAACCGGCAATGGCAATCTTGGTACGCCTGGAAAGCGGAGTCGCCGGAGCAGGCTCCTCGTCCTCGAGCAGCCCTTCCATCGGTTCGACCATATCCCACTTGAGCAGGCGCAGCGCGACCAGCACGTGCACGGACTGTTTCGGGAAAGCGATGCATACCACGGCCACGAGCAAGACCAAAATGCCGATAACGAGAATGACCGTCAGGGCCGTCTCGGCTGTCGGCAAGAGGGAATTGACATCCTTGACCATCGCCAGGAGCTGCTTGTCCTCGGCGAAGTTCTTTGCAGCAATCCGACCTGTAAAGTTGGAGTATCGCGCCAGCGCCAGGTGTATGGCATCCGTAGCGATAGCAAGGACGGCAGTCAGCACCCTCGACACGAGAACAAAGATCATGCCGATAATGGCAATCATCGCGCCAATCAGGCGAACCGTGCGTATGGGTGTCAATCCGTTCATTTCTTCTCCATCAATTCCTTGGCCAGCTTTTTAGCCGAAGTGAAGTCCGCCTTGCCCGTACCGAGCTTGGGCACCTTGTCGACGGCAAACGCCGCAGCAGGAAGCATAATCGGCGGGAACCCGCTTGCACGCAGTTCCGAAAGCACGTCCTTCGGATCCTTGTCGCCTTGGTAAAGGAGCACGATCTTTTCGCCCTTGGCCGAATCGGGAATGGCGGTGACCACGTAGTCGCAGCCTTCGAGCACAGGCGTATCCTGAATCTTCTTCTCGACGGCACCGAGGCTAATCATCTCGCCGCCAAGTTTCGCAAAGCGGCTGTAGCGGTCCACAATCGTGAGGAAGCCGTCCTCGTCGAGGAAGCCCTTGTCGCCGGTGCGGTAGTAACGCTTGCCGTCGATCATGGTGATTACGCTCTTCGTGCGTTCCTCATCCTTGAGATAGCCGACCATCACCTGGCAGCCGCCGATGAGGATCATGCCCGCCTCGCCCGTCGGCAACGGCTTGTTCGTCTCGGGGTCGACAATCAGGAACTGCGAACCCGGGAGCGGCATGCCGACCGTACCGGGCTTGTTGTTCACCTGCATGGTCATGTAGTCGCTGTGCAGGTTGTTCTCGGTATTGATACTTGCCACCGGGGCAGTCTCGGTACAGCCGTAGCCTTCGTAGATTTCCTTGCCGAACTTGAGACGGAACGCCGTCGCCAGTTCCGGACGCAGGGCCTCGGCACCCGCGATAATGAGGCGCACGTACTTGAGCGCCATCGGGTGCACGTAGCGGCTGATCGTAAACGCACGCAGGAACGTCGGTGTCGCGACGAACGCGGAAACACGGAATTCCGCACAAACTCGCGCCATGGTCTTCACGTCGGTCGGGTCGGCCACCGTCACGATGGGGCAACCTTCCGTAAGGTTCAGAAGCGTCGTCACCGTAAGGCCGAAGCTGTGGAACAGCGGGAGTTCCGAGAGCATCACGTCGGCACGGGTCACGTTGAAAATACAGGCGAGCTGCTGGATGTTGCCCATGAGGTTCCTGTGGCTGAGCATGACGCCCTTGGGCGTACCTTCGGAGCCGGAACTGAACATGATGGCGGCAATGCTGTCGAGCGAGACGCGCTTGCGGAAGCAGAACCGGATAAGCCAGCTCGGGGCAAACATGCAGAACACGAGGAAGAAGGCGATCTTCGCCTTCGGGATTTCCTTCATGAAATCTTCGGCGTAGAACAGGCGCAGGTTCTCGCCCGCAATCTTCGAGTAGTCGTTTCCGCGGCCCTTGAGCTTTTCGATGAACTGGCGGCTCGTGATCACGGACTTCACGTCGGCGCGTTCGGCGCAGAACTTCACGTTGTCGACCGAGGAAGTGTAGTTCAGGTTCACGTTCGTCTTGCCCAGGAGCCAGAGCGCGAGGTTCACGATGACGCCCGCAGGGCTCGGCGGAAGCATGATGCCCACGTTGTTCTCGTCGGAATCAAGAATTTTCTTCAGATGCCTGCTGAACGCGACAACGGCGCCCATCAGCTTGTAGCCGGAGAAGTGGCCTCCGTCGGGATTGTAAATGGCCGGGCCGTTCTTGATATGGCGCTTGTACGTACGAATCCAGCTGTCGGCAATCGGATGCACAAACGACACCGCATAGCTCCACGCATCGATGGAAATCTTGCGGACAATGGCACGGACCTCGTTGGGCGGTGTCGTGGCCGCGACCGGTTCGCCGAAGGCGACCGTCACGACGCGTTCGGAAGAAGCACCGTACATGTCGGAATCGCTGTAGCTGTAGTTGCTGCCCCACAGCCCCTGGATGTAGAAAGGCAACACCTGGGCTTCCGTCCCCTCGATTACCTTCGAGTAGTCCAGGGCGAACGGTTCAACGTGCGGGGACTTGGACACCTCGCCTGTCGGGAAGAACACGACCGCGCGGCCTTCGAGCAAGGCCTGGTGGATTCGTTCCATGGCCGATTCCTGGTGGCGTGAATCGTAACGGATGACGCCCATGCGCTTGAGCAGCGCACGCAGGTACCATTTTTCGAAGTGGTCCTTGCTCGTCGCAATCGTCAGCGGGCGCGGCGACGCCATCTGCACCATGGCCCAGTCGATAAAGCTGTGGTGATTGCCGACCAAAAGAATCGGACCGTCGTTCGGGATGTTCTGCACGCCGAGGACACGGATCTGGTACTTGTTGAAGACAAGGCGCAAGATAGAGCGAATCAAAGCTTGGGGCAAATTGGAAATAGCCCAGACAAACACGCCTATCGAAATAATGGCCAGACCGATAAAGTAAAGCTGCGGACGGATATCCGTGTAATGGCGCATCCAGGAGAACAGGAACAGGAACACGACCAGCACCACGGCCTGGATCAAGTTGGCAAGCGCAAGGACCCAGCCGGAGTTGTTCGGACGCGTGTTATACTGCAACAGGGCGTTCACCGGCACAAGGAACATTCCCCCGCAGAAACCGATGAGCGAATACAAGATAGCGAGTGCAACCGGATGCACGAGGAACGGGACGAGGAACATGCAGACAGAGACAAAAATCATGCCCAGAGGAATGAACCCGGTCTCAATGAAGTCCTTGGATTTCTGCGCCGCGAAGATGGAGCCCAGCATGAGACCTACCATCGCGAACGGCAGCATGTTCTGGATCATGTTGATGTCGTTCGAACCGGAAAGATCCTGGAACATGAGCACGAACACCTGCGCCATGGCCCAGAACATCGCAAGAGCGATAATCGAAGCCCTAAGCGTGGAATGGCGCCAGCCAATACCGAATTTGCGACGGGACTTGTAGAAGTTCAGGTTCAGGTTCTCGTAGCGGACTTTCGGCACAAGGAAACTTGCGACCGTACCTAGAACACTGATTCCCGTCAAGACCCACGGGATAACCACCGACCGCGAAATAATCACCCCGACCGCCTCATAGGAAGCGCTTTCGTTGAGATCGACGAGGTTCACGGAAACAATGGCAAGGCCAGAAGCGCAGATGATGCTTATCAGCGAGAAAATCTGGAGGAAGGCGTTCGAGTAGCTCAAGTTGCGGACGCCGAACATCTCCTTGAGGATCGTGTACTTGGCCACGCTGTGAACGGCAAAACCAGACGAAAGACCAATGGAAAGCCAGAAGGCAACTCTCGGGCACCCGCAAGTCACAAGGACAGACATTGCAATAACAAAAGCCGTCATGAACAGAGCAGACCAAGCCAGGACCTTGTTCTTCGAGAACTTGTTGGCCAAGAACCCGGCTGGGAAGAACATCAGTACGTAGGGGGCGATAAAGAATATCTGAAGCATGAAGCTCTGCCAAATCTGGCCACTTTTCCCAGCAGTGAACGACCCCGACAGGATTTTCTGTGCATAGATAAATACGCCCATCTGCACAAAGGTCATTGCGAGAATGGATAAGAAAAATCTTACCGAACCCTTAACTTTCCACATATTCGAGTCCTTATGAATAATGGAGATAAAGATATAAATATAAAGAGGGCTTATCGGGCTTGGATGTTTTAAATAATATCAGAGGCCTTTGAAGGGCTCATTAAAGCCTCGATTTCGCCCACCGTTTTGGGAATCCGGCTAGAAAGGTTCACATGGCCGGTCTTGGTAATGAGCAAATCGTCCTCGATACGGATGCCGATTTTTTCACGATACCGCTTGCCCCCGATGGTCGCCGAGAACGTCCCGTAAAGGCCGGGTTCGCACGAAATCATCATGCCCGGTTCGAGCACGGTCGTAAGCGACCGGCTGCCCGGATCGCCCTCGTGAATCTGCTCGCCGATAAAATGGCTCACGCCGTGCGGACGGCGGTCGTAAAGCAACTCGTAAGTGCCGCGGGCCCCCTTCACCAGTCGGGTCTCCAGCGCCTCCATGATGAAGTCCCACGGGATGTTCCCGATTTCCCTGAGCGAGACCCCCGGACGGACAGCCTTGCGGTACTCGGCCGCAGAGTCCAGTACGATTTTGTACAACATTTTTTGCAACGGATTGAACTTGCCGTTCACGGGAATCGTGCGCGAGATATCGCTATGGAGCGTCCCCACGCGCGTCCCGAAATCGAGCAGCACGAGGCTCCCCTTCTTGAGCGGTTCATCCTTTTTTACGTAATGCAGGCAGCAGGCGTTCTCGCCCGCGGCGACAATGGTCGGAAACGCAAGGTCTCCGTCGCCATTCAGCAACAGCTGGTGATCGAGGAAAATGCCCAGGTCGCGTTCCCCCTTGAACGAAGGCATCGCCTTCAGCAGTGCGCGGAAAGCCTTGTCCGTCGCCACCTGCGCGCGCTTGGCCTCTTCAACGCGGGGAGCGTCCAACGGGAGCCTGAGTTCCCAGTGCAAGGCGGCGACACTCCGCACGGAGACTCGCTCCGGACGCAGGGTCCGTTCCAGCTTTTGCTTGAACTTCCAGTTGTGGTCGCTCTGGAATTTTTCGTGGAAGAACGCATAAATGAATTTCTTCGCGCCCTTCCGGCCCATCCGCTCCGCAAGGAATTCGTAAAACGTGTCGGCAGACCGGACATCCACGAAGCCGGTCAGCCGCGAGGCATCGGAATCCCCTTCCAGATAACCTATCCTCTTGCCGACCCAGAATTCCTTGAACGGGTCCTTTTTCGGGACAAACAGCACTTCGGACTTCGAGGCGGGGTCCAACAGCAAAAAGCAACCCGCCTGGTTCACGCCCGTCAAAAAGAGGAATGCCGGTTCTTGAATAAACTTTGTCCAGGTCGAAGTGAAGGCCTCCTCGCCCCCCGGTTCAACGGGCATACCCGCAAAAACGCATACGGAATCGATTTTTTCCATCAGGGCACGGCGTCTGGCACGGTAAATTTCCCTGGAATCATGTTTAAAAGAAGATACAAATACCTGAGAATAGGCTTTCGCCAAAGAAAAATCCTTTTGCATGGGTAAAAATTTATGTTTTTTACAATTGTTTGCCTTTTAACAATATATATTTAGGCTACCACAGACTAGAATGGAGCCTGAATAATGATTTTAAAGAATTGGAAACTCATCCTCGCTGCCCTCAGCTTAGCCATGTTCACTGCTTGCGCCGGTTCCTCCGGTGGTAGCGACGATAGCGGTGACGACGAATACTCCTACGAAGACGATGGCAGCGGCAACACCGTGAAGAAGAAAAAAGCGCCCGTGAAGGTCGACAAGAACGAACTCAAGGAGTCCGAGAAGGAAGCCATGGCCCTCACCGAAGAGAACCACAAGCTCCGCAAGGAAATCTTCGACGCCAAGAACAAGCTCGGTTTGCCCACCGGTCAAGGGAGCGACGACGCTTCTGCCGGTGAATGATTAACGAAGAGCATTACCATATTTCCGACGACCTGAAGCGCATCGTTTCAGGCGAGAACGAGACGGTTTTCCGATTGCTGGAGAGCCGTTTTTCTGTTGAGATACAGACGCGGCTCCCGGGCCTGAGAATCAAGCCCCGCAAGGGAGCCGACATGGAAGGCGTTCTCTCGGTGCTGGATCAGCTGAAGATGTCGGCCAAGCACGGCGACGGCATGACGGCCAAGCAGCTCGACCGGATACTCGGCCCGACCGTCGCGCCCTCCGGCAAGTCCGTGCCCGACACCCCCATCTTCCGCAACAGGTTCGGCATCGCCATCTCGGCAAAGACGACCTCGCAAGTGGAACTGGTCGACGCCGTCGAGAAGAACGACGTCATATTCGCGAAGGGCCCCGCGGGCACCGGCAAGACATTCCTCGCCGTGACGCTCGCCGTCGCAAGCCTGGAACGCCACGAGGCCGAGAAGATCTGCCTTGTCCGACCGGCGGTAGAAGCCGGGGAATCGCTCGGGTTCCTGCCCGGCGACCTCAAGGAAAAGATCGCCCCCTACCTGCGCCCGATACACGACAGCCTTTCCGAACTCCTTCCCGCCGAAAAGTTGCGCCGCTACGAGGAATCCGGGGCCATCGAAGTGGCCCCCCTCGCCTACATGCGCGGCCGCACCCTGAAACGGGCCTTCATCATCCTCGACGAGGCGCAAAACACGACAATTGCGCAGATGAAAATGTTCCTCACCCGCCTCGGTCCCCACAGTAAAGCTATCATTACAGGTGACGCCACGCAGGTCGACCTCGCCAAGGGTCAGGTTTCCGGTCTGGAGCATGCCATGAAAATCTTGAAGGGGATTCCCGGGATCGCGCAAGTGCAGTTCACGGCAACCGACATCCTACGCCACCACCTGGTCAAGGACATCCTGGACGCCTACGCACTGACGGAAAAAAAGGATAAAAAGGAAACAAAGAAATGAAGAAGAAACAGATGAAGCTTCACCTCTTTATCGGATGGCTACTCATACTAGGCATCGCCTTCTTGCTTTTCCCGGACAAGAACGTAGCCGTGCAAGCCGAACGCCCGCACCTGGGGCAGCTCAGCACCCGCACCATCGTCGCCCCCATCAATTTCGAGGTCCCCAAGACTGAACAGGAAATCGAGCAGGAACGCAACCGCGCCGCCGAGAAGATCAACGCCATCTTCGAGTTCAATACCGACGAGAGCAACCGCATCTACGACGACCTGAAGCAGTACCTCTCCAAGCTCGCCTCGTACGGCGCGCTCCAGTCCCAGATCAATTCGGCCGACGAGGACGACTCGCCCGTCCAGTCGAAGGTGCAGCAGGCCTCGCGCCTGTACGAAACGCTCAAGTCCCGCCTTTCCCCCTCGGCCATCAAGCAGCTGAGCGTCAATTCCAAGGCCAGGGATTCCCTGCTCTCCCAGTTCAACAGGATGCTGCAGAAGGGAGTTTCCAACACCTACATCGCAAGTTCCGAGACGGCAGTCCAGCTGTACCGCGACACCTACAACGTGCAGGAACTCAAGTTCATCATCTACAACAAGCCGAACGTCGCGCTCATCAAGGACAACGAAGAAATCACTCTCGAAGTCAGTTCCATCCAGCCGGTCCAGCGCAGCATCGACGAGGCGTTCGCCGAACTGCAGCTCAGCTTCCCCAAGGACCAAGGCATCCTGAGCGCATTCTATGAGGCACTGTACGTGTTCACGCTGCCGAACGTGTTCTACCTCGACAAGGAGACGCTGAGCCGCAAGCAGCAGGCCCGCGACAAGGTCACCCGCATCAAGGGCATGATCCCGCGCGGCATGGAAATCGTGACGCAGGGCTCCCCCGTCACCAAGGAAATCCTGGAAAGGCTCGACGCGCTGCAGCTCGCCCAGAAAAAGGAAGAGAACTCCAGAGTGCTCACCGCCCCGTACGGGCACGCCCTGATGTTCCTCATCGTCATCACGGCCTTCTACCTGTTCATGCTGATCGTCTCGACGCACTCGATGTTCAGGACCCCGAGACAGCTGTGGAGCCTCACCGTGCTCGTCGCATTGCAGCTGTTCGCCTTCTGGGGCGGCAAGTACCTGGCCGACTTCCTGAGCCAAAGCCCGGAATTCGTCGCCGTCTCCGAAAAAGTCGACTTCATGTGGCTGTACCCGTTCGCGTTCACTCCGGTCATCGCCACTGTGCTCTATGACCGCCGCCTGAGCACGGGCTTCTGCGTATTCTCGGCGGTCTCGTTCGGCATCCTGAACGGCTACGACCTCGCCGCGACCATCGCCGTCATCGTGGTGCTGCTCGCGACCACCCAGCCGCTCACCCGCATGCGTTACCGCGTCCAGTTCCTGTGGGGCATCTTCGCGGGCATCGGCTCTCTCGCCGTCGCCATCACGGTCATGTTCCTGCTACGTAACCGCTTGGAATTCACCTCGTTCTACCAGACGCTCATTGCCGCAAGCGCGAACGTCGTCGCCTGCACGGCAATCGCCTCCGTGCTCTTCATCCACTTGATCGAACGCATCCACGGCATCACGACGGTGCTCACGCTCATGGAAATGTCCGACTTCAACAGGCCTGCGCTCAAGAGAATTTCTGAGCTCGCCCCGGGCACCTTCCACCACAGCATCCAGGTTTCGAACCTCGCCGAGAAGGTCGCCGACAGCATCGGGGCCAACTCGCTCCTCGTCCGCGTCATGGCGCTCTACCACGACCTGGGCAAGACGATGCGTCCGGAATACTTCACCGAGAACCAGAAGCAGGGCGTGAACCCGCACAACTCGCTCGACCCCTACCAGTCCGTCAAGATCATCACGGGACACGTGGAGCACGGGGCCGTCCTCGCGAAGGAGTACAAGATCCCCGACCTCGTCGCCGCGGGCATCACCGAGCACCACGGTACGACCATCATCCAGTACTTCTACCACAAGGCGCTCGAGGAGACCACGGACACAGACAAGGTCGTCAAGGAAGAGGACTTCCGCTACAAGGGTCCGAAACCGCAAAGCAAGGAAACCGCCATCCTCATGCTCGCCGACATCATCGAGGCCACCAGCCGCTCCATGACGGACACCTCGGCCGAAAACCTCGAGGAGATGATCCACAAGACCATCCAGGGCCGGTTCATGGAAGGCCAGTTCAGCGAAAGCGACCTTTCCATCAAGGAACTGTTCAAGCTGGAGAAGGCGTTCCTGCACAGCCTCGACGGCACGTACCACACGCGCGTGAAATATCCGGGACAAAGATAGACGAGAGGACGCCGCTACGCGGCTACAGACGAGAGACGAGAGATAATGGTGGTTAGGGGCGATGAGGTATGAGGTCGGGGCTAAAGCCTCTTTGAGGTATGAGGCTCGAGCCTCACTGCTCATAGCTCACAGCTCACGGCTGACTCAATTATTTCGTCAAAAAACCAAAGAATCGGTTGACAACCCCCATAATCTTTGTATATTTGGCTCTGTAACTTTGAGAACGAATAGAAGGTTATCTGATGAATAAAAAGAATCTCATTCTTATTGCGGTCGGTGTCCTGATGCTCGTCATCGGTTTCTTCTGCCTTGCCTCCGGTCCGGCAGACAATCCGGTATCCCTCACGGTTGCCCCCATCATCCTCTCTATCGCCTACCTGGTGATTATCCCCCTCGGGATTCTCTGGAGCGGCAAGAAAGAGGAAAAGAAGTAAAATTCCCGGGCGATTAGCTCAGTTGGTTCAGAGCGTCTGCCTTACAAGCAGAATGTCAGCGGTTCGAATCCGTTATCGCCCACTACCGAAAGTCGGAAACGATTTGGGGTGGTAGCTCAATTTTGGTTAGAGCACCGGCCTGTCACGCCGGAGGTTGCGAGTTCAAGCCTCGTCTATCCCGCGAAAAAAGACCTTCGAAAGAAGGTCTTTTTTCTTACCAGAGGAACAGACCCAGGTTTATGCCAAACTGGTGCGCGATAAAACCGGCATCGACATCTTTTGCATTATGCTCGCGGTCGTATGCGGTGAAGCCCAGCGTCCCGAAGTTCGCCTGGTACTTGAGACGAGCCACAAAAACCAAAGCAAGTCCGCCATAGCGCGAAGGCTTTTTCAGAGGGAGACGGAGATCCGTATTGAGGCCGAGAACAAGGACATCGGAAGATGATTCGACGAGCATGAAGTCGTAAACACCGTAACCGACAAAGGGTTCGACTCTCACAAAACGGGAATCGAAAGCGGTAAACCCGAGCGAGAACCCAATCATTTCGTCTTCGCTTTCATCCCAGTCAAAATTTTCCGGCTTGGTCACAAACCCGTAGTTATAGAAAAAGTTCAAGGCAACCCTGCGGATCAGCAAACTCGCCTCGAAATTCATATTTATATCGTCGCCCATCTTCGTAATGAAATAGTCATTCACATCGCCCGTTATGAAACCGGTCCAAAAACCGCCATATAATCCCAAGCCACCGGTATAGTACTTGTGTTTCAAAGGATTCTCATTGAATTCACGCATACGGGTAACGACAGTTTCAACCAAGGGAATTATGCTCGCCTTAAGATAACCGGAATGCTCCGTATAGGGATTTTTCTCAACGTAACTGTGCGCTCGCACAAGGAACACGTCGGCTCGCGTCGTATCTTTCACAAAGCAACGCACAATCCTGCCTAAATTGGAACTGTACCCATCAAAACCAAGGGTAAGTTCCGCATACATCATTGTCGCATAGAGATCCTTGAGTTCGGCATCCACGTCGGAGGCATCCACAAGGTTCACCATGGAATCCACCTTCGCCGCAGTAAACGGGTTAAACGGGTCATAGAGATGCTTGTGCAAAGCGTCCTTTTCGAGAACGCGCTGGGTCTCCTTTCCTGGGACATACGAAGAATCCAGCAAAATGCGGAGCTCGCTCGCATACTTGCGAACTCCGTCGGCGTACTTCCCCATTTCCATATCGATCAGGTATTCTTCGAATATGGTTAGTGGAGCTCCTTCGGAGACATGGGCCTGCAGGTATCCGTACGCTTCCTCCGCATGTGCGGAATCCTTGCGCACCAGGGACTCCATGAGTACCTCGCGCGCACGGCTATACAACTCCTTCTTGGAAACCGATTTCTGCGCCCAGAGGCTCGAGGCACCCAAAAAGACCAACATCACAAGGAGAATCATTTTACACTTCATATGTCACCATAAGGACAAGCCAATTTCCATGCCGAACTGATGAATAACAAAATCGGCTTCAATATCTTTTGGGGGACGTTCCCTTGTATCGCCGCAACAAGGTTCGAAAGAGTTATGATAAGAGAACGTCCCGAAGAAAGCCTGGTACTTGAGGCGCAATACCAAAGAAAACACCATAAAGTCAGGACGCGTCGTGTAAAGCCGAACATCTGAATTCAAGCCGACCAGAAAGATCCCGTCGTTTTCCTCCTCAAAGACATTCGAGAAAGTGTATCCAGCAAAACCAAAGAAAGGCTCTATCCTGACGTACCGCATATCAAGCGCGATAAGCCCAAGCTTGGCACCAAACGCTTCATCTTCCGAATTTCCCTTCTCGTCGTAATTTATCAGTTTGCTTATAAGGCCGCTGTTGCGGAAAATGCCTAACGTAAGCCTGAAGATCTGTAACTGCGCTTCCAAATTCCAGCAATTCCCTGTCTTCGTCTCTAGATAATCCGTCGCATCGCCAGACATAAAACCAGTCCAGAGGCCCGCGAATATGTGGAAACCGCCTGAATAGTAATGGTAACTGTACGGGTCCTTGTCTAGTTTGTTCTTGCGCTCGGCGTATTTTTCAACCATGGGGATGATTCTTGTCTTGAGGTAGCCCGAATGTTCTGCATTGGGTTGCTTCTCAACGTATGAACGCGCTCGCTCAAGGAACTGGTCCGCACGGGTTAAACTAATCACGGACAGCCTTACCGAAGTTTTATTTGAAGGTCCAGTATAAAATTCGGCATCAATAACGACCCTTGCGTAAATCAGCGTTGCGTAAAGGTCCTTCAGTTCGGGATCCACGTCGGAATCGTCAATGAGTTTCACCAGGGAGTCGAGTTGACCCAAAGTGAACGACGTGAATTTATCGTCCAGGTACTTGTGGAGCGCATCATCCTTGACAATTCGTTCCTTTTTCGCTTCGGACGCATACGAAGAGTCGAACATCATGCGGCCAAGTGTCGCCAGCTTGGGGATAGCGTCAGCATATCTTCCCAATTCCATGTCTATCATGTATTCATCGAAGATGGAGAGCGGCGCCCCTTCAGAGACATTCGCCTGCAGATAGGCGTACGCCTCCTTCACACGGTCAAAATCCTTTTTTTCGAGAGATGTCAAGAGAACGGTACGCGCACGATTAAACAGCTCTTTCTTCGAAAGCAGATTCGAATCCTGAGCCCAGATGCCCGAAACACCCAACAAGACAACCCCCACAAAGAACAACAAACGCAATCTCATAACAAACCTTATGCGGGGCAATCAGACCTACCAGAAATATATACCTAAGCCGATATCAAAGAAGAGGGTCACACCGCTTCCGCTAAAGTGGTTGGTATCCTCGAGAGTGATGGTCGAAGCACCGAACTTCCCTACTATGGAAAAACTCGTCAGTTTGGACCGCGAATTGAAAAAATACGGGGTCCCGAACTTGTAATCCACATTTACCGCAGCGATAAGCGCCGTATTATCTCCCGAAATACCGTACAGTTCCTCATCGCCTTCATAAACTTCCAGTGAAGGAACAGATTTCTTCGTCCTCAGTTCCATTCCCGGGAAAGCATATTCGACATAGGGACGGATCTTGATGTAACGTTTGTCAAACACAACGACACCGAGCCCAAAACCGAAACTGAACACGCCTTACACACCAGAACTGAGCAATTCCGTCAGCAGGGCGACACGCTTTATTTGGAGGTACAGTTCCAGGTTAATAGGAGGGTCGACCGTCTCGTAAATGTCACTGCGGTACAGGTTGTCGAAACCGAAGCCGACGCCCCCCTTAATGAAGAAAAGGTTGATTCCGAAACCGCCAGAGTACAGCTTATCCTCGATAACTTCCTCATGGCGCTCGGCACGGTCTTCAAGTGCGATTTTACGGGCGTCCATACGAGAAAGCGGAGCATTGATACACTTTTCTATCCAGGCCGCATCGGGATCATCGCCATAATCATCGACAAAGCGGGAAGATTCTTCGCGAACAATTTGGGAAATTGTCTCATCACGGTAGGCATCGCGAAGAAGGAGCATTATCTTGAGTTTCAGCTTCTTCGCATCACTTATGCGGGCATACTTGAGTTTATCCGCAATATCAAGATAGACGTTTTTCGTGGAGTCCCGCTTGCTTAAAATGTTATCCACAAACAGGGACAAGCCGTCTTCATTGGCAAACCTCAAGTCCTTTTCGTAGCGGTTGGTATCCAGTGCAGTCTTGTAGTACTTCACCAGCATATTGAGGAGGTCCTCGTACATTTTAGTCTCGATATAGATGACCTCTTGTTCCACATAATGAATGGGAATCAACGAACGAGTTTCAAGCCTTGACAGTTCGCCAACAATATTGCGCACGGCAAGCGTATCCTTGCTCTTGATAGCAGAAAGCAGTTCCTCGCGCAATTTATAAATTGGCTCCATTTCCGAAGGAACCTCCATCAATTTCTTTTCGAAATCAGTAGACGCGGAATCTCCCTCCACAAGGCTCCTTTCAAAATCGCTGAAATCCGCATTCCCCGAAGGGGCCTGGGCAAACGCCACACAGGCACACAGGAACAACATCCATTGGACGAAGCTAGTTTTCATTCTGGCCTCCCGGGAAATCAGCCAAGAAATCGACTAGGAATATATTACAAACCTGATGATTATAGACGGCTTTTCTGACGCGCTTGATGAATACCAAGTTCGCACCCGATTCTCGGGCTCGCCTTTCGAGAAAGGCACTGGCGGACTCTGGCGAACAACCTCCGGCAAAAAAATTCGTCTCTATCGTGGTAACGTACTCCGATGTTTCTGGGATTATGGGAGTCATGGGGCCATAGATAAAGAATACCGGGGTACCTTCTGGAAGCGGTGGACGCCTGTCTTTTTTGACCGTCTGCACCGGAGTGGACGCACAACCGGACAACAGTATAGCCGCGAACATTACAAAGGCAAGGAATTTTGTCAGCAACGTGCAGCGCATTATAGAACCCTCATGCAACGAACAGACGCATAGCCGTATAGATTTGAGAAAACAGCGGTATTACTATTCGAAGTAAATTTAACAGCCCCATCGAAACCCATCCAAAACACGGCAGCATTACCGACATCGGATTCGATTACGGGATCACAGTCTTCATCATCGGCAAGACAAGTGATATCGCTTAAAATATAATACCCCGTAGGCAAAGCACCAAAAGAAATCAAATCCTTTGCAGGATATTTTTCACTTGACGGAAAACTTTTATCCTTCAGAAATTGAGCAACATTTTCATCACCGATAGCCGCAAAAAGACGTTCCCACTTATACCTGCTAGGGATTTCAAAGTCTTCAGGACAGACACTTTCGAGAAACATCTGGTAGCCCTCGTTTCGTGTATACCCAAGATAGACGCGACAATTTTTTTCACCGAACTTCTCGATGCAACTCGACACAAAGGCACTATTCTCGTCAACATCGTAATTTAGATTTTCGGTCATCCATTCCATGCCATCAATGATTACCGTACTGTATACGTTACCATCACGCAAGTCAATGAAACTAGACGTTTCGTACTCATTTTCGTACTCATTTTTCAAATCTTTTTCTGCGTTCTTTATATCAGTACTAAAAGTTGAAGCATTGTAGCGCGGAACATCCTCGAGCTCTACAGCCCCTATCGGGATCTTTCGCCCTTCAGTCCATACTCCATCTATACATGAATAGACCATAAATTCATTTTCGACATAAAAAACGTAGCCCTCCAAATCATCATTGCATTTGGGCATATGGTTACTGCGCTCAGTAATATAGTCCACATGTTTGTTTTTATAACGAGATGACGGGTCATACCCCGCATCGGTCGTACACGCCATGAAAACAAGGACTTGTGCAAAAAAGAGTAAATAAATTATTTTCTTCATCGTATACAAACATACCTTTTGTAAATTTATACGCAATAGGCCGCATCATTTTTTTACACAAAAAAGCAAAAAAAGAACCCGTTTCCGGGTTCCTTTGGAGATCCCCACCTTGCTTCGACAATGCTCAGCACGGGTCGCGGGGATGACAATATGGGGACTAGCAGCCGAGCTTGGCGGACAGGTAAGCCTCGAGTTCGTCGATTTTCACCAGTTCCTGCTTCATGGAGTCGCGTTCGCGGACGGTCACGAAGCCGAGCT
>CAMZDZ010000024.1 GCA_947305535.1 uncultured Fibrobacter sp.
ACGATCATCACCATCACGGCGAACACGATACGTTCGGCCTTGCTCACCTTGCGGAGAGCCTTCATGCGGATCTTGCGTTCCTTGTCGTTGGTCATCAGGCGCATGATAGGCGGCTGGATGAGCGGCACAAGGGCCATGTAGGTGTAAGCAGCCACAGCGATGGGGCCGATGAGGTGCTTAGCAAGTTTGTTCGCAGTGAAGATGGAGGTCGGACCGTCGGCACCACCGATGATACCGATGGAGGCCGCTTCACCGAGAGTAAAACCACCGAAAGCCACAGCGCAGAACATCGTCGCGAACACGCCGAACTGAGCGCCACCGCCGAGGAGCAGCGTACGCGGATTGGCGATAAGCGGTCCGAAGTCCGTCATGGCACCCACGCCCAAGAAGATGATGGGCGGGAAGAGTTCCAGGTGGATACCCTGGCTGATGTAGTAATAGAGGCCGGCAGTCGGGGTAAACATACCTTCGATGCTCCAGCCACCATCGTAGAATCCCGCACTCGGGATGTTCACCGCCAGTGCGCCGAGCGAAATCGGCAAGAGCAGCAGCGGCTCGTACTTTTTGACAATCGCCAAGTACATCAAGACGAAACTCACGACCCACATGATCACCATCGAAGGGGTGACGTATGCGAATCCGGTATCGCTTGCGAACTCGACGACCGATTGCAAGAGTGAACTCATTTATCTGTACCTCTTAGGCGATGGTCATCATGGTCTGACCGTCAACGACGGTGTCGGTTTCCTTGACGGAGATGGAGGTAACGGTGCCGGCGCACGGAGCGACGACCGGGTTTTCCATCTTGAGGGCTTCGATGATAGCCACTTCCTGGTTGGCTTCGACGTGATCGCCCACCTTGACCTTGAGCTTGAACACAGAACCGGCGAGCGGGCACTTCACTTCGGTACCACCAGCAGCGGCCGGAGCTGCGGCAGGAGCCGGGGCGGCAGCAGGTGCGGCAACCGGGGCAGCAGGAGCTGCGGCAACGGCGGAATCAAGAACTTCTACTTCGACGTCGTAGGTCTTGCCTTCGAAACTGATACGGACTGTTTTCTTCATTTTGATTTTTCCTGGCTTATAAGCCTGTTAAGTTTTAAAAGTTGACCTTACTTGACAATCGTCCAAGCAGGGGAGTTAATGTTTCTGTAGGCGGTCACGCGGCAGGGCTGACCAATGGCCTGGGTCGCAGCGGCAGTCACCAGGGCGAGGAACTGATCGTTGCTCATGCCGGGGTGTTCTTCCAGGGCGGCGACGGCGGCAATGCCGAGGAAGGCCTGGAGCTGCTTGTTGGTGAAGCCCGGGTGCATGCTCTTCGCATTCGGGTCCCAGTCACAATGGGCAGGGGCAATCACTGCGGGAGCAGCGGGGGCAGCCGCAGGAGCAGCCTTGACCGCGGGGGCAGGAGCCTTGTCCTTGTTGAGGCCGAGCTTCGCCATGATGAAGTTCATGAGGTAACAGAGCACCGTGAGGCCCACGATGACGCACATCACCACGATAAGGCCGGTCGCCTGGAATTCAACCAGGGAGCCGATGCCGAACGTGTCAGAGTCGCCCTTGCAGCCCTGTTCGGTGGAGTACTGGCCCTTGCAGTAGGTGGACCCAAGTTTCGCCTTCGCGATGGGGAGCACCTTGTGGCCAGCGGCGTTCTCGATGGAATCGCGAACATCGCGGGCAAGGACAGCCTGTTCGTATGTCTTATAAAGGACCGAATGGTTACCGCTGTGGGTTTCCACAATCTTGTAAACCATCGAATCATCCATGCCCGGCATGGAAAGCTGCGCCTGGACCTGGGCGGCATCGGAGGGGAGCATGAGTCCGAGCTGTTCGTCGAACTTGCCCTTCACCTTTGCTTCAGGTTGCGGAGCAACGAGAGCCGGCTGCTGCACGTCCGCTTCCTGGACTGCGGCGGGAGCCACTTCCTGGGATTCGGGTGCATTGTTCTGTGTTTCGTTCATATTGGATTCAATCCATTCTTATGGGTTTCTGTTTTGTAAAAATCAGCGGGCAAGAATATAGAAAAAAAGCGCCCCTAAATAAAGAAACCGCGCCAGCCAGAAGGGCCAAACGCGGTATAATGGGGTATCCGACAAGCGGATTCAAATGTCTAGGACTTGGGGTCGACTTCTGCGACGGGGCCGTAGCTGAGTTCGTCGCAGTATTCGGCATCGCAGGGCTCGTCGCTGCCGTTCAGCAAGGCAACCTGATGCACCAGTTTCATCGATTCCATTTCCGGGGCGATATATTGTTTTTTCATGTTTCCCTCCAAAAATTAGCGAACGACTTTCTGTTTTCCGACGTACACGCCATGGTTTGCGGGCTTCCCGTTAATCGCGCGGCCGTTGAGGTCGAAGCGACGGCTATCCATCTGAATTTCACCCGTGACCGGATTCAACTTGCCGATGGACACCGTGCTATCTCCGTCGATGAGGCGAACCTCGATTGTTTCGGGAAGTTCAAAATCTTTTACGTTATCTGAAGATTTTTTGGAAAGAGCGCTGCCATTACCTTGATATTCCAGATAGGCACGCAGAGGCGGCAGATAGGCGCCACCACCAATTTTGACGAACTGGCCTCCTGAAGCTCCATTCTTATCCTTAGCTGCATAGCCGTAAACCTTTTCGATACCGTCATCTCCAGTATTCCATTTTTTGTATTTGTAAGTTCCCCATAGGATGAAATCCTCTTTTCCCGTTTCATTGTTATACAGTGACGAAAAAAGAGGCATACCTTCAGGCAACACGTTGAAATGATCGTCTTTCGGAGTAAACTGTATTTCTGTAAGTGCACCGCACCCTTCCTTTTCTGTATCAGTAACCATTATATATGGCGTATTTGCATCAATATCGTCCTTGGCATTGTAGCCTATAGCTTCCCATGTTCCATTGGATTTTCCAAAATTGTATATTTGATACACTTCGACACAATCATTATCCAACTTTGCCCCAAAAGGAAGTACAATCGTTGAATTTGCCTTGAGTGGAGTATCTCGCAACACAACAATCTTCATCCCATTT
Organism: uncultured Fibrobacter sp.; assembly: GCA_947305535.1. GTDB lineage: Bacteria > Fibrobacterota > Fibrobacteria > Fibrobacterales > Fibrobacteraceae > Fibrobacter. Next base: position 3,018 of record CAMZDZ010000024.1, read on the forward strand.
GAGCCACTATTGGCACAGTCGGCAAAAGGCTGTCCGAAATCAACCTCCGCAGACTCATCGGCGAAGGACTCCAGATAGAGCGTGTTGTTGGAACTGTAGTAGGCACCACCCGTAAATGAGCAGGTAGGAGTATCACTCGGGCGCGCCGCCAAAACAGCAGTAGCAGAAAACGCGAGTGAAGCAACAAAAACGGCCTTTGCCGCAATCAAATAGTTGTTTTTCATTTTTTCACCCTTCTTGTTCATCCTGAAAATATAAAATCCGCTTGCAAATTTCAATAGAGGAACAAAAAATAGGGCCAATTCAGGCCCTATCTTTTTCTTTTATTCAAAATACAAGCGTAAAAAACTAGTTTCCACCCGGAGCAGACTCAACAAGTTCAATCGAAATTATAGAATCAGGTTCAACCGGAACTGCGATAGCAGGCGAAACTGCGATAGAATCACCCGAATCGGTCCCCTGATCAATCGGAAGTTTCATCGTGCCCGATTCAAGTCCCCTGACCGCATAGAAGACCTTAGATCCATCCGGCTTGAGGATTACAGCGATACCGGCCAAGTAATTCAGCCAGTTATCCCCGGCCCATTGACCCTTCACGGCAAGATAATACTTCATATTAATTCTCCTTTCGGAAATATACGCCAGCAAAGGAATAATCATCACGTCGTGCGAGATGAACATGCCAATCGACTTTCCAGATACTTCCAATTTCGGAATAAGGATTTCTTCCAGCAATTCGGAACTACGGGGAGACAGATCGTAAAACACATCGGTGTAGCCCCCTTCAGCCGCCCATTTCGTGATAACGCCTCTACCATCATCATTCTCACTAAAAAGGGTCATATAGTAAGCCATCATGTCTTTCGTAAACCAGCCTTCATTCAACTCAGGAATGGTATCGCCCAGCGTATCGACATCAAGGCGCCCGATGGCGATATTATTATACGTCTGGTGAGTACGGATATACTGCGATCCTGCATAATACATAGCCGCACTACCCTGCAACTTTTGTCCTACACTCTGGGATTGGAGTTTTCCTTCGTCCGTCAACGGAGTTGCTAGAGTAACATCGTCCTCACGTTCCGCATGGCGCAGTATCACAATCAACTTTTCGTCTGGAGCCAAAATGTGGACAACACTATCTAACGGAGCAAAATTTACAACATGTGATTGAGCCACATATGCGTCATTAGCAACGCTCATCACCTCCGCCTTGGTTGCAATCCTCCAAAGGAACGTTCCGACGTCACAATAGTAATGGCGATCTTCTTTATTGATAGTAACATCCTTGATTTCACCGGCATGCTCGGCGTTGCACACGCCCAAGTATTCCTCCGGCTCATGTGTGACAATGCTATCCACGGCGACAGCACTATCATGGTATTCCGTGACATCTATATACCGCGTACTGTCGACGTAACGAGTACTGTCAATATAACGGATGCTGTCAATCACACGCACGCTATCCTTGATACGAAGGCTGTCGAGAATGCGCGTGACAACGCTATCGACGATATTCAGACTGTCCGTAATACGGAGACTATCCTTAATGCGCAGGCTATCAAGATACTTCTTGACCGTCTTATAGCGAACGCTGTCAATGATATTCAAGCTATCCTTAACACGAACACTATCGATGTAGCGGACGCTATCTATCCAGTTTATGCTATCGCGGATTGCCACCGAATCGGCGACCGCCACGTCACTTGGATTACTAGAACTGCTATCGGAATCTCCGCAAGCAGCAAAAAGCGAGACAAGCATGGCACTTGCCAGGAATTTAAGGGTATTTGTTTTCATTTTGTTTCCGTCGCTCCTACGACACAGTTTTTGTTTAACTTATTTGCAAATATAAATTAACAAAAAACACAACACCAGCCTTTTAACGAAAAATTTTATTTACTTTGTATTACGATATACATACAAAATAAATAAAAAGTCTTTTGTTCATAACCATTCGAAAAAAATGGCGAATGCAAAATGCATCCGCCACTTGTGAAATCAGGAAGGAAGGAATCTACATCGTTCCCTTGTCCAGGCCCTTCACCGCATAAAACACCTTGGTTCCGTCAGGCTTGATGACAACGGCAAAACCCGCAAGATAATTCACCCAGCGATTTTCGGAGGAAATGTAGTACTTCAAATCGATATTCCCATCGGAGACATACGCGATCAAGGGCAGGAGCATCACATCGTGCGAGACAAACACTCCAATCGACTTTCCGGATTTTTCCAATGCCGGAATAAGATGCTCTTCGATCAATTCGGAACTCCTTTCGGCCAGATCGTAGAACGCATTGGTATAGCCGCCCTCGTATGCCCATCTGGAGAGAAGTCCAAAGGCACCCCCCGCCTGCCACTGGGCCGAATTGTAGGCACTCTGGCTCTTTATGAACCAACCGTCATTCAATACCGACAGGGTATCGGCCAACGTATCGGCGTCGCCATGGCCCTTGGCAATGTTATTGCACGTCTGGTGGGTACGGATGAATTGCGACCCAGCATAATAGATATCCGGGCTGCCGATCATTTTCGCACCAAGTTCCCGAGACTGGAGTTTTCCATTTTCCGTGAGCGGACCCGTCCTGGAATAATCGGAACCACGTTCGGCATGGCGCACCATTATCACCACCTTTTCACCTTCGGCAAGCCCATTAACGATCGAGTCGAACGGAGTGAAATCCGTAACCGCAGACTGCGTCACAAAATAGCTGTTAAGGTCATGTCCGGCAGCGATGCGCCAGAAGAGAGTGCCCTTGTCACAAACGTAATAGCGATTTTCACCATTGATGGTGACGGCCTTTATCTCGCCGGCATTGGCCCTGCCGCACACGCCCAAATATTCCTCCGGGCCATGGAGAACGATACTGTCCACAACACGGGTACTGTCTTTATAGAGGATACTGTCTATCAGATTCAGGCTATCAATAATGCGCAGACTGTCAATGATGTTCAGACTATCCTTGATGCGGATGCTGTCAACGATGTGCAGGCTGTCTTTGACGCGAATACTGTCAACGATGTGCAGGCTGTCTTTGACGCGAATACTGTCAATGATGTGCAGGCTGTCTTTGACGCGAATACTGTCAATGATGTGCAGGCTATCAACAACATGGATACTATCGACAACGTGGACACTATCGATGACATTGATGCTGTCAATAACGTGGATGCTGTCGATGACGTTAATGCTATCAACAACGTGAATACTGTCGATGACGTGGATGCTGTCGATAATATGCAGGCTGTCGGTAATGCGCAAGCTGTCGAGGAAGCGCGTGACATCCTTATAGCGGATGCTATCGACAATATTCACGCTGTCCGTAACACGCAAACTGTCAACAAAGCGGACGACATCATTGTAGCGGATACTGTCGACGATGTTCAAGCTGTCCTTGACACGCAAGCTATCGACATAGCGGACGACATCCTTATAACGAACACTGTCGATGATGTTCAGGCTGTCCCGAATGCGCAAGCTATCCGTAATGCGCAAGCTGTCCAAAAAGCGAGTCACTTTTTCGTAGCGGATACTGTCGACAATATTCACGCTGTCCACTATGCGAACACTATCAATGTAATGCACGCTGTCTATCCAATTGATGCTGTCCCGGATTACAACCGAATCGGCAGCAACCTTATTCGCATTATCGGAATTGATCGGGTTGCTATCAGAATCTTCGCAAGCTGCAAGAACAAAAAAGAGCGAAGCACTTAACAGAGCTTTAAAAAGTTTTGATTTCATTTGGCACATCTTCGTCGCTTCCGCGACCGGTAGTTTAGTTTAAGTTGTGCGCAAATTTACTTTTTTCTTACGATTATTTCAAGTCTCTTTTTTGTTTAGTTTAATTTACTTTGTACTGACTAGGGAGTCATCCACCCTAATTCCAGGCCTCTGACGGCATGGAAAACCCTGGATCCATCAGGTTTCAAGACAATGGCGAAACCAGCGAGGTAATTCAGCCAACGTTTGGAGCTATCCCTGTAATACCGGAGGTCGACGTTACTGTCCGAGACATACACCACCAACGGCATTATCAGCAAGTCATGTGTCGCGATGAACGACACATCTGTCCCGTTCCGTTCGGCAAACGGAATGGCCACCGAATCGATCCATTCGGAGCACCGCGGGGCAAATTCGTAAAAAGGTTCAGAATAGTCCCCTTTGTAGGCCCACCTGGAAAGGACATACCAGCTGCCATTATGGTCGTTTTTCGCCTTGGTGTAGGCTGCGGTATCCTTCACATACCAGGAATCGCCCATATGGGACAATGTATCGGCCAGAGTGTCGGGACCTGTCAGGCCCATTCCCCTCGCGATAAGGCGAGCCGTCTGCTGGGTGCGAATGGAACCCGAAGCGCCAAAGTGATAACTCAGGGTGGCGTCCAATTTTGCGCCCAGGGCCAGCGCCTGCTGAACCCCGTTTTCGTTCAACGGTTCAGTCGAGGCTTCGTTGGCATTGCGTTCCGCATGGCGGACCACGACGATAATCCGTTCGCCTTCGCCCAGGCTGTTGATGACGGAATCCAACGGTTCAAAATCCGCAATGTCCGATTGCTTGATATAAAAGTTGTTCACGTCGAACTTGCTGGCGGCGCGCCACATAACCGTGCTTTCGTCACAGATAAAATAACGCAGTTCTTCGCTAATCGTGGCGGGCTTGACTTCGCCCAAGTTTTCGGCACCGCACTTTCCCAAGAAATATTCCGGATCCCGGACGGCAACGCTGTCCCTTACATTGACCTGCTCAATGACGTGGATGCTATCGATGACGCGGGTACTGTCCTTCACATTCACGCTATCGATGATGCGAACGCTATCCTTCACGTTCACGCTGTCGATGATGTTCAAGCTGTCCACGACGCGGACACTGTCCCGCACCTTCACTTTGTCCTTGACGCGCACACTATCGATAATGCGGACGCTGTCCTTCACATGCACGGAATCAATGATACGCACGCTGTCGATGATGCGGACACTATCGATGATATTCACGCTGTCACGGACGACAACCGAATCGCGCTCCCCCGCATCCGAATTATTTGAACTTACCGAACTTTCCGAATCTTCACTACAAGAATTAAGTAACGTCAGAATGGATAAACTTAACAGGATTTTTAATAATTTTCTCTTTCTCATTTTTTGTTTAGTTTACTGTGTTACATCGTCATTGAGCCGGATTCCAAGCCCCTCACCGGCTCATAACGAATATCTCCCTTCGAGTTCACGATTATCGCGACACCCGCAAGATAGTTTATCCAGCGTTGATTGTCAAAGTACCTTAGGTTAACTCGCTTCTGTGTACAGTAAACTACAAGGGGCATGACCAGCTGGTCATGGGAAATCAGCACGTTTACGCGCTTCATGTTCGGAATATATGGAACAACGTTCTCCTTAATGTACTCCTCGCTCCGGGTATCCAGGTCGTAGAGAGCGTCCGTGTAGCCGCCCTGGTAGGCGTACTTCGAGAACACGACCCAGCCACCGCCGTCGGAGTTCCTGTATTCTTCGAGGCGCGTAGAGTTCTTGACATACCAGTCGCCGTTGAGGAACGGCAGGGAATCCTGCTTTACAACCGTCATCCCGTTCCCCTTGCCGATGCCGTCGCAAGTTTCGATGGTCCTCGTATAGCCGGAGTTGCCCAGGTAGATGTCGACACCCTTGAGCTTTGCCCCGACCGACTCGGACTGCTTCTTCCCGTTGTCGGTCAAGTGGCCGTTCTTACCGGTATCGTCGGTACGTTCCGCATGCCGCAGAATGAACACCACCGTCTCGTCGGCGGCGAGGTTGTCGTAGACGTCCTTGATGTCCGCAAACGGCATGACTTCCTTCGAGGTCGCTTCACGCCAGGAACGCTTGGACTGTTCGTACACGTAATACTTGTCGACGTTGATCTTTCCACCGCGGATTTGCCCGTCGTACGTGCCCATGCCAAAGCCCACGGTATCCTTCTCTATATCCGTCGCGACGCGCCAGGACTTGAGCGTCCCGTCGCAGATGAAACGAATCTTGGGACTGTCGGGATGGTCGTAATACGGAGCGAAGTAGGCGCTGAGGCTCGTGTTGACGTTCTTGACCTGTCCCGCCGTGTAGGAATTGCAAGTCTCAAATCCGTAGGCTTTCGCCCAGAAATTGCGCAGGTGCTTCTCGAATTCAGGAGCCTTGCCCATGCCCCAGGATTCCACCACGCTGCGGATGTGGTCGTATCCGCCGCTGGCGTCCAGCTCCATGAGCCAGTCGGCCAGGTCGGCCTTCGCATTGTTGTCGTCCCAGTTGCCGTTACCCTTGATGCGCTCGGCAATGCCGTCGGCGTAGCTCACCATCTCGGAACCCGAGCCCTTGCGTTGCATCATGATGGACACGGCGAGCAGCGCGGCGCTGTATTCGTCGCCGTCGAAAAGGCCAATCTCGTCCGCCGTCTTGGACGTCGTCGATGTCGTGGTCGTCTGCGTCTGGGTGTTGTGGCCGCCCCAACCGCCAGTGTTGCCGCCGTTGCCCCCAAAGAACCAGCCTCCGTTGTTGCCGCCCGAGGAGCCTCCTCCACCAAGGTTAATCTCGAAAGAAGAAAGGACATCCTTCAGCGCCTGAGCCTTCATGTTCCGGATGGGCTGGTTGAAGCCTGAATTCTCGACGAGCTTCATCAGTCGCGGGGATTCCAGGTGGGTCAGCATGTTGACGTTCACCGAGTCACGCTCCGTCAAGTCCGTCACGGAATGGAGCGTGACCATCGACGTAGAAAGCCCGCCGGAAATCTCGTTGCGGAAATACCCGTTCACCTCGACACGCACGTACGGCGAGACAAGGTTCACGCCCGGGAAGGCGTAACGCCCGTCACCCGACGCGATGCAGGACTCGTGCGACCTCTTGGAGTCGGCCATGCGCATTGCGCTGTCCAGCTCGACAATCTTTACGGAGGCACCATAGCGGAACGGCCCCTTCTGCGCAAGACCCGTAAGCGGGACGGCCACCCTGCGGTACGAACCTGCAAGAGCCGGGTCTTCCGCTTCGGCAATATCGCTCGGAGAGAACGGATCCACCGTCAAGACGCCATTGCTGCAAGACGCCTTGACAAGGCCAATAACGGATGTCATCCATTCGCCGTTGATGCAGAAATACAGGTCGGCATCCTCGTCGACCATGAAAGTCTCGCCCTCGTTCGCGGCGGTACAAGGCGGAAGTTCCTTCTTGGACTGCACGACGCTCGTATCCTGCACCATGGAATCGATCACAGGGGGATTGATGAGCCCGCCCAGGCCGGTCGTGTCGATCGGGGTCTGCTTGGAATCGGAAGAGCCCTTCCTGGAACTGCTGGAATACTTCTGTCTGTGGCTATGACCCGTATGGGTCGAATCTATATCCGAACTGTCGGACATGGCTTCTTCCTCGGGAGAGTACGACTTGTCGTCTCCGCATGACATCGCAAATAACGCGACGAGGAATGTAAGCCACCACTTCTTCATAATCTTATAGATATAGTAATATTTTACCGAGAAGCAAGCCCCCAAAAAGGGTACTTTATGCTACCAGTCATGGAAATAGGCTTCTTTAAGGCCCTTGAAGGCCACATAACGCCGATTTCCAGATTTATCCCAAATTATGGCGATTCCGTTAAAATAGTTAATCCACCAGTGTCCTTGCTGATCAGCCGGTTTTTCTTTCATATGCTCGATTCTCCGGCCCGAACAATAGGCTACGAAAGGAACCATGAGCTTGTCATGGGAACTGAGCATGATGAAACGGTCGGGTTCGTCCTTGTACTTGTCGAGCAAGAGCTCAATCAGTTGGGCAGAGCGTTCTTCCAAGTTATAATAAGCATTATATTTCGCATCTTCACCGGAATACGCTCCGGTGTAGGCATAACGCGACGTGGCTTCCCAGCCGCCACCGGCCTCGGATTCCGCTTGGTTCACAAGCTGCCTGTCGATCATGTACCAGTCATCGTTCAGTTCGGGGATCGTGTCCGCAATGGTCGTATCCTGTCCGCGGCCCATGGCAATGCCGATGACCGTCTGCTGAGCACGGTAGAATTCCGAGGCTCCGAGCCTCATCGGTTCGTTGAATTTCGTCAACCTTGAACCCACTGCCTTCGAGGAATCGAGACCGGCCTTCGAAAGACCGTCTTCCTTGCTCGTGGCGTTCTGGTCACGTTGTGCATGGCGGAGCAGGAAAATAACCCTCTCGTCGGCCTTGATGCCCTCGTACACTTCTTGAATATCAACGTAATCAGTAATATTGGACTTTTCGACGAAGTAATCGTTGACGGCCACAGCGGAGGATTCCACGCGCCAATTGCCGCTGGCCCCATTGTACGTATAGACGATTCCCGCATTGACGCGGCCCTGGCGGGTCTCACCATTTGTACCGGCGCCAAATTCATAGGTATCCTTTTCCTTGTCCAAAGCCTGGCGCCAGGCTCCTTCTTCCGCATCGCAAAGGAAGCGTTCCATCGTCACGGAAACATCGGAATACTCCGAGGCATAGTACATGCTGAAGGGGTTCGCGGAGGACACAATCTTGCCATCGTTCTCTTCGTTGCACACAGGGATTCCCAGCTCGGCCTGGTAGAACTTCCTGATATACTTCTCGAATTCGGGAACCGCAGCAAGTCCCAACTTTTCCACGTTCTTGTGGATTGTCTCAAATTCGTCCTCGACGTCCACTTCAAACGCCCAGTCCGCAATCTTCGCGCGGGCCAGGGAATCGTCCCAGGAACCGTCCGCAAAATCCGCCGCCACCTTCCACAAGTTGGCCACGGTATCCTTCGTAAACACCTGCATCATGATAGTCGCGGCAAGCAGGGCGGCACCCGGCTCGCCACTGGCAAAAGACGTCACCGTATCGACCGGGCCCAGCGCGGCCTTGTCGAAATGGAACATACCCCAGACAGCGTCCGACGCCTTTTCGGAAGCCTTCGCTACAGTCGTAGATTCGGGAGCGGTCAAAAGACCCTGCATGCATACGGACTGCAGGAACGTCAGGGCGTTGATATTGGCCACGCCGTTCTTCCCGCTGCTCGACACAAGCGCAAACAAGGTATCGTTCAGCGTTATCGAGCCGCCATGCACCAGGTCGGTAGCCTTGCCATAGACACTCGCCCTGGCATAGGGTTCACGGAAACTCACGTTCGCGGCCGTATAGGTGCCACCCTTCGCGGAAACCGCGGCAGGATAGGTCGTCCCGTTAAACTTGAAGGTTTCGTCCAATGCCTCCACGACGACCGAGCTTCTGGAATCGAATATGCCATAGCCGAACGAGCCCGAGACATTGACCTTCTCCAGCAAAACCGGATCCTTCTCTTCTTTCTTGGATGTATCCTGCGCCGTTTTGGAGGAGTCGGATTCCTGCAAAGTGTAGACCGTCGACGAATCGCGGCTCACGGCATCCGGAGCCTTTACCGAGTCCTGAACAAATTCAGGGTTGTTCTGGTTGAGCGAATCCGCCGTAGCAGGATTTGCCACAGCGGAACTGTCCTGCATCTTGATCCATTCGCCAGCAGTGCAGACGTAGCGGACGCCATCCAGCGAATCGACGACACCTTCGGTCGAAGCCTCGCACCGGCGCGTCGCATATTGCGCGTCCGAGTTGCTCGAGCTGTCGTCACCGCACGATATCAAAAAACACAAAGAAGCTGCGGCGCATGCCCAATGCCACAGCACACCCGACCCCATGATTTTTCCAAAGCATTTCTTCGACATTATCACATCCTTGCTGAAAAAACCATCAAAGCATCCCAAAAGCCCTTGCCGGATAAGAAGTCCGTTCAAGGGTTCATGGAAAAATAATTTTTTTATAGTAAAAATTCAAGGTCGGCAGGCGGTTCCAGGCGCCCACGACGACGATATGGCCTTTTTAGAGCATTTTTCCCGTTTCCAGGAACCGGTTGTGCATCTCAAAGGCGCGGGACAGAGCCAGCGGGAGGTGCACCCCCTTGGCATGCTTCAGCCCGAACTCCAGCACGTCGGTCAGCTCGTCGCGGAAATCGGGATGGGCGCAGTTCTTGATAATCAGGCGCGCACGTTCCTCGGCGGGCAACCCGCGCAAGTCGGCCAGGCCCTGCTCGGTCACGAAAATCATCGTGTCGTGCTCGGTATGGTCCACATGGCTCACGTAGGGCACCACGGAACTGATGGCGCCGTCCTTGGCCACCGACGGGGTGAGGAAAAATCCCAGGGCGCAGTTCCTCGCGAAATCCGCCGAGCCGCCGATGCCGTTCATCATGGCGGACCCGCACACGAGCGAGCTGTTCACGTTACCGAAGATATCCATCTCGAGCGCCGTGTTCATCGAAATCACGCCCACGCGACGGATGACGTCGGGGCTGTTGCTCGCTTCCTGCTGGCGCAAGACGAAATGCTTCTTCCATTCGGCGCTGTTTTCGACAAATTCCTGTTGGGCAGCCTGCGAAAGCGTAAGCGCGGTACCGCTAGCGACACCCAGCTTGCCCTTCTTCAAAAGCGGGAGGCAGGCTTCCTGGATGACTTCTGTAAACAGGTCGATCTGCCCAAGGCGATCGTCTTCGGCCATGGCGCAAAGCACGGCGTTGGCCACCTTGCCCACGCCGCTCTGGTAGGCCATTCCCTTGGGGATGCGGCCATGCGACTCCTCGAACCGGATAAAGTCCAATATGCGTTCGCCAATGTTTTTCGAGACGGAATCCGGCTCGACAAAGGGAGTCACCTCGTCAAAGCGATCCTGCTCCACGATGGCGACAACCTTGTTCGTGTCGATACGCACAAATTCGCCGCCTACGCGGTCCCCGGCAGAATAGATGGAAAGCGGTTTCGCATGGGGCGGGAGTTCAGGCAGGGCGTTGTCGTGCATGCCCAGGCAACTGTCGCCAAGCCGGGTGTTCAGTTCCAGGATAATCTTCTCGGCCATGTCCAGAAAGCAGACCGAGTTGCCGCCGGAGGTAGAAAGACAAACGCGTCCGTCCGGCAAGATGGCCGAAACCTCGATAATGGCGACCGTCGGTGCAGGCACGACCCCGGTGCGAACAAGGTAACCCATTTTCCCGAGGTGCGCGTCGATGTAGTGGATATTTCCGGAATTAATCGCCTTGCGCAGATTCGGGTTGGACTGGTAGGGCATGCGGAGACTCACCGCATCGGCGCGGGCGAGCGCGCCGTCGCAACTGTCGCCCGTCGAAGCGCCCGAAAAAACCGTCACCTTGAAATCCTGACCCATCTCGTGGAGGCGCACCGCCCTCTCGGCAAGCGCCGAGGGCACCGCCTTGGGATAACCCGCGAGCGTAAAGCCGGACAGACCCAAAACGTCTCCGTTATTTATCATTCCTGCAGCTGTTTCGGCACTGCATTTCCTTGAAGTAATCCAGTCCATACCCATAATTTAATTATTTTGCGCTTGTGCTTCACTTCATCAAATACAATCTCATCGGCATTCTAAACACCCTCATCACGCTCATCGTGGTCTGGATTCTCCACCAGATTCTTGACTGGAATCTGGAACTTTCCAACTTTCTCGGCTTTGTCGCGGGCGGCCTGAACAGCTACCTCTGCAACCGCATCTGGAACTTCAAGAGCAAGAACAAGAAGCGCACCGAAGTCATCCGGTTCGCCATCGTTTTCCTGTGCTCGTACTCGATAAACCTGCTCGTCCTCGAAGGCTGCGTCTACCTGTTCGCGCACGTTTCCTGGTGCATGAGCATCAGCAACTTCATGTCGCGTTTCATGAAGCCCGGCTACCTCGCGAACATCATCGCCAACGTGGTCTACGTGATCGTGAGCTTCATGCTCTACAAAAAATGGGTCTTTAAAAAGTAGACCACAAAAAAAGGCTCCGCCATCGCGGAGCCCTTTTTGCATTCAAGCTTTTGCTTACTGGAACACGGCCAATTCGATGCGTTCCTGCTTGCCGCCCTTCTTGTCGGCTTCTTCGCCGCTGAAGCTTGCCGTGCGGAGGCGAGTGGCATCGACACCCTTGGACATCAAGGTGCTCTGTACCGCAATGGCGCGATCCTGAGCGAGCTTCTTGTTCTTTTCGGCATTGCCATTGCCGCCGACATAGCCCTGAATTTCGAGCTTCAAGGTCGGGACCTTCTTCATGAGGGCGACAATGTTCGCAATGGAGGTAGCGCTGCCCTTGGAGAGCGTAGCGGTGCCCTTGTTGAAGGTAAGCCCGCGGCCGAGGACCTCAAGGTCTTCCTTCTTGCTGGCCGAGCAGCCCCTGGCGTCGACAGAGATACCCTTCGGGGTACCCGGGCACTTGTCCTTGTAATCCGGGACAAGGTCACCATCGCTATCCAGAGAGCAACCGGTAGAATCCACAGGAGCGCCCTTCGGAGTGTTCGGGCACTTGTCCAGACCATCGGCAACGCCGTCCTTGTCTGCATCGACCGGGCAACCCGTGGAGTCGACCTTGGCGCCAAGCGGAGTGTTCGGGCACTGGTCAATCTGGTCGGGGACGCCGTCCTTGTCGAAGTCGAGGGCGCAACCGACGCTATCGACCGTGATGCCCTTCGGGGTCTTCGGGCACTGGTCCTGCTTGTCCGGAACGCCGTCCTTGTCGTCATCCTTCACGCAGCCGAGGCTGTCCACTTCGAAGCCGGCCGGGGTGTTCGGGCAGCGGTCCACGCCGTCAGGAACGCCGTCCTTGTCGAAGTCCGGTTCGCAACCGAGAGTGTCGACCTTCGCACCCTTCTTGGTGTTCGGGCACTGGTCGATACCGTCAAACACGCCATCCTTGTCGCCATCCGTCGGGCAGCCCACGGAATCAACCTTGGCACCGAACGGGGTGTTCTGGCACTTGTCGAGATAGTCAGCGACGCCATCCTTGTCCGTGTCGACAGGGCAGCCGTCCGGAGTCACCTTGATGCTGTCCGGAGTATTCGGGCACTTGTCAAGCATGTCGGCAACGCCGTCCTTGTCAGCGTCGAACGGGCAGCCGAGGGAATCCACTGCGAAGCCCTTCGGAGTCGCCGGGCACTTGTCGAGGTCGTCCATGATGCCGTCATCGTCGCTATCGCCGACACAGCCCACATCGTTGACCTTCACGCCCTTCGGAGTATCCGGGCACTTGTCGTCAATATCGATCACGCCGTCACCGTCCGTATCGATGGCACAGCCGAGGCTGTCGACCTTCGCACCGGCCTTGCTGTACGGGCACTTGTCCTTGAGGTCCGGAATGCCGTCGCCGTCGCTATCGTTAAACTGCTTCGAGGCGAGCTTGTCGCCCTTCGTAACGATGGTCGGATCCGCGTAAGCCTTCTTGCGGGCGTCGAAATGCCACACAAGGGCGGCCACGCCGGCAATAATCGGCGTAGAGGCGTAGCAATAGGTCGCGGACTTGCCGTTGTTGCGGAACTGCACCTGGTAATTGCTGCAGTTGTCCCTCTCGTCATCAGACTCGTATCCGGGGTTGCGGAAGAAGCGGGAAGAGAAGTCGACACCCATGGTCAGGTCGACATAGTCACCGAGGTGAGCGCGGAAGCCCGGGGTAATGAGCATCGGGTCAACCAGCGGGTCACGCGGGTAATCCGTCTTTTCTACGCGCATTTCGCCGGAGAATTCGACAAAGAAGTCCACCGCATTGCCCGGGACCAGGTTAAAGGCGGTAGCATAGGAAACCACGTTGGCCTCGTCGTGACCCAGGGCCTTGAGGAAGCCGCCGCTCAGGTTCCAGCGAAGCGGGAATCCGAACTTCGTAAAGTCAAGAGAAAAAGCCAAAGAGGCGGAAAGAGCGATGCCTTCGCCGGAATAGGCGGAAGTTACGCCGTTGTCGTCGAGGTACCATGCGTGACGCGGACGTACACCGGCACCGTCGGTTCCAGACGGGACATACATTTCAAGGAACGTGGCAACGCCAAAGAAGAAGTTGTCGTCGAACGGGACGCGGAGTTTCGTCCAAATGTCCACGTCACCCATGCCCGAGGACCACATTTCGCCGCTCACGTCGGTACCTTCATCGGAATTGGCGTGGTCGTAGTAGACCGGCAGGCTGGCACCGATATCCCAGAAACTCAGAAGACCGATGCCCAGGTTCACGTTACCCGACAACGAGGCGTCATCCGCATTGAATGAAGAAGTCTTGCCATTCCCATCGGTATAGGTGCCGCCACGACTGAGAGCCCAGGAATCCAATGCGAAATCACCACCCAGACCAAATGAGAAGTTCCACTGACCCAGCGTTTTGGCATTCACCTGATGAAGACCGTCTGATCCACCCTGCAAACCGGTCTGCGCAAAAGCCATCCCGGCAGAGAGTAGCGAAAGTGCTATTAACTTTTTCATCTATCATCCCTTGATGTTAAAGGTTTGTGATGAAAAATATATTTTTTTGACAAAAAGTTTGCATCCGGACCCTAAAACAAGGCATCTAATTAGGCAAAAAGGAATTTATTTTAGATATGTCCCCTATTCTTTCCATCCAAAACCTGCGTCGCGACTTCAAAATGGGCGAAGAGACCGTCCATGCGCTCCGTGGCGTATCTTTTGACATATATAAAGGCGAATTTGTTACCATTATGGGGGCAAGCGGCTCCGGAAAGTCCACCATGCTGAACATTTTGGGCTGCATGGACCGCCCTACCGCGGGACACTATATATTAGACGGCGAACATACCGAAAAGCTGAAAAGGGACGCGCTCGCCCGCATCCGCAGCCAGAAACTCGGTTTCGTTTTCCAGAGCTATAACCTGCTCAGCCGAACCACCGCCATCGAGAACGTGGAACTGCCCCTCTTGTACAATTCCAAGATTTCTTCCGCCGAAAGGCGCCGCCGGGCAGTCAAGGCGCTCGAGATGGTCGGGCTCGAAAGCCGCATGAACCACCTGCCGAACCAGCTTTCGGGCGGCCAGCAGCAGAGAGTCGCCATCGCCCGCGCCCTGGTAAACGACCCCGTCATCATCCTCGCCGACGAGGCCACCGGCAACCTGGACACACGCACGAGCTACGAAATCATGATGATTTTCCAGGAACTCAACCGCCAGGGGAAAACCATCGCCTTCGTGACCCACGAACCCGACATCGCGACCTTCAGCGGGCGCACCATCACGCTGCGCGACGGACTTTTGAAGAAGGATGTCAAGAACGAGAACATCCAGGACGCCAAGGCCGCGTTCGAAGCCCTGCCACCACCGGAGGAATTCGAGGAATGAGACGAGAGGCTTCAGGTTCGAGGTTCGAGGCACGAGGAGCCTCACTGCCCTTACCCCCTAACCCCTTCTTACTTCTAACTTCCTACTTCTAACTCCCTACAGCCTATGTCACCGATTACTTTAATAAAGATTTCCCTCCGCGCCCTGCTCCGCAACCGCATGCGCACCTTCCTCTCGGTGCTCGGCATCGTCATCGGTGTCGCGGCAGTCATCACCATGGTCGCCATGGGCGAAGGCTCCAAGAAGTCCATCAAGGAGCAGATGACCGCGATGGGCACGAACGCCATCATCATCATGCCGAACCGCGACCGCCGCGGCGGCGTGCAGACGGAATCCTCCGAAATGCTCGAGGAAGCGGACGTCATCGCCATCCGCGAGAACGCGACCTATATCAACGGGGTCTCGCCGATGATGACCGTGAGCGGGCAGGCGATCGTCGGCAACAACAACTCCCCCACCAGCCTTTCCGGCGTGTCGGCGGACTACCTCAAGATTCGCAACTACGAAATCGAGGACGGCGTGATGTTCGACGACGATGCCGACCGCATGGCGAAAGTCTGCGTCATCGGGCAGACCGTCGTGAAGAACCTGTTCCCGGGAGTGGATCCCATCGGCAAGACCATCCGCTACAAGAGCATTCCCCTCAAGGTTATCGGCACCCTGAAGACGAAAGGCTCCGGCGATTTCGGCCAGGACCAGGACGACGTCATCTTCACGCCGTACCAGACCGTGATGAAGCGTTTCTCGGCAACGACGAATATCCGCCAGATCTACGCGAACTCCATCGGCGAGGGCTACGCCGAGAAGGCGACCGAGGAAATCATGGGAATCTTGAAGGAACGCCGCAGCTGGACCAAGCCCACCGACCCCTTCCGCGTGTTCACGCAGGAAGAAATGATCCAGATGGTCACGAGCACCTCCGACCTGCTCTCGCTCGTGCTGACAGCAATTGCCGGAATCAGCCTGTTCGTGGGCGGCATCGGCATCATGAACATCATGTACGTCTCCGTTACCGAACGCACCAAGGAAATCGGCCTCCGCATGGCCATCGGCGCCCGCGGCCGCGACATTTTGCTCCAGTTCCTGTTCGAGTCCGTCATCATCAGCCTGCTCGGCGGCGCCATCGGGATCATGCTCGGCATCGCCGCCTCCGAAATCGTGAAGAACTTCATGAACTGGCCCATGAGCGTCTCCGTCACGAGCGTCATCGTGAGTTTTGGCGTGTGCTTTGCCACCGGAGTGTTTTTCGGCTGGTACCCCGCCCGCAAGGCGAGCCGGCTGGACCCGATAGAAGCTCTCCGGTTCGAATAGCAACAACGTGACGTGACATGGCTCACGCAATTGGCGCCTGCGGCCTTGTTGCAGGATAAATTAAATAGTGTTATATTATCTTCTATAGCCGGAGGATGATATGTACCGACACAAAAACCCCCTTACAGCCATTTCCGCATTAGCGGCCCTTGCAGCCACTGCAGCATTCGCTGCCACCACCCCTTACGACCTGATCCGCCCCACCTGGCCGTTAAGCTGGGACTCGACAGTCTTTAACGACTTCGACACCACGGGGACCAAGAAAATCGGCGTTCTGAACATCGACAAGACACCGGCAAGCTTCAAGGCGGGAGCGCTGATGCCCGACACCTTGGACCAGGCCTACCTGGACGCCATCAACACCAAGATTTCGCCTATCCGCGTGAACCAGGCGGGCTATCTCAAGAGTGACAAGGAACGCCAGTTCTATTTTGTAGGCGCCAAGGCGACTGAATTCGAAGTGGTCGACGCCGATGGCAAGTCGCTCTCCACCAAGGTAACCGGGACATTTACCAATAGCGGAACCAATGTGGCAACCGAATGGACCATTGTCGCCGGTACAGATGCAATGACAAACGACCAAAAAAGATACTCGGTGAATTTCTCAGGACCTTCCGGCAAAATTTTTGTGGGAAACATTCCCCAGTCCGTACCTACCGACAAGCGCCTGCGCATCAAGGTCGGCGAAGAAATCTCCAGCACCTTTATTGTAAGTGATGACGTCTACACCATGGCAAAGGACGCTTCGCTCAAGTTCTTCGGCATCCAGCGCAGCGGCAACTCCGAGTCCTGGTTCCACGGTCCCAGCCACGTGAAAGACGGAAGCGGCACCGTAGTCAACATTGTAACAGACAAAGAAGTATCCAACGCGATTTCACCGAAGGCGGGAGACCTGCAGGGCGGCTGGTACGACTGCGGCGACCACCTAAAGGAATCCCAGACGCAGGCATTTGCCTTCATGGCTCTTGCCGTGATGTCCGCCTCGAACCCCACCAAGGACGTTGACCACTACGCATACAACCAGGCCGAATTCGTGAAAACGGACGGCGTGCCGGACATGCTGCGCGAAGCTAAGCACGGCGCCGACTTCTTCTTGAGGGCGTTCCGTGTGGCCAAGGGCGTTGTCGACAACATGCCTGTTTCTATCGGAAACTACGGTTCAGACCACGGCTGGTGGGGGCGCCCGGAAACGCAGGATTACGTCACTCAGGAACGTCGTGGAGGACCCGCTGAACGCGACATCCGACTGGGCGAACTGGGTTCCAACGTCTCCGCGGAAATCGCGGCAGGCCTTGCTATCTTGGGCAAGAACTACGCCCAGTACGACTCGGTTTATGCGGACAGCTGCCTCATGGTCGCCAAAAAGATGTATGACTTCGCCAAGAACCTTAAACTTGGCAAAGACAAATACGACGGCGACAAGAGCTACGTCAACAACCGTAAAGCGGACGGATGGGGCTCCTCGGCCTATATTGGCAACGACAATTCACACGACGACCTAGCCGTTGCTGCGATTGCGCTCCATTACGCCACTTACGAGACAACCAAAAAAATGGACTACCTGAACGATGCCGTGGAAGACACCACGATAGGAGTCGAGCAGGAACCAGGCCTCGGATTTTTCAATGGCGGTTGGATGGCATTGACCCGTGATGGCATGCGCAGGCTCGGCGGAACCACAGGCTGGGCCAGCGCCCATATGTACGCCCTGTACGCCTTTTACAAAATGCTCCTGAAGGATTCTACAACCGCCGCCAAATACGGAGTTTCCGATAAAGCCCGTATTAACTATATCGAGACTATCGTCAGCGTTATGGCAATCAACTTGTCATATAGAAGCAGCAACGGAGAATCAAAAATTGAACTTCCCGCAGAGAGATCTTTATCTTTTGACGACTTATGGTATACAACAACCACCCCAATGGCATGGTTGTACAACCATTATCTAGTGGGCAACATATTCGACGTCTTCGCCTATGCAGACATCGCGAAGGATATCGAGAAGCAAGGGGACGCACTCCCCAACATAGCGAAGGCAAGCCTAAAGGCAAGCGAAATGTTCCAGTTCGGCATCAACGCACTGAATTACCTGTTCGGCGTGAACCCGTGGGACATCTCCCTTGTGTATGGCGTTGGCGACAAGAACGACGCCCACCCGCATCACAGGGCGGCAAACCCCGAAGGAAGAATGACTCCCGGACAAGTCTACAATTACCAATGTCCTGTCGGAGGCCTATGGGGCGGATATGAGCCCAAAGACACCAGCATCATTGACAATGACGGACTCAAAGACTGGGAACATTTTTATTCATCAGAAGCGTGCCTTTACGGCGCTGCACTCCTCACATCGGCCCTTACCATTGCAAGCAACGGCGGCAGCGACTACTACGAAAAGAAGTGTGACAGTTGCAAAACAGGCACACCCACTCCTTTTGGCGAAGACAGCGTATATGCGGCAGCCTACTATTACGAATTTGGCGGTTTGGAAACATTCAACACACTCATCTATAACGGCACTCTCGAAGACCTGGACAGCGTTACAGCCTACATCTATTTCGAAGCCACCGAAGAAGATGTCGATTCCTGCAAAATTATATTCGACGAGGACATTTGCATGATCTTCGATATTGCGGGATTCAACAAGCCATGTCCCGATGACATGACACTAAGGGATGCTTTCAGAAATAGTGTCGGCACAAGGCTGGACGAAACCTACGACAAGAAAAAGAAGACATATACCTGGGTGAAAGAGATTCCTATCGGAAAAATCGACGTTGGAAACAAAATCCGGCTGGACATTTCCACCTCATCTGGCATAAAAGGGAACGGAATGTGCGAGACGCTCAGAACGCCATCCAAGATCAAGGTCCGTGACGGCTGGAGTTTCACCAGCCATGCCGCAGAGAAGGACGCCCCCGCCTACGCCGGCGCTCCCGAATGGGACAAGGACCGGGGAGACCTCCAGGAACCTCCCAAGGATCCCTACATTGTCATCCGCAGCAAGGGCCAACTCCTGTGGGGTTACGGGCCAGGCAAATCCACCGACGACCGCGTGGGCTTCGTGAACGTGGTTAGCGCAGGCAAGGCCCACATGCAGGTCAGCGGCAACAGGCTCTTTGTCCAGGCTAGCGCAAAGGGAACAAAGACCGTAAAGATATTCGACATGCTCGGCAACCAGCTGATGGAAAAGACCTTCAACGGGTCTTATGCCGAAATAAGCCTTGCAAAGCTTCCGCACCAAGGGGCTATGGTTGCAAAACTCACCTCCAACGGCAAGTCGCTTGCAACCCAGACATTCAACGTGAAGTAAGCATATGGATCTGCTCGAATTTTTAAAACCGATGCCGGTCGTGGGCATTCTCCGCGACATTCCCCAGGGCG
>CAMZDZ010000025.1 GCA_947305535.1 uncultured Fibrobacter sp.
GGATCCATTCGTTTTCGTAACCCTTCAGGCGGGCCTGGTCGGGGTGCTTCCAGATGAGGCGGGTGATGAGCTGGCCTTCGCGGGTGTAGTATTCCCACACGCTGCTGGTGTCAGTTTCGGTTTCATGGTCAGGAGGTCCCCAGAGGAGGTTCACCATGTCGTTGGTCATGCCTTCTTCGATATAGCCTTGCTTGAAAACGTCTTTAAGGCGCTTGTCGATGCCCATGCTTTCCTTAATGGCGAAGTATTCGCGTTCGTATTCGTTTTGGCCTACGCCGCGTTCGATAAGGATTGGGGATGAAGAACGGTTTGAGCATCCCCAGAGCAGCATGACGCCGAGGACGAGCAGGCAAAGATGAGACAATTTCATATATGCTCCTTAGAGTTTGATGCACACAAAATAAGAATTTATAAGGCAAGTGGCTGAATATTTTTTAGATTTTACATTGAAATGATTAAAGTCTTGCGTCCAATAAAGTTTTTTTTACTTGGAGTGCTCTGTTTTACGGGTTTTTCCTTCGGCGACGGTTTTGACCAGAGCGCGTTCTTCGGGTTCCGGTACGGTCCCAATTTGTCGTGGAGCTTGATGGGGAACACCCCCTTCGTCTGGGGCCAGTGGCTTCCCCAGCTCAACGGGAAAGTCAACTACACCTGGTTGGAGCCTGTCGGGAATCTGAACTATGGCGACAAGATGGGCCAGATGCCGACCTACCTGAAAATGGTGGCTGCAGTGGAAGTCTCCCCGTTCTACGGGGGCTACAAGGCGGGCCTCGGCCTGCGCCCTCTCAAGACGAATCCGCAGTTGGAAGTGGACTTTGTCTACGAAAGCTTCCTGTATTTCAAGTCGAACCTCGAAATGGTCAATGCCGATGTCGAGGGCGGCGGACGGATTGCCGATACCTGGAATGCGGACTACATCACCAACAATGTGTGGACGGACGATGCCGCGGCCTATGACTACGCGCAGTTGTTTGACTTGAGTGCTGACTTGTCGTACTTCTTCCCCCATGGTTCCGTGCTCGGAGTCAACGTGCATTACATCCTGTCCGACATCGGTACGGATTTTGACGGGAAAAGCTACGACTACAATCGCAATATCCCCGTTTTTTCCAGGGATTTCATTATAGAACTGAGCACTTACGGTTGCATTCCGATAAACACCAACTGGGCGGTTGTGTTCGAATCTTCGTATTACAAGACCGGCTATCTGCGCAGCGAAAACACGGTGAAGAAGGAATCCCTGTCGTATGGCCAGTTTATGGTTGGCCCGAACTTCTCGTGGCTCGATGGGTTCCGGAACATCACGCTGGAAGTCGGCATGTGGAAACGTCCCAAGGACCGGTTCTACAACGGGTCACTCTCTCAGCAGTTCCTGATTCAGCTTGAGTATCAGGGGTATTTCTCTTTTCCGCTTGACAGGGATCTTCAAGAATAGCTCGGGAATGGGCCGCACCTTGGTGGCGGCCTTCTGCAGCGGATCGGACTCCAACGCCTGGATGGGGTAGGCCGAGCGTATCCAAATGCTGCCCTGGTAGTTGGGCCCGGATAGTTCAACCAGAGTGGGGAGGAGTTCTCCCGAAAAGACTTTCCACTGTCCGATCGTGAAAATGCGGGTTTCGCGGTTCGCCCCGCGCATGACGACTTTCTGCGGTGTCGGCAGCGTGTCGGAGATGATGCTCCACCAGGCCATGGAAAACGCGGTGCCGAGGTTTTTGGCCGACGTGTCGGGCGGTTCCTTGCAAATGAACTGGCCGTTGGCGAGCAGTTCCAGGTCATCCAGCTTGAGAGGGGTCTCCCCGATGTTTTCCTTCAGGTGGTGCGTCCCCAGTTGCCGCTTGATGTTGGATTTGCCCATTTCGATATACCGGGAAATTCCCGTCGTGATGAAACGGTGCTGCTCGCGGTCGGGGAGGTTGATGAAGAATGTGTCGATAGATTCCGGATGGTGACGCCATTCCACGTCCATGCTGACCCTGGAATGCTTGACGTTGACGAACCGCCCTTCGATGTTGACGACCATTGGCGAAGAGACCAGGTATCGTGGACACAGGGACTGGGCGCTGACGGCAGCGGCAAACAATGCTGATAAAAGGAGCGCAAGGCGGAGTGGGCGAAGCATGGGTACAAGATAATTAATTTATTGCGGCAAAAGAAAACCCCCGACTGAGTCCCAATGGCTACGGGGGACTTTTGTCGGAGGTCGCTCTTTTAAGGAAGAATGGTTAGGCTTCTTCGACGGCGGCGAGTTCGCCTTCCTCGTCGGCGGAGACCGCGTCCTGCTCGTTCAGCTTGAACAGCTCGACGTCCTTCATGCTTTCGCGGATCTTCTGCTCAATCTCGTTGCAGAGTTCCGGATTGTCCTTGAGGAACAAGCGAGTGTTCTCGCGGCCCTGGCCGATGCGTTCGTTGTTGTAGCTGAACCAGGACCCGCTCTTCTGGATGATGTCCAGCTCGCTGGCGAGGTCGAGGATGGAAGCTTCGCGGGAAATGCCGCAGCCGTACAGGATGTCGAATTCGCACTGGGTGAACGGGGCCGCGACCTTGTTCTTCACGACCTTCACGCGGGTGCGGTTTCCGATGACCTCTTCGCCGTCCTTGATGGCGGCGATGCGGCGGATGTCGATACGCTGCGTGGCGTAGAACTTCAGCGCGTTACCGCCGGTGGTAGTTTCCGGGTTGCCGAACATCACGCCGATCTTCATGCGCAGCTGGTTGATGAACAGCATGCACGTGTTGGACTTGGAAAGGATGCCGGTCAGCTTGCGGAGGGCCTGGCTCATGAGGCGGGCCTGCAGGCCCACGTGGTTGTCGCCCATTTCGCCGTTGATTTCGGCCTGGGGCACGAGGGCCGCCACGGAGTCGATGACGATGATGTCGATGGCGCCGGAACGGACGAGCGTCTCGGCGATGTCGAGCGCCTGCTCGCCGGTGTCGGGCTGCGAGACGAGGAGCGACTCGATATCGACGCCCAGCTTGCGGGCGTAGACGGCGTCAAAGGCGTGTTCGGCATCGATGAAGGCGGCGACGCCGCCGAGCTTCTGGGCCTCGGCGATGGCGTGCAGGGTAAGCGTCGTCTTGCCGGAAGATTCGGGGCCGTAGATCTCGATGATGCGGCCGCGGGGGAAACCTCCCACTCCGAGTGCCATGTCGAGCTGGATGCATCCGGTCGGGATTACGGGAATGTCTTGGACAGGCTGGCTCCCGAGAGCCATGATGGAACCTTTACCGTAGTTCTTTTCAATTTGGGCGATTGCGGCCTCGACGGCCTTGGCTTTGTCGGCGGAAAGGTTGCTGGTGGTGTTTGTTTTTTTTGCCATAGTTAGTGTCCTGTTTTTTGGTTTCTTGTTTAAATATAACAACTAGTGTTCTTTTGTGCAAGTGCTTTTTTGGTTATTTAACTCAAAAAGCAGCCTGCTCAACACTGTAAAGACGCTTTTTTCGCGGACTTTTTCCCGATTTCCCGAAAAAATTTCACAAAAAGTGACTTTTTTGCAGTGATTGGCGACGCACATCCAGACCGTTCCGACCGGTTTCCCGGGGGTGGCGCCTCCGGGACCTGCGATTCCGGAGGTGGATACCGCCCACTGGCAATCGAACTGGCGGAGGGCTCCTGAGGCCATGGCCTCGACCGTCGCCGCGCTGACCGCCCCGTGTTCCTCGAGCGTGGACTCTGGAACGCCGAGCAGCTTTGTCTTGATTTCGTTCTGGTAGGCGACGATCCCGCCCTTCAGAATGGCGGAGGAGCCCGCCTCGTTGACAATGCTGCTCGCCACAAGCCCGCCGGTGCAGGACTCGGCCGTGGCCATCATCTCGCCCCGTTCGATGAGGGCTGCCTTGATGGCGACTGCCAGGTCGTGGATTTGCGTCTGGAGGTCTTCGTGCGGAATGGATGCGTCGTTCATCTTCATGTCCTTAATTTAAAAAAGAAATATTGTCAAAAAATGACAATTAACAGAATCCTATCGAAAAATATAGCAAGACCCGGCCGGCATCTATCGTTCCGGCCCGTTTTTTTTATATTTGGACGCGATGAAGCTTCGGTCGATGCTTATATTCCTTCTTTTTGCCGTCTTCGCATGTGTTCCTGCGTTGGCGGGCGATGTCTATGTACAGAAGGGGAAGACGGGCATCCCGGAAATCGACACCCTGACCGTCAACGAATGGGACGTGCCGACCGAGCACAACTCGCTCCCCTTGACGATGCTGTTCAGCGTTTTCCCTGGGGGCGGGCAGTACTACACGGGGCACTATATCCGTGGCGGCTTTATCACCGCTATCGAAGCCCTTCTAGTGTACGAGGTTGTCTTCAACAAGTCCTGGCAGCGCGACCGCATCTACGAGCAGGTAAGGCCGTTCCAGGATTCCGTGGCTTATTTTTCGCGCCAGCTGGCGACCGCCCCGAACCGCGACAGCATCAAGTCCTACCAGGAACAGCGCATGGACTACGTGAACCGCGTCCGTTCCTTGAGCGACAAGAAGATGGAACAGGAAGACTTGCGTAGGGCCGAGACGGCCTGGCTGTACGGCCTTCATTTGTACGGAATGTTCGATGCTTTCGGGATATGGTACAATAACCACCACAGGAGCGTCGAGCAGCGGAGCATGACGAAGGCCTTGTTGCTTGCGATTATTCCCGGCTTTGGGCAGATGTACAACGGGGAATTTGGCAAGGCGGGTCTGCTCTACATGAGCATTATCGGGGCTTCCACGAGTATCTGGACTTCGCAGAACATGGTGGAGTATTACCTTGGCCGTAAGCACGTCCTGGAATACGAAGACGTCGAACAGGAAGATTTTGACAAGATCGCGGAACGGGTCACGTACTACCGCAAGAACCGCAACCAGTATATCTGGGCGTTGGCCCTGCTTTACCTGTATTCCATGGGCGATGCCGTCGTCGACGCCCTGCTGAGCGATTTCGACAACCCGATACACCTGGCGCTGATGCCTAGACTTGAAGGCGGTGTCCAGGCAATGTTCACGCTAGATTTTTAGGTTCCAGGCTCGAGGCTCGAGGCCCCATTACCCTCTCTCGTCTCTCGCCTCCTCATAGGGGATAACTCTACTAAGGTGCTAAAGCACCTAGTATCGTATATCTCGTCTCTCATTACCCCTACTCCATCACCAGCGGCGGCATTTGTATTCCGTCGTGGATTTTGGTGTAGGTTCCCTTGTAGTGTCCTTCGCTGTCGCGGGTGAACTCGAACCGCGAGACCATGGTGTACGAGAATTCGCCTTCGACGAACTGGTCGTCGGGCAGGCCGCACCTGGAGTGCATGATGGAGGCGATGACGCCCGCGTGGCTAATCCAGAGGAATTCCCCGCCGTCGGGCAAGGTGTCGAGGAAGTCTCCGGCGCGCTTGTCGATGTCGTAGAAGTTTTCCCCGCCCGGGAAGCGGAAACCGCGCAGGTCCTTCATCCAGGCGTGCATCTCGTCCCTGGGAACGGCCGTCAGCTTTTGCCCTTCCCATGAGCCGAAGTTGATTTCCTGGATGGCGTCCACCTTTTCGACTGGGAGCGAAATCGCCTGGGAAACCTTGTCGGCGAGGCGCAGGCAGCGCAGGAGCGGGCTGGAGTACAGCCTGGTGGGCTTGGGCCCTGCCGAAAGGAACGCTTTGATTGCGTCGTCGGATTCTTGCGGGAAAGTGGGCGATACGTCGAAATCGAGCCTGCCGTAGCAGACGTCCTTGGGGTTGTAGGGGCGCGAGTGGCGGATGGTCCAGAGAATCATTGCGTTAGGGGTTGGTTGATGAACAAAAAAGGCAACCCGAGGGTTGCGAAAAAAAATCCTAGGCTACCTGAGCACATAAAAATTCGCAAGTCCGTTGCTGCTTTCGCCCTGGCGATTTGCCCGCAAATAGTCATTGCGCAGGGCCTAGGAACACCAAATATAGTTAGTTTTCGCCCAAAAAACAAATTTTATGCCGTTTTTTGATGATAAAAAATACATTTTTTCCCATAGCGCTTGATTTGTAAACAAATAGTAACTATATTTATGTCAAGTTTATGGGAAAAGGGGCTGACTTTTTTCGTATTGAAATTTTATCAGTGGAAGAGTGGCTTCCGGGAGTTCTTCATGATTGGGCAAAACAAAAGACCTGCAATTTTTAGTATGGCGCTGTTCATTCTATTTGCTCTATTCGCGGCAAATATTGCCGTCGCCTCGGAAATAACTCCGTTCTATTTCAGTTACATCGATAAATCCGATGATGCCAAGCAAGAAGCCGAGTGGCAGAAGCTTATCAAGTACAAGCTCTGGGGAACCCAAGGTGTAGTCTTTAACAACCAGGATATCGCTATTACGGATTCCGTGGGTTACACAGGTAGCGCAACGGGCAATTTTGTCATGAAAAATGACAAGCACAGGATTGGCGGCCCGCTTGCCTTTGGTGGCGGTTTCTACAACAATACTGGCATAGATAGCATTTTGACGGGGCCGAGCCATTTTGGTGGTACGATTGAGATTGAACAAAATGCTTACAACGTCGACAATGTCTTCTGGGGTGGTCACGTTTGTGCCGGGGGCTACACTCGGTTTGATAAAGCGGCTTCACGGGGGCATGCGACAATAGACTGCAACCTTCCCGATATTCCGGCAATAGACCGTTCTCTTGACGTCCCTGTATTTGATACGAATTATACCGGTTTTGACCTAATCGTTGATAAAGGGTGGACTTTTGACTCGACTACAAATGAGCCGGGGAGAAAGGTTTCCTATATCAATATCCCAAGTGGTACCGGTGAATTCTATGATATCTTTGTTAAGGGAGACCTTCAGATAAAGGATGGTTGTGATACTCTCTATATCAACAACCCTTATAACCAATATGTTCGCATTTTTATTAGGGGTTCCCTCCTGATTCAGTCTGCTATGCACAATATCGTGGTGCTTGATCAGAAAGGAGCTGTCACCAACGCTAACTATGCGGGAAATCTCCTTTTCTATAGCCCGAATAATATTGATTTCCCGTCCCAGCCTTGTACGTATCAGGGAACGTATATTTCTGGCGGAACAATCAAGTTTATGCAGCATTATCGTTTCTCGGGACAGTTGTTGGCAAAGAATATCTCCATCGACGCCCATTTCCAGGCCGGAGACTTCCGCTATGTTCCGTTCAAGCCGTCTGTAATCTCACTTACCTCCAAGGCGTACGAAGACAACGAAGCCAGCGGCGATGCGGTTGAATTTACTCTCTCCAAGAACCCGCCGACCCGCGTCACGTTCGACTACTGTTTCTCCTTGAAGGATGCGAACTCCTGCAACGGTTACAAGGATGACGAAAACTGCGAATGGGCCAACGTGAACGATGTTCTGGCTTCTACGTTGAACAGCATTCCGCTTTGTGGCAGGGATACCGCCCGTGCCGAGTTCCCGCAGAACTCGACAAAACTGAAGGATCCCATCATCTTCCACGCCTTTGACGACCCGTACGAGGAAGACGACGAACGCGTTATCATCAAGATTTTCAACCTGTCTGCGGCCATTACCCCGAACGGCAACCGCAATCCCGATGCCAGCTATTCAATGAACTACATCATCGTGGACAACGACAAGAAGCCCGTGTCGGCCGATACGACGGTTTCGTCCAAGGTGAACGAGACGCTGACCATCACGTCGTTCCCGGCATACGGTCCTGACGGAGTGACCCCGATGAAGACCTACAACGTGGTCATCAAGAGCGCCCCGTCCGAGGGATCGCTGACGTACAACGGCAACGTGGTGGCGGTTGGCGATACCATCAAGGCATTGCCGGGTACGGCGGATCCGAAGGTCGGGGTCATTAGCGGACTGACCTTTGTGCCGGTCAAGGACGCCTACGGCACGCCGTATGCGACCATCGGTTTTGATCTGTGCAAGGTCGACGCCCCGGATATCTGCGACAGGGGCAAGACGATGAAGATCAACGTCGTCAATGTGGAATTTACGATTAGGGAAAACGCTCCGATCGATACGCTTGTCGGTACGCTGGAAGACATGAGAATTCCAGGCACCCTGACCTGCACGATTGTTTCCGGCAATGCCGGAACCACGTTCAAGTTCGATACGACGAGCATTCTCCTCAATAGCGCCCTGGACTACGAAACGCAGCCGTCTTACGGCTTCTTCGTGAAGTGCACCAACGGCACGGACTACGACTCTACGGTCGTGTCGATTATCGTGATCGACGAAAACGAGTCTCCGGCGATTAACGACACCATTTTCCATGTCCTGGAAAACCAGCCGGTTGGAACGGTCGTTGACAAGCTGCCCGTGTATGACGAGGACAGGAACATCGATTTCCTCAGCAACAAGCTCACGGTTGTCAGTGGCGATTCGGACAAGTACGCTATTGACGACAGCACTGGCGTGATCACCACCAAGGTCGTGCTGGACTACGAAGCCGACAAGTTCGACACGCTGTTCGTGCAGGTCAAGGATTCCGACGGCAACGTGGACACCGCGAGGGTCATCATCGTTGTCGACAACGAGGTGGAAACGTCTACGATTATCATTCGCCGCGCCGAGACGAAGGACACTGTCTGGGAATTCCCGAAGGACACGCTCTACATCAACAGGACCGAGATCAACCTCTCCTGGACGGCCGACGGCATCCCGCAGCCCGACACGCTCGTGACGGATTTGCACGAGGGCTTCAACACGGTGACGCTCACGTACTACGACAAGACGAAGGACCGCGGTACCGTCGCCACCATCGTCATCTTCGTTTGCACTCGCACGCCGGAAGTGAAGGTCGCCGTGGATGTGGCTCCGGTCGTTGCGGACAATATCTATACGATCGTGGAACAGGTGCCGGCTTCGGATACGTCTTATTACGTGAACAAGGCCGACAATACGCTCCTTGTCGAAATCCGGGAACCAGTCCTCGATGCGACGTACACGGATTCTACGTGCAACTACTCCGAGCAGAAGTTCTCTGTGAACGCGAAGCTGGACACGCTGAGCATCGGCGAGAGCGTGTACAAGAAGATGGGGGAAATCGTCAACGCGAACCTCATGCTTGACCTGACCCCCGAGATTCCTGCCACAAAGGCGAACGCCAATGACAGCCTGATTCTCGTGACCTATACGACCACGGTGGCCGGCGAAAAGGTGACCGTCTCGTACTACACGGATTCCAAGGGAGATGTCGTCAAGAACTCTGCCGGTACGGAAGTCATGACCGTTTCCTTCCAGACGAAGGACAGCAAGGGCAACACGATAACGATGTCCTACCAGGCCGACGCCATGACGGGCGCCCTGATCGAACAGTGGAACGGCGGTTCCTACATCGTGACCTATCCCTATACCGACAAGTCCGGGAAGACGGTCGATATCTCTTACTTCGTGAGCACGAAGGGCAAGGTCATGAAGAACGAGGAAGGCAACCCCGGCTTCGAGGTCGCGTTCGAGTACACCAACAAGCAGTTCGGCAACACGAGCCGCAGGTCGGTCTTTGTCGTGCTCGATACCATCAAGCCTATCGTCGAGATCGAAAGTCCTGCGGACGGTTCCAAGGTCCATACGAACTTCGTGTCTGTCGTGTGGACGGTGAACGACGTGAAGCAGGATACGCTCAACATGCAGGGCCTGGTCAAGGGAACGAACGCCATCATCCGTATCTACCGCGACAAGGCGGGCAACGAGGCTTCCGCCACGGTTATCGTGGTGCTTAAGAACCCGAAGGATCTGGACATCAACGTCGAAAAGCCGGTCACGGTGGTCACCAGGGACCGTGTCGAGGAGTACTATAGCGAAGCCAAGGCTCCGGAAAAGAACCAGACCTTCGCCGTGAGTGTGTACAACAACGCCAAGGCCGCCGAAGAGGAAGTCCTTATCGGAGGCAACATGAAGACCCGCGAGGGCTCTGGCGAAGAACCCTATCCGGGCAAGGAAGACCACCTGGGACCGACGGTCACCATCGACGTGAAGATGCCGGTGGCCAGCGCGATTGGCGGGCTTGCGACCTTCGACGACATTGTTTCGTCTGATGGCCTCGTGTCCGTGGATGGCGTGGATGCCCAGGGCGGCAAGAAGATGGCCCCGTCGCAGTATGTCGCGGAATACTGTACCGAAGAGTTCCAGGATTCGTTCGGTGGAGACCTCAGCCGTCTGAACCTTTACAAAACCTCGCTTTCGATCCATATCTGGGTGTTCACGAACCTGGGCTCCTATGTCGACGACTACTCCTTCAATGTGGACCTGAACGATCCGGACTACGTGAACAAGGGTGGCATGCTTTCGATGGCCTTCGAACTGAAGCCCGATATGGAGGGTTACATCCACACCAAGTCCGGGCGCATGGTGGGTACGGGTGCCTACCTCTTCAAGACCGAGGTCACCATGAAAACGGACCTCCGCTGCACGTTGCCCCCGATTTCGCAGGACATGCCCAAGGCGAACCTGAAGGGAGCAAAGCGTAAGGTGAGCGACGACATGCTGCGTCCGTTCGGCTACAAGCGCCCGCCCAACAAGTAATTTCTGCGAATTTTTGCTCTAAAATGGAATAGGCCCGGTTTTGCCGGGTCTATTCTTTTTGGCGCATGAATATAACCCTTTTTTTGCCAAAAAAGACGAAATTTTTTTTTACCTGATGCTTTTGTAAAAATTGGAAGGTTTAAAAACCGTGATTTTTGTTTATAAAAATAAACGAAATGAAGATTCCTTTTTCGTTTTAGGGGATTTTTTTTTATTTTTGGTATGGGATGAGAGGATTTTGTAAATTTTATGTATTCCAAATTGGAATATAAAGTCACTGCAAAGAATTTAGGAAGGATTCTTATGGGTACGAGGAAAATAAACATAGCGCTTTTATTCGGCATCTTGATGTCGTGCTTGCTGGGCAATGCCTTTGCGGTGTCTCCGCAGTATAACTTCTATCCGTTCTATTTCCCGTATGTCCAGGCAAATGATTCTTTGTCTCGACTGGATTCTGCTGCCAATAAAGACGAATGGGAATACCTGATGAAGTATAAGATTTATGGCCAGCTAGGAATTGACTTTATTGGTGGAAATATTAAGATCCCTGATGAAACCGGTTGGTTTGGAACATCGAAAGGTAGTTGGACTTTGCAAAATGGTGATCATCGTGTAGGGGGACCCATTATAATTGGGGGAAATAT
Organism: uncultured Fibrobacter sp.; assembly: GCA_947305535.1. Taxonomy (GTDB): domain Bacteria; phylum Fibrobacterota; class Fibrobacteria; order Fibrobacterales; family Fibrobacteraceae; genus Fibrobacter. The sequence goes on from CAMZDZ010000025.1 coordinate 11,101, forward strand.
TAATTTCTATAATGGTGATGGTCATGAAACGATTATTACAGGACCGACACGTGTTGTTGGAGATGTAACTATTGCGAATTTTAATCCACCCAATGTGGTTAATGGCGATGTTTGCGTTTCTGGTAGCGTAGCAGGTGGTTTTGCCGCTTTGGTTGATCCCGCTCGTCGCTATTTTTCTGGGGGAAAAGGGTATAGTAAATGCCCGGAAGGTGATACAGTTCCTGCGCTAAAGTCGAATCTCACAATTCCTAAACTTATAGAAAAAGAATTTCCAGGATATGGGGCAAAGAGAATTTATGGATGCAATAATTCAGAAAATTTTCCTGACGGAAGCCTTTGTATAAAAGGTAGTACTGGTTATATTGATGTCCCTCCCAGCACTAAGGAAACTGAGGAGGAACGTGATGCGGATATGTATGATATTCGTCTTTCTACATTTAGCTTGTTGGAACAGGGCCGTTTGGTTATTCGTATGCCGTCTACGGGACGATTGACCCGCATTTATATTGATAGTACAATCAAGGTTGAATCCCATGTGCACATACAGATTGTGTATATGGATGCTTCTGCGAGTTACGATACTGCTAGTCATGCGTGGACCGGAAGCTATAGGGCTATTCAGAACGACAAGTATACTGGAAACCTGTTGTTCTATGCAAAAAAAGAAATCGGTTTTGATGCTTTTGCTGAGGGGGACTCTATCCAGGGAACGTTTATTTCTCAGGATACCATTAAGGTTGCTCAGCACATGAGGCTTGCTGGTCAGTTACTTGCTACGAAAGTAAAGGTTAATGCAGATTTTGACGGTTCCGGTTTTATCTTCGTTCCGTTCAATCCGCCTCAGATCGATCCGGGGGCTTTGGCCCGAGGCCAGTACGAGGAAAATGACAAGCTTGTCGCCATCGATGTCAAGTTGGACAAGACTCCGAAAACGGATGTGCGATTTAATTACTGCTTCCGTACAAGGGACACTATAATCAATGGCGCCAAGTATGCCGATTCCTTGGATATCAAATATGGAAATCCTGCCGATATTCCTCGTTGCGGCGTGAAAACAGACAGTGTCTTGATTCATGCGGACAGCCTTTATCCGACAGATAGTGTTTACAAGGCTTGGGTCCGTGTGGCCAAGGACACGATTGTCGAAGGCGATGAATGGTTTGAAATGTGTATTTCGAACTTGAGCGGTGCTATTGTCAAGGGCAACTATCCGACGGATATTGGTTATGGAATTTGCTTGCCTTTGAAAATTATGGATGCCAATAACCACACCCCGGTTTTGCATGATAACAACAACCTCCTCGTTACGGAAAACGTCGTCGGGGATACGGCTGGCGTAATCACGGCCACGGACGATGATGACGAGGATGTTCTCGCGCTCAGTATTGTTGGCGGCACTGGTAAAGATATTTTTGAAATTAGCCAAGACGGAACGCTTTTCCTCAAGTCGGATTCCGCTGCCGATTACGAGGCGAATTCGGCCTACACGGTCAAGGTGGCTGTTTTGGATGGCAAGATTAAGACTGCTGTGGTGAAGACTTATGTCGTGAATGTGGTGGACGTGAACGAAAATCCCGTGGTCAAGGATACGTCGTTCTCCGTCAAGGAAAATGCCGCCGGGGGCACGCTTGTCGGTTACCTCGATTGGGGTGACCTGGACACCAAGAACGATTTCAAGAAGCATAATATCAGCATCGCCGTTGACGGCGATACGTCCCTTTTCGATGTAGACACCGATGGCATGATTACCGTCAAGAACGGGGCCCTGATTGACTACGAAGTCAACAAGGTGCATTCGCTTACGGTGAGAGTTGTCGATTCCACCGAGACGACCCTGTACGACGACGCCATCGTGACCATCAATGTCATTGACGAGGACGACGGGCCGAAGATTGACATTCCTCCCGACCCGGGTAACGACACGACGAAGCGCATTCTTGTACTCAAGAACGGCAAGCAGCGCGGAGTCAAGGAAAACAACGCGAAGGATGAACTGGCCGGCAAGGTCTCCGCGACATGCTCTGCCACGGACTGCTTGAAGAACCTGACATTCTCGATGCCCGAGGATACGAGTGGACTGTTCGCCATTTCTGCCAAGACGGGCGAGATTACCGTGAAAGACGCGATGGTTCTCGACTTCGAGAAGGTGAACGTGTACGCCGTTACGGTCGTGGTTTGCGACAATAACCCCGCCGGTGCCCAGTATTACCTGTACGACACGGCGACGGTCATCATCAATGTCATTGACGTGGATGAAGCTCCCTCGATTGCTCAGGGAACGTTCTACGTGGACGAAAAGCTTCCGGTGAAGTCCTCGTTCGGCAAGCTCGATTCGCTCACGAGCGACCTCGATACCGCTGCGATGTATATCCAGCACAAGTTTGCCGTGGTCAGCGGCGATACGGCCGAGTTCTCTGTCAAGGACGACGGCACCATCCAGACCCGCGTCGTGCTCCAGTACAACAAGGATTCCATCTACACCATCAAGGTGAAGGTTATCGACAAGGCCGACACGTCGCTGACGGATACCGCGACGATGACCATCTACGTGAGGGACGTGAACGACAATCCGTACTTTACGTCGGAAGATTCCTACGAGTTCCCGGAGAACCCGAAGAAGGACTATGTCATCGGAACGCTGACGGCTGAGGACGAGGACCAGAACGATTCCTTGTTCACCTACAAGCTCAAGTCCAATGTCGACTACGTCACCGTTTCCGAGGACGGAGTCATGAAGGTGAAGGACAGCACCGCGTTCGACTACGAAAAGACGCACTCGCTCTCGTTCGTGGTGACCGTGTTCGATGAGCATGGCGGTTCGAGCGATACGCTGATTACCGTGAAGATTACCGACGTGAACGAGCCCGTGACGCTGCCGCCGCAGACGTTCACCGTCAGCGAAGACGAGAAGATTGGCTACACGATCGGAAAGCTGGTCGCCAAGGACCTTGATACGGCGAAGGCCTTCACGGACCACAAGTTCAAGCTGATTGGCAAGAGTGTCGGCTTTGACGTGCTGGAAGACGGCACCATCAAGCTGCTGGATTCCCTGGACTACGAACAGGATTCCATCTACATACTCAAGGTGTCTGTCACGGACGGCGAATTCACCGACACGAACGACATCACGATCAAGGTCAAGGACGTCGACGAATGGTCGAAGGTCGTCATTACCCGTGGCGAGACGCCCGACTCGGTGTGGCTGATGCCGGATACCATTTACACGAACAGGTACTCTATCGACCTCGAATGGACCGAAGACGGTACGCCCCGCTACGGTACCGAAGAGCTGAAGAACGGAAAGAACGTTATCATCAAGACGTTCAAGGATCCGAAGAAGAACTATCCCGGTGCGGACACGGTGGTTATTTTCGTGAACTCCGATTCTCCCGAGGTTATTGTTTCGACGAAGGACAAGGAAGTCAAGGCTTCCAACATCTTCACGGTGGTCGAGGAAAAGGCTGAAGGCGATACCGCGTACTACGTGAACGAGAAAAAGAACAAGGTGTTCGTCTCTGTCAAGGATCCGGGTTCGTCCAAGCGCGATACGTTCACGGTTAACCTGGAACTGGATTCCCTGAACATCTCTTCGACGACGTTTACGAAGACAATGGACAAGATTGTCGATGCGAAACTGACGCTGGACCGCAATGCTACCGAGAACAAGAAGGTTCTCCAGCTGAACGGCGAGGTGATGGAAACTTCTTACACGGAATATGTGAACGGCAACGAGGTTACGGTCACGTACTACACCGACTTCAAGGGCAACCTGGTCAAGGGCGAAAGCGGCAAGAAGGAAATCAAGGTTTCGTACAAGATAACGGTTGACGGCAAGGACGTGACCGTCTCGTATCTGGCAGATGCTTCTACGGGTGAACTGATCGAAGGCCGAAGTGGTTCGACTTATACGGTCTCTTACGATTACGTGGATTCCAACGGCAATTCCATCAACGTGTCTTACGGAGTTGACAAGAAGGGCGCCTTCGCAAGGGATGAAGAAGGCAATGCCGGCTTCGACGTCAGCTATTCTTACACGAACAAGTACGGCAATACTTCGACGAAGTCGCTGTACATGGTGCTGGACAAGACCCGCCCGAAGGTCGAGATCCTTTCTCCCGCCGATGGTGCCGTGCTGCGCTCCAACTTTGTTGACGTGAAGTGGACCGTGGACGGTGTCGTCCAGGATACGCTGGTGACCCAGGGCCTCCAGAAGGGGACGAACGCCATCGTGCGCTACTATCGCGACAAGGCCGGCAACTCCGATTCCGCGGTCATCTTCGTTGTGGTCAAGGGCATCAAGGATGTGGAAATCGCCGTCGAGAAGCCTGTGACTATCGTGGATGACGAAAAGGTTGCCAAGTACTATGGCACGAGTTCGCCGAAGAAGGGCGAAACGTTTGCCGTAAGCCTCGTCAGTGCCAAGGATGGAACGGAAAAGGAAGTGCTTATCGGTGGCGACATGAAGACGAAGGCCGGCTCCGGCGAGGAACCGTATCCTGGCCTGAAGGGACATCTGGGCCCGACGCTCCTTATCGATGCCAAGTTGCCGGTAATCAATGCGGTCCACGGTCTTGCGACGCTTGATGATCTCGTCAACAGCGACGGAGTCGTTGCCCTGGACGGTGTCGATGCCAAGGACAGCAAGAAGATGTCGGCCCAGCAGTATGCCGAAAAGTACTGCAGTGCCGAATTCGTGAGGACTATGCCGAGCGACATCAGCAAGGCGAACCTGTACATAACGACCGTGGTCGTCAATGTCTGGATTTACACCAACCTGGGCCAGTTCGTGGACGAGTACAGCTTCTCGCTGGAACTGGACGATCCGGATTACGTAGACGACGCTGGCATGCTCTCCATGGCCATGGAGCTGAAACCGGATAAGAATGGCGACCTTCGCGCCAAGAGCGGCAAGCTGCTTGCTACGGGAGCCTATGTGTACAAGACCGAAGTCAACATGCACAGCACGCTGCGCTGCACCTTGCCTCCGGTGAATGGCGACGACAAGGCCGGGAAACTCGGAGCCAAGCGTCGCGTGAGCGAGGACATGCTGAAGCCGTTCGGCTACAAGCGTCCGGTCACGAAGAAGAAATAACCTTACGGGAAAGTCCCGTTTGAATCGGGTTTAGTTTGCCGGGGTGCGCAGGAAACGAACTGCGCTCCCCGGTTTTATTTGTACGGTCACGTCGTCTTCGTGGAATCCCTTGGATTCCATGTAGTCGACGATGTTGTTGGCTTGTGCTTGGCTGCCGCAGATCACGGTGAGCTTGAAATCGAATCGGCGCATCAGGTAGATGACGTCGTTCAACACCGTGAAGCTTGAATTGGTAAGCCGTATGCCGCCGTCGGAGATGAACTGGACTTTTTTGGAGAGGGCTTCCAGGCTGTACTTGTTGTTGGTCGGGCAGCCGGTGCCGTCGACCTTGATTCCGGGGAACGTGCCGGGGCACTTGTCCAGATAGTCCGGGACATGGTCCTGGTCGCTGTCGCGGTTGCAGCCGGTCGAGTCGACAGGGATGCCCGGTTGGGTGTTTGGGCACTTGTCGAGGTAGTCCGGGACGCCGTCACGGTCGCGGTCGGACGGGCAACCGTTGATGCCGACCATCATTTCTCTCGGGGTTTCCGGGCACATGTCCTTGGAGTCCGGGACGCCGTCCTGGTCCGAATCGAGCGGGCAGCCGTTCTCGTCGACGAGTTCGCCTTCCACGCTGTTCGGACAGTTGTCCTCTTTGTCGGGAATTCCGTCGTGGTCGAAGTCGAGCGGGCAGCCGGAAAGGTCTACGGCGATTCCCCTGCGCGTTCCCGGGCATTGGTCGTTGACATTGAGCACGCCGTCGTGGTCTTCGTCCAGCGGACAGCCCTCGCTGTCGACGCGTTCGCCAGGAATGGACTTCGGGCACTTGTCGGCGTTGTCGTGGACGCCGTCGCCGTCGGAGTCGAGTGTGCATCCTTTCTTGTTCACGGCGGTGCCTGCGGGTGTGTTGTCGCACATGTCCAGGTAGTCGGGGACGCCGTCATCGTCGCTGTCGATAGGGCAGCCCTTGTAGTCCACGTAGACTCCGCTCGGCGTGTTGGGGCAGTCGTCGACGATGTTCAGTACGCCGTCTCGGTCTTCGTCGACGGGACATCCGCGCTGGTTCACGGCGACGCCTAACGCGGATCCCGGACAAAGATCCATGCGGTCGATGATGCCGTCGTGGTCGGAATCCTTCCAGCTGAAGTCGAAAGTCTTGTTGATGCTGAACGAGATGCCGATCTTGGGCTGCCCGGCTACACGGTATTCTATTGTCTGGTCGCCGGTTTCCCTCGTGACGGGCAATCCGTGTTCTTCCTTTATCTTTTTCACGAACCCAAGCCCGATGTCGACTCCCAGGGCGACATCCGTCTGGCGGGGGAGATGCAGGCGCAGGCCCGGGGTGAACCGCAGCGGGTCGTAGATCGGGGCGGTGGGAAACTCTTTGCTGGTGAGTCTCGTTTCGCCCGAAAGTTCCATGGAGAGGCTGAGCATCTTTTCGGGGAAGGCGTACAGGCCCGTTCCCCAGAGCATCGTGATGTCCTTGGTGCTCATGCTCTTGTGGAAACCGATGTAGTTGTTCCAGTGGATAAGGCTGAAGTTGTGAATGGTCGCGTACAGCGTCACTGCCATCGACCAAGACCCCGCCGTGTAGGCGAAGGATTCCTCGTCGCCCTTGACATACCAGACGTGTCTTGGCCTGAAACCGGTAGATTCGCTGCCGCTGGGGGCATAAAGCTCAAGGGAGCCGCCGAACTGTATGGGGATGGTGGTCGGTATGCTTCCCTTCATGAAGAACTGGAGGTCGCCGATGGCGGTGCCGCCCAGTTCGGTTTCGCCCACGTCGCCGTCGTAGTGGACCGGGAAGTACAGCCCGATTTCCAGGTAGTCGAGCGCTCCGTAAGAAATGAATCCCGAAAAGGTCGAGGAGGCGGCATTGTCGTCGATCTTGACGCTTTTCCCGGAATTGTCGGTATAGTGCCCTTCAAGGGCCAGCGGTTCGCCGTCGCTGACGGTCTCGAATCCGAAAGAGGTGTACAGGAACCCTTGCCCCAGTGTGAACGCCGAGGGTACCCTAATCCCTTCCGCACTCTTGGATATCCCAGTCTGTGCAAACAGGGAAATTGCGGACGAAAATAGGGCCAGGAGCGTTTTTTTCATAAATCACCATAGAAATTAAAAATATTTTCGCCAAACTACTTGTTTTTTTCAGATTATGTGTATATTTCCATTTCGTGGTAAGAGAACGATATTCTAATACCGGCCGTCCGGCTTGGCACAGGAAGTCACAAAAGGCTTACAAGATCAACAACTGGTTGATTTTGCTGCAGATTGTGGCAGCTTTTGCGCTGTGCGGGGTTATTTGGTTTGGCATTGAACGAGTTTTGCATTAACACAAAGGAAGGGAAAAACTACATGAGTTTTGCTTACTATTGCGGTCGACGTCCGAAGGGAGATGGCTTTGACGCCACTGTCCCGTTCCCGAACGAAGAAGAAACCGAGGAAGAAGAGGAAGAAGAAGAAGAACTCGACGAAGAGGTCGACTTTGACCAGCCTTCTTTCAAGAGGGACCAGATCTGGTCTGACTATGCCGAGGATCTGGACTACGACCAGTGATTTACTGGTCTCGCTTTCTTGATTTTGTAGTCGTGGCCGTTCTGGCCACGCTAGTTGTCGCCTGTTCTCCGCGTCAGGCCTCCACCTCCATGACCGAGGCTGGCCCTGCGGAGACCGACCCAAAATCCTTTGCCGAGCTGGCCTTGAGGGAGAAGGTCTCGGACTCGCTTGCGATTCGCCCCTCGTGGCAGTATTACCAGTATGGCTTGCAGGCCATGGAAAACCAGGAATGGGACCTGGCCCGCCACTATTTCGAGCAGTCGCTCAACCAGCTGGTCGCCGAAAAGTTCGACACCCTGTACATGAACGTCTCCGCTGTCGAGGATTCTCTTTACCGCTCCAAGATGCCGGAGCGGATTTTAAGTGCCATGGACGAGGTGTTCCCTAACCTCAGCGATGCGGGCAAGAAGGAAGAGACGTACCTCAAGAACGAGGTGGCCATCGAGGGTATCGACGATCTGGACGAAAACGAGGCGGACAGCGCTTCGTTGCAGGTCATCGAGAACTTCCTGGATACCGTGGATGTAAGGCAGTTTACGCTTCCGATCGAATTCAACGAGCGCGTGCAGCAGGAAATATTCTACATGACGACGACTGCACGCTCTTTTACGGAGGGCTCGCTCAACCGAAAGACGGCCTATGATTCCTTGATTAGTGCGGCCCTGGCCGAAAACGGCTTGCCGAAGGACCTGGTCTACCTGGCCCTCGTGGAGTCGGGCTTCAAGGTGAAGGCCTACAGCCGTGCGAAGGCCTCGGGCATGTGGCAGTTCATTCCCGAGACCGGCAAGCGTTACGGGCTCGAGGTCAATTTCTGGGTGGACATGCGCCGTAACCCGGTGCTTGCGACCAATGCCGCGGCGCAGTACCTTTCCCGGCTGTACGACGAGTTCGGGGACTGGCTGTTGGCGATGGCGGCCTACAACTGCGGCGAAGGCCGCGTGCGGCGCCTGATTGCCGAAATGAAGGCGGACACGACCCGCGATTCCAGTCAGGCGATAACTTATTGGGACCTGGCCCTGCCCAAGGAAACCATGCGTTACGTGCCGCGCATCTTGGCGGCCATGGTCATCGGGCATTTCCCTGAGCATTACGAGATGAGCGTTGCCCCACAGCACCTGCCGGATTACGACACGGTGACCGTTTTCGATTCCTTCTCGCTGGAGCAGGTGGCCAAGGCCATCAAGGTTCCCGAGGATACCCTGCGCGACCTGAACATGGAACTCGTGATGTGGTGTACCCCGCCGGACAAGAGTTCCTATGTGCTGCGCCTGCCTGTCGGCAAGCGTCCCGCCTTTGTCGACAACTACGACAAGATGGAAAAGAACAACTTCTCCAGCTGGGCGCACCACAAGGTGCGGAGGGGGGAGAACTTGGGGATGATCGCCCGGAAGTACGGAATTTCCGTTTCCGAGATCAAGCAGGCGAACAACATGAAGAATTCAAAAATTCGCGTGGGTCGCAACTTGCTGATTCCTGTGAAAGTCAAGCCGAGAAAGTCTTCGGGCAAGAAACCCGCCAAGGTGAAAATCTACGTGGCCAAGCTCGGCGACAATATCGCTTCCGTGGCGCGCATGTACGGCGTCTCGCAGGAATCGCTGCGCACCTGGAATTCCATGAGCGCAAGCGCGATGATCAAGTCGGGCGATACGTTGTTTGTCTCGAAGCCGGAACTGAAGCCGGTGTCGGTCACCCCGACCAAGGTCCCGCTCAAGAACAAGTACGTGGTCGAATCCGGTGACACCTATGCCTCCATAGCCAAGCTGTTCGGCATCCCCGTGGTGTCGCTCCTGTATGCGAACGACGGGTTCTCGAAGCGGCTCCATGTCGGCGATACGCTGGCCGTGCCTAGCCTTTCCCAGCTCAAGAAAAAGGCTCCCAAGGCAGACAAGAAGCAAAAGGTCACGGTCTCCGAGGCCAATGCCGATGGAACCTACAAGGTCCAGGCGGGTGACAACCTGTATAGCATTGCCAGACGGTTCTCCACGACGACCGACATGATCCGCCGCCTGAACAACATGGGCACATCCAATGCCATCCATCCGGGACAGGTTATTCGAGTCCAGGGCGAACTGGATGAGGATATCTCCCCGGCACAGGCAAATTCGGACGAGTTCGTCCACGTGGTCAAGAAGGGTGAGGGCCTCTGGGATATCGCGCGCCAGTACAAGGTAACGATAGAGGAAATCGTTCGTTGGAACGGGCTCAAGGATACCAAGGTCAAGGTGGGCGACCGTCTTAAAATAGTGAGGAATCAGTAAACTTTCGTAAACAAAGACGGCGGGCGAGCTGCTTTTGCAAGGACATGAAAAAAGAATTTGGTGTAAATTGTTTTTTTCTGTACGATTTCCCGAAAAAAAAGTGTAGTTTTAGCATTAGATTTATAACAACCATTCTTCTGGAGCATATATGAAGAAACAAATATTTGGCGTGTGCGCTTTGAGCTTGTTGCTCGCTATGACCGCTTGCGATGATAAAATGGATCCGAATAACCCGCAATCCGTGCGCAAGGAACTGACCAAGAGGAAAATCCCCTTCACTCCGAACCAGTTCGTTTCGTACGCGGCGAATGGCGATACTGCCAAGATGACTTTGTTCCTCCAGGCTTCTTTCGAAATCGATGCCGCAGCAGACAATGGCAACAACGCCGTGGCCATCGCTGCCAACAAGGGCAACATCATGTCGCTCAACTACCTGTTCGCCCATGGCGCCAAGGCCGACGTCCGTAACAGCAACGGCGAAGCGGTCATTGACAATGCCGTCATGATGGGCAACAAGGAAGTGGTCGCTATCCTTCTCGAACAGCTGAAGAAGGAAAACGCCGACCCGGCCGGATTGAGCAGCGCTGTCCTGATTGCCGCGAAGCGTGGCAATGTCGACGTGCTCGAAATGCTCGCCGATGCAGGCGCTCCGCTCGATGTCCGCGGCCCGGACGGTTACCTGCCGCTCCACTGGACCGTCAAGAGCGGTAACTTCGACGCGATGGTGTTCCTGCTGGACAAGGGTGCCGACGTGAACGCCAAGTGCGGCCAGGGCTACTCCGTGCTCGACTGGGCGACCAACGAAGGTTATCCGCGTCTCATCAAGGCTTTGAAGAAGGCTGGTGCCAAGAACA
>CAMZDZ010000026.1 GCA_947305535.1 uncultured Fibrobacter sp.
CGCGGCTGCATGACATCCTCGATAATCGTCATGATAGCCACTTCCGTCTGCATGGTATCCAGTTCGAAGGAGCGGTAGATGGTACGGATATGCACAGGAATCGTCGTATCCGGGCTGTCGAAGTAGGGACGCATCACGTCGGCTGCGGCCTTCTTGTCGGGATAGGGCCCCTTCGCGAGGCGCAGGGCGAAATAGAGGGCGAGCCTCCAGTCCTCCGGGTAGACCCTGTGGCCACGGCGGAAGACCTTGAAGTCCGAGGTGTCCGGGGAATCCACGGCGCTGATGCCGCCCACCACGTAGTACGGCGTGTAGAACAAACTATCCAAATCGGTGCAGAGGTCGGCGAGATGGCCGAGGTAGGCATACTCGGTCCCGCTCAGGTAGCTCTCGCCTAGGTTGGTGAGCGCCTTGATCCAGAAAAGCCCGGCCACCGAGGAATTGTTCCCTGCGGCAATATAGCGCACGTAGTTCGCCTTGGGCATGAACGATTCTTCGAACTGGATATTGGGTAGCGGCTTAGCGAAATGAAACGCCACCACAATAACCAAAACCGAAAGAATCAGCGTGACCAAGTACCGCATCGATCGCCCATCCCTTAGCGCAAGCTGTCAGCCAAGCGCTCCAAAGCGTCAACGCAGTCGTTGGCGAAGTTTTCAGGTGTATTGTTGCGCTGCCAGGCGAAGTTCAGGCCGCTGCTGGAGTTCAGCACGTGGAACTTGCGCTTGCCGCCACCATTGGCGATGGCGTTGAGCACCGTCTTCGCGTCGCCGCCCTGTCCGCCGGGCACGCCGGGAATGGACACGCCAGGAATCAGGAACGGGATTTCGTGCTTTTTGGCAACACAGTACGCCGTAATCTGTTCAAGTTCTTCGGGATGGGTCGCACCCACGACAGCGCCGAGGTAGCCCTTGCCATCGTCCCATTCCACGATCTTGTCGGCAACGGAATAGAAGGCACTGGCGACATCGCGCGGATCGTCCCCGCGCAGGACATTCATGTCCTGGAAGTCGTGCGCGCCCTTGTTGCTCGTACGCAACAGGACGTAGGCGCCGTTCTCGCTATTTTCGCGAATGAACGGGGAAACCGAATCCGTCCCCATCCACGGGGACACCGTCACGGCGTCGGCGCCGTAAACGTCGTACGCGGCATTCGCGTAGGCCGCGCTCGACTTCCCGATGTCGCCCCTCTTCGCGTCGAGAATCACCGGGATGCCGGCACTCCTGTAGTCGGCAATCAACTGCTGGAGCACGAGCATCGCCTGGACGCTCACGCATTCATAGTAGGCGCTGTTCGGCTTCACGACGGCGGGGAACACATTGCGCTTGGCGCAGCATTCCAGGATGTCGGAATAGAAACGCTTGATCTTGTCTTCGGGCGTGCCCTCGAGCGGGATAAGCTTGAGCACGGGGTCCATGCCCATGCACACCGGATTGCCGCATTCGGCTATACGTTGTTCAAGACGGTCGTAGAAGCAGGTCATTACTTGAGTTCCTCTTGGATCTTGGCCGCTTCGTAAGAAAGGATACCGTGCGCGACGGCGACGTTCAGGGATTCAAGTTCGCTGCTCATCGGAATCTTCACCGTCTCGTCGGCAAGCTCGATCAGGTACTGGTTCGTGCCGGCACCTTCGTTACCCACCAGGAACGCCATCTTGCGCAGCTTGCGGGCGGGAATGTCGCCGAGGGCCTGCCTAGCGTGCAGGTCGGAAGCGATGATAGTGTAGCCCTTGCTGCGGAGGAAGTTGATCTGTTCGACCAGGTCCACGTCGTATTCGAACGGGACGCGGAGGAACGTGCCCGACGAACCGCGCACCACCTTCGGGTTGAACGGGTTCACCGTGCCGCGGCCGAGAACCATGCCGTTGGAGCCGAAACCGAGGCTCGTGCGGAAGAGCGTCCCCAGGTTGCCCGGATCCTGGACGGCGTCGACCAGGGTGAGCACGCTGCGGCTCTGTTCGTAGTTGGGCTTGCTGCTTGCGCAACGGCAGTGGGCGATAATCCCCTGCGTCGTCACGGTGGAGGACAGGCGCTTCATCTGTTCCTCGGTGAGCACGTGCAGGTTGACTTCGGCCTCGTTAATCTTTTCAATCAGGTTCTCGTCGCTGAAACCTTCGACCACGTAGACGGCGATGACGATTTCGCGATGATGGCTCACGAGTTCGTCCACGACATGCACGCCTTCGCCAAGGAAGTGGCCTTCGCGTTCGCGGCCCTTCTCGGTCGTGAGGGCGATGAGCTTCTTGAACCAGGGCGGATTGGAAACCGGATCCTCGGCAGCCTCCACCTGGGCAGAACGTGCTTCCAGGACCTGCTCTTCCAGGTTCTCGTCGAAGACGGCCTCCTTCTGCTCGGGACGCTGGCGGTAGACCGGGGCGGCGCCACGGCCGGCATCCTTGCCGCGGAACGAACGGTCGCCACGGCGGTCGTCGAAACGGCGCGGACGGCGGTCACGGTTGAACGGACGGTCGCCACGGCCCTCGCGGCCTTCACGGTCGCGGAACGGGCGGTCGCCACGGGAACGGCGATCTTCGCGCTGTTCGGATTCACCGCGGTCGCGGAAACTCTTACGGCCACCGCGGGCATCGTCGTCACGACGTCCACGGCGTTCACGGTCTTGCACTTCGCTCACGCCGAACTTGCGGTCAAGTGAGGTCTTCAAAGTGCGCTTCGGCTGATTGATTTCTTCGCTCATAGTTTTTCCATTATCCGTTTGGCGACAGACTCGCCATCGATTTCCAACATCTTGTACAGTTCTTTGATTTCACCCTGTTCCACAAACTTGTCCGGGAGCCCGAAGCGCAGCAGCTTCTTGTCGGTAAGCCCGAAGTCGGCGAGGAGTTCCGCGACGGCGGAACCGTAGCCGCCCACCAGCGTGTTGTCCTCGAGTGTCACGATGACCTTGTGCGACTCCAGGAGCTTCCTGTAGCATTCCATGTCGAGCGGCTTGATGATGCGGGCGTCCACCAGCGTGGGATTGTAGCCCTTCTCGCGCAGCACTTCGGCCGTGCGCTTCAGCTCGTTCGTCATGAAGCCGGCACCGAGCAGCAAAATGTCGGAACCCTGCTCGAGCACCTTGGGCAATGCGTAGTCGAACTCGCCCGTCGCGGGCTTGAGTTCCTTCTCGAGGGAGACGCCGCGCGGGTAGCGGATGGCCACCGGGCCCTGCATGCCGATAGAGGCGACAACCATGTCGCGCAGTTCGTTCTCGTTCGACGGCGCCATGATGGTAAGGCCAGGGACGGAACGCATGAAGGTGAGGTCGAAGGCGCCATGGTGCGTGGGGCCGTCGGCGCCCACGAGGCCCGCGCGGTCGAGCACGAACACCACGTGCAAATTCTGTAAAGCCACGTCGTGCATCATCTGGTCGTAGGCGCGCTGCATGAACGACGAGTAGATGGCGACCACCGGGATAACGCCTTCGCAGGCAAGTCCCGCGGCAAAAGTCACGGCGTGCTCCTCGGCGATGCCCACGTCCACGACGCGGTCCGGCAGTTCTTTCGCGACGATATCCATGCCGCAGCCGGTGGGCATGGCGGCAGTGATGCCCATGATGCGCTCGTCCTTCTTCGCCAGTTCGAGCAGGGTATTGCCGAACACGCTGGTGAGGGACGGGTTCATGTTGCCCGGATGGAGCGGGAGCCCGCTTTCCGGATCGAACGGACCCGTACCATGCCACTTGGTCGGGTTCTTCACGGCGGCGTCGAGGCCGCGGCCCTTCTCGGTCAAGATATGCACGAGGCACGGCCCCGGCTGCACCTTGACCCGCTTGAGGAGCATGATAAGTTCGTTGATGTCGTGGCCGTCGACCGGGCCGAAGTAGCGGATGCCCAGGTCCTCGAAGAAGCGGCCGGGCTTCACGACCATCTTGGCGGCCTTTTCCGCCTGCAGGAACAGGTCGCGGAAACGCAGGCCGAGCACACCGGGAAGCCTGGTCATCAGGCGGTCCAGGTCGCTACGCATCTTGTTGTAGACGGGGTCCGAAATAATGCGGTTCAGGTACTTGCTGAACTCGCCGACATTCGGGGCGATGCTCATCCTGTTGTCGTTCAGGATGATGGTCATGTTGTGCTTCGAGATGCCGACATTGTTCATGGCCTCGTAGGCCATGCCGCCCGTCATGGAGCCGTCGCCGATGATGGCAACCACGTTGTTCTTACGACCCAGCTGGTTACGCGCGGCGGCAAAGCCGAGCGCCGCGGAAATGGAGGTGGAGGCATGTCCCGCACCAAAGCAGTCGTACTCGCTCTCGTTGCGCTTCAGGAACCCGGAAATGCCGCCCTTCTGGCGCAGCGTGCCGAACTTCTCGTAGCGGCCGGTAATCAGCTTGTGCACGTAAGCCTGGTGGCCCACGTCCCAGATGAGCTTGTCGTCGGGAGTGTCAAAAACGTAATGCAGGGCGAGCGTAAGCTCGACCACGCCCAGGCTGGACGCTAGGTGTCCGCCGTGCTTCGCGACCTGGCCAATGATCGTCTCGCGGACCTGCTTGGCCAACTGTTGCAGTTCTTCGACGGAACACTGCCTGATATCCGCAGGCGACTTTATGTCTTTCAAATCTTTCATTTTACGCGGGTAATGATGAATGCGGCGATAGCGCGGAAGATGGAAGTGTCACGGTCGAGGGCGTCCAAGGCGGCGATGGACTCCTCGTAGAGCTCCCTCGCCCGCTCACGGGACTTTTCGAGGCCGAGCAGGGCCGGGTAGGTCGCCTTGCCCCTTTCCACGTCGGAACCGGCATCCTTGCCGAGTTCTTCCGTCGTGGAGACGATATCCAGGATGTCGTCCACGATCTGGAAGGCAAGCCCGATGGAACGGCCGTACTTGCGGATGGTTTCCACGTCCTTGTCCGAGGCGCCCGCCAGGAGCGCGCCGACCTCGAGCGAGGCCTCGATGAGGGCCGCCGTCTTGTGGTAGTGGATGTAATCGACAGTCTCGAGGTCGACCTTCTTGCCCTCGCACTCGATATCGATCATCTCGCCGCCAATCATGCCGAAGGTGCCGAGCAAGTGCGCCAGGACCTCGATGGCCTTCGCGTTGCCCGTCTTGCCCATCAGTTCAAAAGCGAGCACGCACAGGGCGTCGCCCGCCATGACGGCGGTAGCCTCGCCGAACTGCTTGTGCGATGTCGGCTTGCCGCGACGGAAATCGTCGTTGTCGATACAGGGCAGGTCATCGTGAATCAGCGAGAACGTATGGAGCATCTCGAGCGCGCTCATGGCGTACCAAACGGATTCTCCCTTGCCCCCGAACAGGTCGAACGCGGCACGCACAAGTGCCGGACGCAAACGCTTGCCGCCAGCGAACATGGAATAGCGCATGGCCTCGTGGAGGCGGCAGGGGCGTTCCTTTTCGCTGGGAAGAAATTCTTCAAACTTCGCTTCAACTTCCTTGGAAATCGAGGAAAGATACTGGACGGCAACAGCCGCTTCTTTTTCTAAGCTCTGCATAACGGTACAAAGATACTTAATTATCGGTGTTACGAAAAGGGCGCCCGAGGCGAAAGATTCACCCTAAGACGCCCGTTAATAAGAAAATAAGCGGGAAACGGCGCGATTTCCTAGAACAGCACGCCGTAAAGCTTGATGTCGTCTATGTAGAAGTTGGAACCGCCCTGCGCGAAGAAGTTGAGCTGCTTCACGAAGCCCTTGACGTAGGTCCAGGGTTTCAGGCCATCAGCGTTGTCGAGCGCGTTCATGATGAGGTCGGAAGGCTCAATCACGTAGCGCTGCCACTTCGCCGAATCAAGGTTGATCCATTCGGAGGCGGCCTTCAGGTTCATGCCGAGTTCCTCGGAGACCTTGTCCCAGTTCTCGACGGCGACGCGGATCTGTCCGTCGCCCTTGGCGTAGAACACGATGGAATCCAGCAGCGACAGGTTCCACACATGGTCGCGCAGGTTCGTGCCCACCAGCACCCAGGCGTAAGAGGAATTCCACAACCAGTACTGTCCGTGGAACACGTTGGACTTGCGGGTAGAATCGTACTCGACGCCCTTCTTGATCGAAGAGTCCTTCGGGTTCGGAATTATAAACGAGCCCAGGGAATCCGTGGCGGTGTACCAGTAGTCAAAGGAATCCTCGAAATTCTCGAACGTCATGGACGGGGCGTGGAAATCGGCGGTATTCTCGTCGACCACGGTCTTCACCTCGACAGGGAGCTTTTCCATCTTCTTTGTAACAAAGTAAAGCTCAACGGAATCGCCCACCGGGAGGGCGGGGAACACATAACTTCCGTTGAAATCCGTCTTCACGAGCACATCCAACCCGCGCACGCCCACGTAGGCGAAGAACATGTCGCTGCGGAGAGTCACGCGCCCAACAAGGGACCCCGTCGCGGACAACTCTACAGTGTCAAGTTTTTCAATTTCCTTGTTAGAAAGCACCTTGGAATAGGCGATGCCGTTATCCACCACGGTAAGGCGGTAATCGCCCTTCTTCAGGCTATCGAGCACAAAGCGGCCATTGGAATCCGCACGGATTTCGGAAACGACAATCGAATTCGTGAGGGATGTATCTTCGACCATCTGGTCCACCGGGCGCACTGCCACGGTAGCGAAGGGAACAGCCTTGCCTTTCGACACGGCGACAATGCCTTCCGTCTTCAGGTTCACCGTCTCCACGCCGTAGGGCTGGACCGCGACCTTGTGGCTTTCGTACACCGAGTCGTAGCTTTCCTCGGCGAAATACAGTTTCAGGGAATCACCGGAGGGGACCGTCGGCAAGGCGAACTTGCCTTCGGCATCGGTCTTCACGAGCATGTCCATGCCGTAGACACCGACCCACGCGTACTCGCTCCCCTTCGGGAGGTCGACAGCGCCCGACACGGAGCCCGTGGCGGTAAGTTCAATGGTGTCCAGCTTGGAAAGTTCCTTGGCGGAGAATGTCTTGGAGAATGCGGCACCGACGCTCACCACGGTCATGCGGATTTCTTCATCGGAAGAGACAGTGTCCAAGATAAAGCGGCCGTTGGAATCGGCAAAGAAGTCCGGCTGGATCACGGAATTTTCAAGCGCGGCAAGGGAGGCCTTCTGGTCAACACGGCGGAGAGCCACGCCAGCGAAAGCCGCCGGCGCACCGTCTACGTAGGCCACAATGCCGTTGGTTGTCTCGCTACCCGGACCACCGGCGGTCTCGGTTTCGGAACAGCACAAGAGCAAAAAGACCCAGGGCAGAAGAAGAAATGCTTTTCTCATTTTTCTCTCTCCTGTAACTTCTTCACGAATCCCAGCGGGAACAGCTGAACGTTCAGCTGGAATACCGTGTTGTCGCCGGTCCCTTCCTGCGACAATCTCAGAAGCTCCGAACGGAACTCCTTGATCTTTTCACGAATGAGCGCGATGTCGTCCATGTTGAAGGTCATCGTCACCGTGCTGATGTCCCTCAGCGGCGGCGCGTGGCGTTCAAGGGATTCCCCTGCCAGGCGGATGGTTTCCTTCTGGAAGGCGCGGACCGCCTCGGAACGCCAGTTGCCCCCCGTGCTCACGAAGGTGTCGTTGACTTTCCAGAAGCCGTCTCTATCCGTGGAAATCATATTCAGGTCGTGCAGGAGCTGGACAGCCTCCTTAGCCTGTTCCACCGTAATCGCCGGTGTACAGCTCTCCGCTAGACCCTCATAATCATCCTTGAATTTACATATTCCTATGATGGAACGTATCGCGTTGTAGTACCAATGTCTATAAAATTCGAGTTCTTTCTTGGCCAGGCGCTTCAGGGGGATGCCCTTGAGCATCTGCATCTTCTCGTAATGGTTCAGGGCTTCGGAGTCGGTCTTCGCCCTGCCAAAATGCACAAGTTCGGTCCAGTATGCCGTTTCCTTCTCGTCCAGGCCAAAAAATTCGGCCATGGGCTTGATCAGGTTCACCGAAAGATGGATCTTGCTCTGGGAAACGCGCAGGAGGTTACCCGGATCGGCGTCAAGCTTCATCGCCATATAACGCCACGACACGACGGACTTGCGCTTCTTGAAATCTTCAAAAGCGTCACGTATCCATTCGCGGTAATCCGTGTATTCAAAAATCGGTTTCACAATCGGTCCTTTATTTCGTTAAAATACAAGGTTTTAACCCAACCTAAGACCCTTTAAATAAAAGATACTTTTGTAAACTAAAAAAAACGAGTAGCACCCCCTAGAGTTCGTTGTGGAAATTTACAACGACTTTTCTGGGACCACATTCGGCAGTCCAGTGGCATTCGGGAGTGCCCTGGGCCGCTCTATTTAAGCATTTTCCTTCAAAAATGAACCATCCAGCCTTGTCCCGGTCGGGAGCGTAGGTGGCCGAGTACTCCAGTTCGGCGACCTTGGATGCCTGCACCTCGGGCGCGGCCATCACGGAGCTCGTGACACGTATCACGCAATCTTCCCTGCCCGGCATTTCGGCGTCCGGGTCGACGCCCTCGGCAGCCGACCAGTGCAGCTGGACGGGCCTGAACCCGACACCCAAGTCCGGCGAATCGGAACGGTTCCCCGTGCATGCGGAAAGCGACGCCGCCAGGGCGCCGCAGACCAAGATTTTAGCGAGTACGCTTATATGTGGCGCTGGTAACGCGATTGCGGCCACCTTCCTTCGAAGCATAGAGAGCCTTGTCCGCGCGCTCGAAGAGGCGCTTCGGGTCTTCGTCGGGAATCATCTCGGCAATACCGAAGGAGCAGGTCACCTGCTGCTGCTTGATGAGCACGGTGTTCTCGATGGCGATACGGAGCTTCTCGGCAAGGAACTGGGCGTTCTGGATAGGCGTGTCGCCGCAGAGCACCACGAACTCCTCGCCGCCCCAACGCACGAGAGCGTCGGTATTGCGGATCTTGCCCTGGATTAGTTTGGTCAAGTTCACCAGCACCTCGTCGCCGACCTGGTGGCCGTAGGTGTCGTTGATGTGCTTGAAATGGTCGATGTCCAGCATCACGAACGAAACCGGGCGGCCGTTCTTGCTCAGGTTCTCCTGCTCGCGCATGAGCACGCTGCTGAAGCCGGCGCGGTTGAGGCAGCCCGTCAACGGGTCCTCCTTGCTGGAACGTTCGTATTCGGACTTCTCGATCTCGAGGGCGCGGAGGTTCTTCTCGAGTTCCTCGCGCTTCTTCTTTTCCTTGGCGCGTTCGCGGCTGTAATCGAAGAAGCGGATAATCAGGATGATGAGGAAGGAGACGAACCAGAGGGCGACCAGGATGGACACGAGGTCGAGCTTGGCTATCTTCTTGCCCTTGAAGCAGAGGCCCTTGATTTCGAGGGTGCCGTAGCCCAGCGGGGCGTTGGTACCGGTCTGGATTTCGATAAGCGGGACGTTGCTCAGGTCGACTCGGGCCTTGTGCACGTTGATTTCGTTCTGGGCGACCCACCAGCTCGCCACGCGGAATTCCTGCGGGACGAACACTGCCGGATAGGTTTCCTCGAGCGGGAAGAACTCGATTTCGTTGAATTTCAGGGAAGTCTCGTCGTCGGCACGGTAGAACGCGCTGTCGTAGCCGCGCATGTACAAGCGGACCGTACCTTCGCCGCGGGGTTTCACCCACACGAAGATACTGTCGTAGCGGGAAAGGTCCTTGCCACGGGTCTTTCCGTCACCCAGGAATATCTTCACGCCGGCGTACGGGTAGGCATACCCTTCGCGGAGCTCGTAGTCCACGATGATGGACGAGTCGGTGCGCTCCATGGCGATAGCCGACGAACCGCCGTCGACGGAGTCCGTCTGGGCAATAATGTAGGGGTAATCGGAGAGATTGAGGAATACGATGTCGTCGAGGCCGTTACGATAAGCGAACAGGGCTATCACGGTCACGAGCAACAGCACAAAGATCAGGATGTTCATCCTAAAGAGGGCGTATATCTTTTCCATTATCTTTGACATGCGGGTATCCCCAAAATTATACCTTGAGGTTAAAGATAAATAAAATATTGCGCTAGCGGCTCAACCATTTTCCCAATCTGGCAACAATCGGACGCATTTTATTGGCCATTTCCTGGTGGGAATGGACGGAAGGGTGCCCCAAAAGGGCCGTATTTTCGGTCTGGATGGCCAAAAACTCCAAATCCGAGCGTCCGGAAGCCACCTGGGCGTCGTAAATCGCCTTGACCGTGGGGGTCAAGTCGTCGTTCGGCCAAATTTTGGTAGAAACTAACAGGAACTTCACGCCGGGGTGGGCGGAGCGCAGCTTGTCGAGCAGTTCGGCGTAGGCCTTCTTGAACTTGGCCTTGTCGCCGTAAGGGGGGTCTCCCTGGAAGTCGTTGATGCCGGCAAAAATAACCACAACCTGCGGATGGAAGGTGGAAAGGTCGTAAACCGCGGCGTCCGGTTCCGCAGGGGCCGCCCCCGGGACCGTGTAGCGGTACAGGTCCATGAGCGTCCATTCCGGGACGATGTTCGCGTAATTGCGGACAATCCCGCGGCCACTGGCGGCGTTCACCTGGAAATCGGCCTTGAGCCCGTCCGCAAGCAGGAACGCGTAGCTCTTGGAGGCGTCGGTCTTTTCGAATTCAAGGTCGGGGCTGTCGCCCGGGCCGCCCTCGCAGCCGAACCCCACCGTAAAGGAGTCGCCGATGAACTCGATGCGCCGATTCGAGGCGGCGGGCTTGTCGAAAAACTTTCCGGCCTTGTCGGTGGAAATCTTGTACAAGATAACGTAACCGGGATTCGTCTCGCTGATCTTGATGAGGCGGTAGCGGTGACGCTGCCCGTCGAGCCCCTTCACGACCTTGACGGAACGTTCCTCGCCCGTCACGAAGTATTCCTTGGGGGTCCCGTCCACATCCAGGCGCCAGCGGCTGTGCCCCTCGAGGTCGAACGAAAGGGTCGTGGCGCTCGCGTTGAACTGGACCGTGGCGGCAGGGGCGCTCGTGCGCGCGCGGTCCGCGGAAATTTCCCAACGGCCGTTGAAAAGACAGTTATCCATAGAAGAAGCTCCGAAGGCTTGCATGGCGGCGAAGGCCACCGCGAAGATAAGTTTGTGACGCATATTCCGAATATAGATTATCTGCACGGACAAATGTTTCAATCACCCACGGCCGAATCAATATTGTATATTCTTTCCCATGCGCAACCATCCGTCTTTCTCCGCATCGCTGGGCCTGCAGCTGCTGGTGTACGGGACTCTCCTGGGTCTCGCCGCGGCAAGCGTCGCCTCGCCGGCACCCCAAAAGGGGCCCGCCACAAAAGAAAGCGCGAAGGCGGCGAAAGCGGAGGCGCCGGCCCCCGGTTCCGAGGGCGACACGCTCACCATTGAAGACAAACGAATGGCATACCTTGTCTACAAACTCCTAGACAAGGACGGGAAGATAAAGGGCGCAAACATCAAGCGCGGGGAAAAACTGTTCTACCAGAACTGCAGGCCCTGCCACGGCGAAGACGGCCACCGCATCAACTTCACTCCGGGAAAAGGCGGCACGTTCATCGGGCAGCGGGCGCGCAACGACATGCCCACGTTCTGGCACCAGATGAACTTCGGTGACGAAGAGCGCAACATGCAGGCCTACTACGACGAAATCCCCCTCGACGAGATGGTCGACATCGCCGGATACGCCCAGACCTTGCCCTAAGGTCCAAGCACAGGGCAAAAAAAAAAGGCCCGACCTCGGGTCTAAGTCCTTGATAATCGGATAGTTAGAAAGTTAGAACGACGGCGTGATGCCCGGCTTCTTGCGGGTGATGGAGGCTTCCTTGGCCAGTCCCCTGTGCGTCACGGTCCCGATGGCGAAATAGCGGCCATCTTTCTGGACTATGGCGGTGTAGATGTCCAGCGCCTTCACGGAGAACCACTGCTGGTACAGGTTGTGGATGCCCTCGCGCAGGTCCGTATCCTTAAGAGTGGGGTCCTGGGAAGAGCGGCCGTACTTCGCCGTGAACTGGTCGGACATGTAGGCTACCGCCTCGAAGGACTTGGAAAGCCTTGCGCGCTCGACGCGGCCCGTACGGACCTCGAAGGCGTAGAACTTGTCGTTCTTGTTGAAGATGAAGTCCACCTGCACGGGCAGTTCGGCAAGCATGTAGACGGGAATGACCACGCGTTCGCCCTCGCCGCTACGTCCGTAGGGCTCGTAACCCAGCTTCATGACTTCCTCGATAACAGTTTCACGGGTAGACCCGAAAGGGATACCCGCAAACGAGGTAACATGCTGGGCTAGCGCCTCCATAGAAAGCGCCAGCACAATCAGTGTGGCTATAAATCCGTTTCTAAACACGCAATTCTCCTAAAACCAATGTAAAACATAATAAACTTTGGACGAAAAAGCACCTATTTTGTAAAAAAAGGGCTCCTTTATCTATATTTTTGTTATGTTCAGCACATTTGGTAAGATTTTTGCAATATCCACGTGGGGTGAATCACACGGTCCCGCTGTCGGGGCCGTGCTCGACGGGTGCCCCGCAGGCCTGCCCATCTGCGAAGCCGATATCCAGAAAGCGCTCGATCGCAGGCGCCCCGGCCAGAGCAAAATGACCACCCCGCGCAACGAGAAGGACCAGGTAAAGATCCTCTCGGGCGTCTTCGAAGGCAAGACGACGGGAACCCCCATCTGCTTCGCCGTATTCAACGAGGACCAGCGCAGCGGTGACTATTCCGAAATCGCCAAATGGTACCGCCCGGGACACGCGGACCTCTGCTACGACATCAAGTACGGATTCAGGGACTACCGCGGCGGTGGCCGCAGTTCCGCCCGCGAGACCATCGGCCGAGTGGCCGGAGGAGAAGTCGCCCGTATCCTTTTAAACAAAGTCGCCGGCACGGAAATCCTCGCATGGGTATCTTCCATCGGCGAGGTGGACTGTCCCGAGGTCGACTTGGACAAAGTTTCTCTGGAACAGATCGAGGCAAGCCCCGTGCGCTGCCCGGACAAGGCCGCAAGCGACGCCATGGAGCAAGTCGTCCTCGGGGCACGCCAGAACGCAGACAGCGTCGGCGGCACCGTGACGCTCCTGGTGAGAAACCCGCCGAAGGGCCTCGGCGAACCCGTGTTCGACCGCCTCGACGCGCTGCTCGCCCAGGCGATGCTCAGCATCCCGGCCTGCAAGGGTTTCGAAATCGGGAGCGGCTTCAAGGCCGCCCGCATGCACGGCAGCGAGCACAACGACGAAATCTACCACGACGAGACCGGGTTCCACACGCGCACGAACAACGCCGGCGGATGCCTTGGCGGCATCTCGAACGGGGAACCCATCGTGTGCAGGCTCGCGTTCAAGCCCACCGCGACGATATCGCAGGAGCAGAACACCGCGAGCCGCGAAGGCGAAAACGGCACGCTCGCCGCGAGAGGCAGGCACGACCCCTGCGTCGCCGTGCGCGCCCCCGTGATTGTCGAGAGTATGGCCGCCCTCGTCCTCGCCGACCTGTTCCTGCAGCAGAAACGCAACGAGATTGCATTCTAGAAAACGAAATTTCCTGATGTTCCCCCTTGCGGCGCTGTACCGCATCGGTTACATCGTGCACCACAAGCTGTGCCTTGCCCCCGGCAGGCCGACCGAACACGCACAGGTGCTGGTCATCGGCTCGTACCGCATCGGCGGCGCGGGCAAGACGCCCTTTTGCGCCTGGCTTGCGGGCGAGCTGTGCGACACGGGCAAGAAGGTCGCCGTCCTCTGCCACGCGGCGGCACGCGACGAAGCCGCCCTGCTCCGGGACAAGCTCCCCGGCTGCACCGTCATCGCCACGCGGAACCGCTACGAGACGGCCCACGAGATCGACTCGCAATACGACGTCATCCTCTGCGACGACGGCTTCGAGGATTCCCGCCTGCAATTCGCGAAGGCGATATGCCTCGACTGGGGCGACGAGCCGCAGGGCATAGCCGACCTGTTCCCCGCGGGCAGGGCGAGGAGCCTCGCCACCGACCACAAGAACATTGCGCTCCGGCTGGAATGCGCAGGCGCCGCTCCCGACATCCGCTTCTGCATCAAGGAAGTCCGCAACGCCCGTGGCGAGGCCCTCGCAACCGCCGGAGGGAACGCCGGAGAAGGCGTCACGCTCCTCGCGGGCATCGGCGACCCGGAAAGGTTCTTCCGGGACGCCGCGCGGGCGGGCCTGCAAGCAGGCAAGACTATCGCCCTGCGCGACCACGGCACCGGTATCCGCGACAAGGCGGCGAGGC
This sequence comes from uncultured Fibrobacter sp., assembly GCA_947305535.1. GTDB lineage: Bacteria > Fibrobacterota > Fibrobacteria > Fibrobacterales > Fibrobacteraceae > Fibrobacter. Next base: position 14,065 of record CAMZDZ010000026.1, read on the forward strand.
TTGTCGCCAGGGGCGTCCCCGTCGTCACGACCGAGAAGGACGCCCGCCGCCTCGACGCGGAAACCGTCCAAAGCGAAAACTTGTTCGTAGCGGTCCAGGCGATCGACGTAGTCCCGGACGCCCGCGAAAAAATCATGGCCCTCTTGCGCTAGGCCAGGCAAACCCCGCAACCACCCACAAAACCGGCCCGCGAGCGTCCCAAACTACTTTTCCGGACAATATTATTTTTATATTACGCAAATGTAACCTTATTAGGAATATCCAGATGACCCTTACCGAACGCATTTCCAAGCTTCTTCAGTCCCTGTCCGTCGGCATCCCCGAACGCGAATTTTGCTTCCAGCTCGCCTTCCTCGGCGTTATCATCAGCGAACCTTTCTACATCTTCGGCCGCTGCGGCTCGGGCAAGTCCCTGCTGACAAAGCGCATCATCGCCACCTTCCGCGACCCGAAGGTGCTCAAGTTCGGCAAGCGCGAAATCGACTTCCCGGAAAAGCTTTCCGGCTTCGACATGATCATCTTCCAGGGCTTCAACCCCTCGAGCGAACTCACGAAGCACAACCTCCAGGTCGCCATCCAGGACCGCGAGGACATCCCGCTGTTCATCCTGGGCGACGTCCGCCCCGAAACCGCCATGCGCCAGACCGGCATGGCCGACCGCATCACGCTGTCCATCACGCTCCCCGAGAGCCTCACGGCCCCGGCGCTCTGCAACCTGCTGCAGAACCAGTACGAAATCGAGAACTTCACCGCGGACAGGGAACTCACCATCTCCACCGAAGAAAGGCGCCAGTGGCTGGCCGAAATCAAGCAGGTGTCGCTCTCCCAGGACGTCCTCAACATCATCGGCGGCCTTTCCGAAGCCGCGGACAGCAACGACATCTACATTTCCATCCGTCAGTGGATGTCGCTCACCGACCTCATCAAGGCGACGGCGTTCTTCAACGGAAGAAACGAAGCGAACCTCACCGACACGTTCCTCCTGGGCACCGCCGTGTGGGGCAAGACCTCCACGAGCAGGGTCCTCACGCAGAGCTACACCGAAATCCTCAACAAGCAGCTACTCAAGGACGTGCCCGGCGCGTTCGAGCAGGACTACGACACCGAGGACCTCGCCTACCGTATAGACCTTATCGCGCGGACAAGCAACAACTGCTACGACACGCACACGCTGAACAACCAGCAGTGCCTCTACTACAGGATCACCATCAGCGGCGAGCCCGTGCACCTGTACGTGCCGCTTTACCGTATCGAGACCGAGGAAGACTTCCACCCGTTCAACGAGCTGAACATGATCGAGAAGCGCGTGATGTGCAACTACCACGGGACATCGACATGCTCCATCAGCATCGACTCCGCCGTGAAGGGCGTGAACGCGCACAGGGCGGGCCCCGTCAGGGCGGGCACGGCCGTGCGCTTCGAGGAATTCGCGAAGCTCCCCACCTACATCGTCAAGGAGAACGACCCCGAAATCATCGCGCACAAGCGCGAGCAGCTGGCCAACATCGCGCAGGAAATCCGCGAAGTCTCCGAGAAGGAGAACCAGAAGCTCCGCGCCTGCAAGGCCATCTACCAGGCGCTCAAGGCCTCGGCGGACAACGTGTTCTGCGACCCGAAAACGCTCAAGAACGCGCAGCAGGTGGTCAAGGACAAGTTCGACAACACGGCCGCCCAGCTGAAGAAGATAAAGGAAATCCACACGAACCTCATCCAGCTGAACCGCAAGCTCAACGAAGCCATCCAGAAGATGAGGCAGACAAGCAACGGCTAGCCCCCATTAAGGAACCAAGGCACTTTATACACCCCCGGGACCCGGCGACGGGTCCCTCTTTTTTGTCGTTTTGCATTGTGAAAAATCACCAATTTTCAGAAGATGTATTAAAAATTGCCTATTTTTCTATAAAAACAGCATTTTTGTGTTGTAGAACTATTGACTTTCAAAAATTTTTTGATTAAGTTTGAAAAAGATCCGACAGAATCGAGCCATCGAGATGTGGGAAGGAGGGTCCATGAAGGACATATTCGAATACACGGGATACCGGCAGTACATCGCAGACTACTACGCCGAAAAGAAGGAGAAGACCGCGTTCACCTGGCGCGAATTCGCGAAGACCGCGGGATTCTCCTCCTCGGTCTACCTCAAGTACGTGAGCGAGGGGCAGTTCAGCCTGAGCGAGGACGCCGTGGAGCGCGTGGCCGACGCCATGCACCTTGCGGGGCAGCGCCTCGAGTACTTCCGCGAGATGGTGCAGTTCGACCACGCCAAGACCGACGAGGCCAAGAAGGACGCTTTCAGCAAGATGCTTTCCATCGCAAGCCGGAACAAGGCAAAAGTCATCGAGGGCGACGCCTTCCGCTATTTCGACAGCTGGAAGAACCCGGTGCTCCGCGAACTCGCGCCCGCGATGCCCGGGGCGAAGCCGCTCGCGCTCGCCCACGCATGCCGCCCCAAGATCAGCGCCGCCGAGGTGAGCGAGTCGCTCAACTTCCTTGTCAGGGCGGACCTGCTGCAGAAAGACGAAAACGACAACTACGTACAAACCGACCGCGTGGTGACGACGGGCCCCATGGGCGCCGCCGCCGTGGCCATCCGCGGGATGCACCGGCAGATGGGCGAACTCGCGCTCGAGGCCATCGAGGGAGTGCCGCAGGACGAGCGCCACTTCTCGGGCATCACGCTCGGCATCACCCGCAACGCCTACCACGAGATTGTCGAGGAAATCGCGGCGTTCCGCAAGAGAATCATCGAAATCGCCACCAGGGAAAAGGACACCGACGAGGTGTACCGCCTGAACGTACAGCTCTTCCCGGTGACGAACAAATCAGGAATTAAAAAAGGATAGGAGGGAACTATGCTTACACTCAACAAGAAATCGATCATCGGGTGCGTGGCCCTGCTTATGGCCTTGGCCGCGTGCAGCAACACCGACGACAAGCCGCTCTCTGAAATAGGCGGGGCGAGCGAAGAGACGGACGAAATCGCCAACCAGGACACGTCAACAACCGACCAGGACACGTCGCAAAAAACGATCGGCATCAACAGGCTTATCTATTTCAGAGAATCCGCCTACGAAAAGAACTTCTTCTCTAGCGACGAAGTCAGCATGTCGGCAAGCAGGCCATTCGACATAGCCATGATGTTCGAGCTAGACACCAACACTCTGATTGAAACAGGGAACGCGATACTCTCAGTCAATGTAGACCGAATGACAAAGTATGCGAGTCCCACATACCAATTCAAATTCGACAGCATCCCGTTCAAAAGCCCGTATGTCCTGATAGAACTGGGATACCGAAAAGTTTTCTCGGGAATCACGACAAAACGGGCCATTGTCGACTTACGTGATACCGGAAACATTTACATCAACGCGCTTACAGACTTTACAAGCCACCGCATAATGTACAGGTCCCTAAAAAGCAGAACCTTTGCAAGCAGAAGACTAGATGCGGAAGCCGAACTCCTGGAGGCGCTCGGAATATATGACACCTTCACTGATTTCGATAAAGAAAGAACTTTCAACGATTCAAACCATGCATTCGTAGAAAGCGCGCTAGCGCAACTATTGATGAAAGATGAGGAAAACCATCTTATTTCCAGTTTCAACGACTACGGTTCTTTTGAAGAGGCAACGTACTTCATGCTTGATACCTTGCTGAAATATATAACCGACATTGAAAAAATAGATCTGGAAATAGTCAATCGGACGGGAGACCCTTGGGCAAGCGATTTCTACGAGCAGCAAAGGCTAAGCCAATTCTACATAAACTTAGTTGCAGCCATGCACATGGCCGGCCAATGCACAAATGCCGAAGAAGGAAAAATGGTTGAACTGGAGAAGAAAAATCTAAATGTCATTTGCCGTTCGGGATCATGGAAAATCATCATCAAGCCGATACCGCATTCGATCGACTCCATTGTTGACCCGCGCGACGGGAATGTCTACAAGACCGTAACCATCGACATGGACGGAACCACGCAAACATGGATGGCCGAAGACCTGGCCTATGCAACAGAAGGTTCCCACTGCTCGCGAGAATTATTTTATGACGACGAAGGCGATCCATTCCATTGCAAATACTACGGAAGGGAATATACCCTGCATACAGCCCTTGGCATAGACTCGTCTTTCTACAGGCTCCCCAACTTCGATGAATGCGAACAGTACAAGGCGGAATACTGCTATGACCACTGCGCCGATTCCATCCATAATTTCCTCGACTCCATTAGGGATGTATTGACCTATGAAGAATACTATACCCCTGAATACGATTTCTACAGATTGCACGACAAATGCATGTCCGAATGTACCCCCGTCTCGGACACGGCGGCATTCATGTCGACGTGCGAAAGCGACAAAAGAAAAATAGACTGGGAAAAGCTACAGAACGTCACGGACAAGACAAAAACGCAAGGATTATGCCCCGACGGATGGAGAATCCCGTCTACCAAGGAGTGGAATAAATGGATAGAGCTTTTCGAAAAGAATTACGACTTTACGTATCCTGAAAATAAAAACGACGTCCATATAGTCTTCTTCTCGACATTCGGCGATCCTTCTGGATTTGGAATGCGAACCATAGTAATACCCGATTCACATTACGCAGAGAATGAGGAATATCGAGCACTCATAGATCCATTCTTTTCCCGCGACCCGTACGTGTCTTTTACCGCTTGGCCCTCTCAAGGCGCGGACGGAATGTCATCTGTCTGGTCTATCTCGGCAGACAAGGAAGTTTCATCATATTCCTTCGATATCTCGTGGCCAGGAACATTCCTTGCCGTTGGAGGCATCCCCGAAGAATACGACCACTTCCATGTCCGCTGCATCAAGAACGACTAGCGGCGCGGCCTAGATGCCGTCTATGCCGATGTCGAGGTCGGTGAGGTCGTTGCGCACCACGAGCAGGATGGCGTTCTGCGAGACAATGACGTAGCTTTCCCCGTTGACCTCAATTTCGTATCCGTTCTGGTGCAGGTACAAAGCCTCGTCGCCCTCGCGGACCTGAAGCGGCACGTAGTTCACCTTTTCCGCGGGCTCGCCGCGGAACACGGAATCGGGATCCTGGTTCGCGGGAATCGGGAAACCCGGCCCCACGCGCATGACGACACCCGTATGCACGGCGTCGCGCTCCTTGACGCTCGGGGGCAGGTACAGGCCGCCGCCCGTACGGTTGGAGGCCTCCAGGGGCTTTATGAGCACGCGGTCGCCGATGACGACAATATTCTTCAAGGCATCAATCATGCCCCAATATTAGAAATCTTCTTACGGACCACGCCTTTTTTGCCTATATTGATTGCGTGAAATTCGTCGTCATCTGGACAATCATCTTCGGAAGCATCGCCCTTGTCTTGCTGAGGTCGCCCAAGGCGCGCAGCTGGTGGCGTATATTCCGCTACAGCCGGAAGGTGAAAATCCTGAGCATCGCCGTCCCGCTCATCATCCTCGCGCTATCGGTGACGACCATCCTTATCCCGCCCGCGCCGAAAAAGACCGTCGACGAAAATACCGTGTTCCTGGAATATTCGCTCGGCAAGGTCACCGACCTCCTGAACAAGGGCGACTTCGTGCTCGGCAACGACTGCCTCGAAAAAGGCGCCACGCCGGAACTGGTGTACATCCTCCCCGCCATCCTGCGGGTATACAACAAGGAAGTCCAGCGCGCGACGACCCCGCACCTCGAACAACTCAAGGACACCCTCGGGGTGACATTCGTGGGCTACAAGCAATTCAAGAACCGCGGCATCCGAATCATCAAGAGACTCAAGCGCACGCTCGGCAAGCGCTACTTGGTGACGCTCACGAGCAAGGGCGACCGCCACCTGCTTCAGGTCGTCTACCTCGGCACCCCCTGGACCGCCGAACAGCTTTCCAGCCTGCCCGTGATGGAGGCAGCCATCACGCACGGCGTGGACCCGGCGCTGCTCATGTCGCTCGTGAAGCACGTCTCCGACTTCCAGATGAACTACGAGAAAGACTCCAAGCACAAGGGGATGCTCGCCCTGCGCGAAGGGACCGGGCTCGAGCAGATATTCATCGGCGCAAGGATGCTGCGCGAGGCCCTTGACGGCGGGAACGCCCTCGAGGACATCCTCGTCCAGTTCTACCCGGTGCACCCGCCGCGCTCCGCCCCGGAAGACTGGCGCAAGGACCCCATGCGGAGGTCCTGGGTGGAGCAGGTGCTCGGCGACATCCAGTTCTACCGCAACAACGGGCTCGACCTGACCGTCAAGGATTCCAAGGGCGGGAGGAACAGGCTCCCCGCCATCCTGCAGCCGCTCGTCCCCGTCGTCGGGGCGCAGGCGGCATCGAAAATCGCCGAACTGCCCGCCGATTCGCAGGCGACCATCCTCGAGGACGAACTCCTGGGGGTGACCGACAGCGCCCTTGCCGCCGAAGGCGGACTGGAAGAAGCGCCGGCGGGCGACGCAGCCAACCCGCCCGAGCCGACCGCGGCGGGCGAAGCCGGGGCGGCCGCGCCGGAGCAACCTGCACCCCCTGCGCCGGAACAGCCGGCATCCCCCGCCCCCGAAAAACCGGACACGGCGGAAGAACCCGAAATCATCGATCTGAACAAGCTCTAGAAGCGGCGCGAAGTACAAAACTTCAACGTCTATTCACACCTTCAACATTTATCAACACTCTATCCACAACATAACCCACGGATAGGCACAAAAATATCCTGTTGACCCTCAAAGGGTTACGGAAAAATATTTGCCTCTCGCGGGGAAATATGTTAGATTATCCACAAGTCGCCGGGAAATAAACCTCGGCAAGGAGAAAAAATGACCCAGAAGAACTCGCGCAACTGGCGCGAAAACCTAGAGCCGGAATTCGGCTGGAACCAGTCCGCAGAAATCCGTCACGAACGGAAGGACTCGGATCTCGAAGAATCCTGGTGGTACGACGAAAAGTAAAGTCGGACCGAAATAAAAAACGAAGCCCTGGCATTACGCCGGGGCTGAATTGTTTTGGAGATGTTAAACCGCCATGAAGCTCGTGCTTCGAACCTTGCGCCTATTTTCTATCTTTATCCTCCGTGATTCAGGTTCAGAACGTTTCCAAGTCTTTTGGCGAGCAGGTGCTGCTTGACGGCGCCAGCTTCTTGGTGGCAAGCCACGAACGCGTGGGGCTCGTAGGCCGCAACGGTTGCGGCAAATCGACCCTCTTCAAGATGATCCTGGGCCAGGAATGCATCGACGGCGGTTCCATCGACATTCCCAAGAACTATACCATAGGTTACCTGCAGCAGCATATCGACTTCAAGCACGTGACCGTGCACGAAGAAGCCTGCAGCGTACTCAAGCCCAACGAAGACGGTTGGCTCGAAGAGCACAAGGTGGAAGCGATTCTGTTCGGTCTCGGCTTCGACGAAGAATCGATGCACAAGAGCCCGATGCTTTTATCGGGCGGTTTCCAGATTCGCTTGAACTTGGCGAAGGTTCTCGCAAGCGAGCCCGACATGCTGTTGCTCGACGAACCGACGAACTATCTCGACATCGTGTCGATGCGCTGGCTCAGCCGGTTCCTGCGCGCATGGAAAGGCGAAGTATTGCTGATTACGCACGACCACCACTTTATGGACGAGGTCTGCACGCACACGGTTGGCATTCACCGCCACAAGATGCGCAAGGTGAAGGGCACCGTCGAAAAGCTCCGCGAGACCATCGCCGAAGAAGAAGAAGTGGCGATGCGCACACAAGAAAACGAGCAGCGCAAAAAGGAACAGCTCGAACGCGTCATCGAACGCTTCC
>CAMZDZ010000027.1 GCA_947305535.1 uncultured Fibrobacter sp.
TGTACCTGCAGGGAATCGTTTCCGGGAACTTCTTGGTGATGACAAAATTGCCGCTGTCGGGGTCGGAGACGAGGAACTTCATCGTATAGTCCGAAACACCCTTCTTGGCGTTCATCTTGTAGACGGCGAGCGGATAGCCGAACAGCTTGGGTTCAAGCAGCACGCGCTCGTTCTTGTAGTCGTCCAGGATCTCGTCGATCTGGTCGGTCGTCTTGAAGCCGACCACGCGGCTCTTGCGGTTGAGCTCGCCATAGCCGTCCTGACCGCGGACCAGGTAAATGTTGCCGTCGGAAACCTGCATCCAGTTGGCAAATGTCTCCGTGTCCCAGCCCATGAAGGTGCGTTCGCTGAAGGCGCTGTGTCCCTGGGCGAGCATCTGCCACGGCCTCGAATAGATGTAGATCGAGTTCGGGGGCAAGGTCGCGATGTACGTGTTCAGGTAGTCTTCCTCGGCCAGGAGCTTGTTCTTGTAGTAAAGCATGTTGGAACGGTAGCTGTTCGCATGGAAGAACATCAGGCCGAACGTCATGATGGCGGCGATGGCGACGGTAATGCCCGCGGCGCCGTTGTCGTTCATCTTGGTGCAGAACTTGAGCGCGTCGTAGAGGCCGAGCGCCATGATCAGGGCGAACAGCGGGAGCGCCACCAGCACGTAACGCTGGTTGATGTCGATGGTGAACGTACCCGACACGTTGAACATGATGACAAAAATCTGGAGGCAGAAGAAGATGCCGAGCAGGGCCCCGCGCCAGTAACGGCGATGGGCAATCAGGCGGAACAAGAGCCAGGCCGTCGCCGCAAGCAGCAAAATGGTAAACGACGTGTAGAACGGGTTTTCCATGACTCCGGGCATGCTCGGGTCGTCCTTGAAGTTCAGCATGACCTCGAGGTTCGTCTTGAGGTTGTACCAGAAGTTGCTGAAGGAATGCGCCGCATGGTCACCGCCCTGGAAGTCGTAGCCGCGGTAGGCGGCCATCGTGTTCACGGACGGCCAGCTCACGAAAATCACGGAAAGCACGAATGCGGGGAGGCGGTAGGGCCTCTCGAGGAAATAGCGGTAGTAGAAAAGGGCGAACGGGATGAACGCGAAAACGGTCTCCTGGCGGGTCTGCGCAAAGAAGCCCAGCAGGGGCACCGTCAGCAGGAAGTGTTTCCACGTGACCTTGTTCGTCGGGACAAATGCATACCAGGCCATGAGCACGGCAAGCAGGCAGATGTAGAGCACCTCGGTCGAGGCCGAGCGCGCCTGCAGCAGGTAAATGGGCATACCGCCCAGGAACGCGACCGCGGCAAGCGCCACTTTCTCGTTCTTGAACCACTTCGAAAGCGCGAGGAAGAAGGCGATGAGGCTCAGGATGAAGAACGGGTAGTTCACCAGCAGGGCCGTATTGCGGTTGGGAGGCATGAAGTTGAACACGATCGAATAGACAAAGCCAAGAGCCTTGCCCTTGAAGTTGTTCACCTCGACCTTGCAGTCGAGCACGCCATCTTTCCAGATACCCTCGTTACAGACGCCGCCGGAATGCTGGAAGTACATCTGCAGGCCCATGGATTCCCAGCTCGTCTCGTCGCTCAGCACGCGGTGCGTGTTGCTGATGTTGCTGAACATGAAGATGGAGAACACGGCGAGGATTATCGCAAGCCAGCAGAACGACTTGCCCGAAGGCAGGAACGACTTGCCGTTCTTGACGATGTACGGGATGTTCACGACAGCACCGACGACAAGGAGGATAAATGTCACCAAGATGCTGATGTAGCCCCACTCGATATCCCAGTGACGGGCGTACGGGACGGTCAGATTGTTAAAAATGAGGAATGCGAGAACAAGAATGCCTGCGGTCGTACCGGCGGCAATAGCCGCCCCACGGTCCAACCGAAGGGACTTAAGAATGTTTTTCATAATGAGCAAATCTAGTTTTTTACAAACTAGGTATTGGTGATTCCGAGGCGTTCCATGGCGATTTTCTTGCCGGTCTGGACGTCGGACTTGCCGCTACCGAGCTTGGGAAGTTCGTCGACCTTCACCACGGCACCCGGGAGCATCAGCGGCGGGAGCCCCACCTGCTTAAGCATGTCCTTCACCTCGTCTTCGGACTTGTCGCCCGCGTAAACGAGCACGATCTTCTCGCCCTTGCTTCCGTCGGGAACGGCCACCGCGAAGTGGTCAATTTCGTCGAACAGGGCGCATTCCGAAATCTTGAAGTCCACGGAACCGAGACTCACCATCTCGCCGCCGAGCTTCGCGAAACGGCTGTAGCGGTCCACGATGGTCAGGTAACCGTCCTCGTCCACGTGGCCCTTGTCGCCCGTCTTGTACCAGCGCTTGCCATCGATGACGGCAATCGCCTGCGCCGTGCGATCCGGATCCTTCAGGTAACCCTTCATGATCTGCGCGCCACCGATGAGGATAAGGCCATCCTCGCCTACGGAGAGTTCTTCCATGGTGTCGGGGTCCACGATGCGGATCTGCGTACCCGGCAGGGGTGCGCCGACAGTGCCCGGCTTGTTGCCCTCGAGCACGGTCTTGTAGTCGTCCATGAGCACGTCCCTCGTGTTCACGGCCGCCACAGGCGTCGTTTCAGTACAACCGAAGCCCTCGAAAATCTCGAGTTTGAACTTGCTGCGGTAAAGCTGGCGTACGTCCTCGCGAATCTTCTCGGCGCCGGCGTAGATGGCGCGGACATGCGAGAACATCAGCGGATGCACGGCGCGGTTCAGGCCCCACATGCGCAGGAACGTACCTGTCGCCACCATGAACGACACCTTGAACTGGGCGCACATGCGCGAAACGAGACGCGCGTCGGTCGGGTCGGGGCAGGTCGCCACGGGAACGCCTTCCACCAGGCAAAGCATCGTCGTGATCGAGAAGCCGAACGCGTGGAACAGCGGGAGCGAACCGAGGAACACATCCTCGGCGGTGGGCAAAAGCACGCTTTCGCACTGCTTGATGTTGCCCATCAGGTTCAGGTGCGTGAGCTCGACACCTTTCGGGCGGCCTTCCGAACCGGAACTGAAGATAATCGTCGCCACGTCGTCGAGGCTGACCTTCTTGAAGAAGCGCAGTTCCAGGTACCAGGCCGGCAAAATCAGCACGCGCAGGAAATTCTTCACGAGAGTCGACTTGTGGAGTTTCTCCTTGAGGTCTTCCATATAGTAGACCTTGTACTTGTCGAGGAGCTGGTCCATCGGCACGCCCTTCTGCTTGAGCTTGTCGATAAACACGCGGGCCGTGATGATGGTCTTCACGTCGGCCACGTTACAGCAGTAGTCCATCGTGTCGGGCGTGTTGGTGTAGTTCAGGTTGTACACCGTCTTGCCCTTGATGAGGCAGGCCATGTTCACGATGATGCCCGGGCCCGAAGGCGGGATAAGCACGCCTACCTGCTGCTCGCCCTTGGTCAGCTTTTCAATGATGGAGCCAAACGAAAGAGCCGCCGTCGCAAGCGCGTTCGCCGAAAGGTGGTTGCCGTCGGGGCTATACACCGAGGGGCCGCTACCGATATGCTTCACCGTGCGGATCCATGCGGACGCCACCGGACGGAGCCTGCGGATATAGCTCGTCCATGCGGTAATGGAAAGTTCCTGCACCGCGCGCTTCACCATCATGGGAGTCGAGTCGAGCGGCAGTTCCTTGCCGAAGGCGACCGAGACGATACGCCCGCCGCTGTGCACCATGTCCTTGAAACCGGCATCGGCCATGGAGTAGTTACTCCCCCACAGGCCCTGCACATAGAACGGCAAAATCTTGAGGCGCGGGACATCCTTCACGACGGAGGAATAGTCCAGGCGGAAACGGTTCATGTTGCCCGTCGTGGTCATCACGTTCTCGGGGAACATCACCACGGCCTCGCCGCGCAGGAGCGCCTTGCGGGCCTCTTCCATCGCCGGGCCCGGGTTGGAAATGTCGAGGTCGATGGTCTCCATCTGCGAAAGCAGCAGACGGATGTACCATTTCTCGAAGGGTCTGCGCGTAATGACGAAGCGCAACGGCCTCGGGCTCGCCATCTGGATCATCGCCCAGTCGATATACGAGATATGGTTGCCCACCAGAAGCACGGGGCCTTCCCAGGGGATGTTCTGCACGCCCGTGACGAGGAACTTGTAATGCATCGAGAGCGCCGAACGCAAGAGCTGGCGCAAAAGCGTCTGCGGCATGGCCCAGAGCGCCCAGATCGTCCCTGCAAGGCAGATGATGCCGAACGCGAAGAACAGGGCCATCCTGTCGACAGCAAAATAGCGGATGGCGGCGACAGCCAAAATCTCGAACACGAGGATGCACAGGTTCTGCACCATGTTGCTGAGCGAAAGCACGTGGCCCGCCGAACGCGGTTTCGTGTTGTAGAGGAGCATCGCGAACATGGGGAGCATGTAGATACCGCCGCAGAACCCGAGCAGGGCAAAGGCGATGGCGTTATAAGGACGCGCGATAAGCGGGATCAGGAAAACGAGAATCGCTGCACCGGCCGTACCCATGGGGATAAGCCCCGTCTCGATAAAGTCGCGGGACATCTTCATCGCAAACACGAACCCGACAATAAGGCCGATCGCCGTGCCGAAAATGGCGTAGTTCGCGAGCACGTCCTGGTTGAACAGGGAACCCGAACTGAACTGGTCCTGTATGATGAACACCATGAGGAAGATCATCATCCAGAACATCGAGAGGCCTATGATGGACTGGCGGAGCGCATGGTTCCTCCAGACCTTGGCCATCTTGCGGCGCATGAACAGCAGGTTCCAGTAGCGGTTCCAGGGGAACTTGAGGTCGGCATCGTAGGCACCGATAGACGGCAGGCGCAGCGCGGCAAGCAAGCCGACAACCTGCAGGCCGCCGAGCGTGTAGAGCACGGGCAAGATCACCCCTTCCCTAATGGCGAAGGCGAGCGCGACACCCGAAAGCATCAGGGCGGAGAACGTGACAATCATCAGGATGCCGCTGCCCTTCATCAGGGAACGCACACCCACCAGTTCCTTCATGTAGCCGTTCTTCGCGGGACTCTGGAAAGCCTGAAGGATAAAGAAAGCTCCGACAGCCGAAAGCATCATGCCCAAATTCGAGAGATAGACCCCGGCACAGAACAGGCCGACGACTGGGAAAGAGAGGAACGTGGTCCAGAAAAGGACCTTCTCCTTGGGATACTTGTCAGAAAGGAATCCCGCCGGAGTCAGCAGGAGCACGCAGGGCAGCAGGAACAGCAGGTGAAATACGTAGAACTCCCATGAACTCGTCGCCGTGAAGCCCAGGCGGTTGAGGATGAATTCCATGTAAGCGAGAATTATGGTCGAAACGGCCACCTGCGTGAACGAGAGCACGTAGAAAGAAGAAAAGCTCCTGATCTTTTTCATCTATATTATTTCCCCAATATGATACAGACAATCTTGCCGTACAAGATAGAATTTTTGCAGGTTTTTTAACCGAATCGTAAGTAGTTCGTAAGATTGGCATCCCGCAAAACGGCCAAAAAACGCCAATATAATTTGTTTTTAGATTTTTTTTACAATCGGCACATCCCGTTCCCCCCAATTGCCACAAACACAATTATCGCAGGAATCTCAAACGGCGGAGGCACAAAAAAAATTCCCGCGCACTTTCATGCACGGGAATCTTTCAATAGTTTATACTGAACTACTTGACTTCGAAGTAGTAAGTCTGGAGAGCCTTGCCATCCTGAGTGAACTGGATGATCTGCTTGCCCTTCGGGAGTTCGCCCGTGATTTCGTAGAGGCCTTCGGCCCTGTACGTCACAGTGAGAGCGGTGCCCTTGGACTTGTCAGCAAAGAGACCCTTGGTTTCGCCTTCGCCAAAGCCGGTGCAATCCTTGTGGGAAGCGATCGGGGCTTCGACAGCAGGATAGGTCGTGGCGATGAGCGGAGTGGAGACGGAGTTGGCGTTGCGGTAGAACACGTCGAGCTTGCCGTCCATGACGCGCGGAGCGGGGAGCGGGAGCATCTTGATGTCCGGCTTCACGACAGCGGCCTTCTTAGCCTTCTTGCCCTTCTTGCCCTTGCCCTTCTTGGCATTCTTTTCAGCTTCGGCAGGCGGGAGCTTGGCGGCTTCGGTAACCTGCGGCATTTCCAGACGGTAACCGGCACCGGAAGTTTCACCGCAGTTCACGGACCAGATAACCCATTCGTTGGAAATCTTGACCGGGCCCTGTTCGCTGCCCTTGTACAGACCCGGATCGACCTGGTCGCTGTAGCTGTAGAGCGTAACGACTGCATCCGGATTTTCTTCGGTAGTCGTAACCGTGCCACGGCCGAGGATATACTTCGAACGGCGGGTCAGGATACGGTAGGTGCCCACCGGCACGTTTTCGAACTTGAACTTACCTTCCTTGAGCAAGTCCTTGTACTTGTACTTCGTGGACTGCGTACCGTAGATGGTAGAATCCATCCAAACAGTGGGTATTTCGACGCTCTTGCCGGTGAACGGGTCAAGAACAACACCTTCGACAGTACCCTTCTTATCGCACCCAGTCATTGCAAAGGCAACGAGGGCGGCGGCAACCAATGTAAGCTGTTTTTTCATTGTTATCCTCATTGTAGAAACGTTCATGAAGAAAAGCCCTCCCTTGGCGGGAGGGCCATCCGCTAAAATTATTCGGCGTCTTCGGCCTTCGGAGCGGCCTTGCGGGTCTTGCGCTTTGCGCCCGTGATGTTGCCAGCGAAACGCTTGTTGAAGCGGTCGATACGGCCAGCCGTATCCACGCGATGCTGCTTGCCCGTCCAGAACGGATGGGTATCAGCGGTGATTTCCAAAGAAATCACGCTATATTCAACACCATCGATAGTCTTCTTTTCGGCGGAAGACTTCGTGGAGCGGGTGATGTATTCTTTACCCGTATTCGCATCGACGAACACGACCGGTTGATAGTTAGGGTGGATACCTTCTTTCATTGTATTAACTTCCTATTGAAGTGAGTTTGAAAGTCCCAAATTTAAAAGAATTTCGGGATTTTGGCAAGCGAAAATAGTATTTTTGGAGTCATGAAAAGAATCCTCGGAATAGCTGCATTGCTTTTGGTTGCCTGCGGGAACGACGCTCCCGTTGCGAAAATCGTCGAAATAGACAAAAAAATGCCGCTTTTAGCGTGGCCAGACGAGCACTACATCGCCACCGTGGACTCCATCATCGCCGCGGAAAAGATCATACCCGGCAAGGATTCCGGCAAGGCCCAGCTCACGCTCAACGCCTTCAAGGCCCCGACACTCGCCCTCCCGCAGAAACCGGGACAGAAGCATGCTTCGACAAAGGGCGAAAAGAGACACGAGTCCCACGCGAAGGAGAAGATCGACAACAGCGCCGAGGTGTTCATGGACAAGTTCAGCAGGGCGCTCTCCGCCCTCCAGTCCGACCCGTCGAACGCGAGCCTGTACAAGACCGTGGAAGCCCGCGAAGGCGACGACCTCTTCAAGCTGTTACGCCGTACCTACGGTGCCGGTTCGCAGAACCTCCCCCGCTTTTACGTGTTGTCTGCACTGCAGTCCGTGAATGCGGGAGTATCGCTCGAGCACCTGAATGCCGGCGACAAGGTGAGAGTACCGAGGATTTAGACGAGAGACGAGAGAACGGAGCTTCGCTCCTACAGACGAGAGAGGCGCGAGGTTCGAGGCGCGAGGAACGAGACAAAAAAGGAGATGCCCGCCTAAAGCGGGCATGACACAATCCAAACAACTTTTCCTAGCCTTTAGATTCTAGATCCTAGCCCCTATACTACAACACTCCCTTGCTGCTGGGAATGCCTTTCTGGTTGCGGCTGGGGGCCACGGCCATCGCGACGGCGCGGGCGAAAGCCTTGAAGATGCTTTCCAGGCAATGGTGGTTGTCGCTGCCGTAGAACAGTTCCACGTGCAAGTTCATGCGGGCATTTTCGCAAACGCTCTTGAAGAAATGTTCAAACATGCTCGCTTCAATGCCGCCGGCCATCGCCGCAGGCAAGTTCACGTTCCACACAAAGCCGATGCGGTTGCTGAAGTCGATGCACACGCGGCTCAGGGCCTCGTCCATTGGAACAAAGTAAAAACCGTAACGTTCGATTCCCTTCTTGTCGCCCAGGCATTCCACAAGCGCCTGTCCGAGCACGATGCCGATATCTTCCATGCTGTGGTGCATGTCCACCTCGACATCGCCCTTGCAAGTCAAGTCGAGCTTAAAGCCGCCATGCACCTGGAACAGGTCGAGCATGTGGTCCAGGAAGGCGTTCCCGGAATCGATCTTGCCGCGGCCGGCCTCGTCCAGGTTCAAAGAAAGTTCAATGGAAGTTTCGCTAGTCTTGCGAGAAATCTTAGAGCAACGCATTAGTTCCCCCTGCCAACAATCTTGCCGTCAAACACGCGGAAGCGGGTCACGCGGCCGAACTGCATTTCGGGAAGCGGAGTTTCCACGCCGTTCAGAATCATCTTCGAGATGGCGCGCGGTTCGCCGATGATCACGAGAATCGTGTCCTTCGTGTTGTAGACCATCTTCGTGCCGGCGATGGAAATGTTGGATTCCTTCAGGAACATGTCGTCTTCGTCGTGGTGCTTCAGTCCAATCCACGTGCGGGCGGTACCGGAGCCGATCAGTTCGAGCTTCGTGTTGCCGTTGTTGGGCGCGGGCACGACCTTCTCGTCCTTCTTGGACGTAGAAGAAATGAATATCGTCGCAGAAGCCGGACGGTCGGACTTCTTGATGGCCTCGTCCACGACGGCCTGGCTCACCGAGCCGTTGCGCTCGGCGGAATCCTTCTTGGCGGCGGCGATGGAATCGGCACGCAGGGAATCCGCAGGAACGGCCTCCGCGCCTTCGGGAATTTCGGACGGGGTGACGTTTTCGGACTCTTCGACCACGGCGGAATCACTCTTGGCAGCGTCGCCGGACTCGTCGAACCGCCCTAGCTGGTCCATGAAATGCATCGCGGCCAGGAACCCTAGTCCGAGCAAAATAATGACTATGGGAATCGCCTTGCTATGCTTCTTGACGTTCTCCTCGGCCATTGGCGAAATCGTGGAAGTTATTGCCGTATCTAGAGATACGTTCATATACTGCGATCCACTTTCCTTCGTGTACCACTCCATCACCTTCTTGGTATCGAGCCCAAGTTTGGTGCAAAGAGAGTTCAAATAACTGCGCAAATAGGCCTCTACAGGGAAGGCCTTCCAATCACTTTTTTCTATAGAGGAGATGTGCTGCACCGAAATCTTCGTCGCGGCAGCAAGTTTTTCTACGGTCAGGGAATGCGCTTCACGGGCGCGTACGAAATAGGCACCTAGAGATTCGTCAGTACGTTTATCTTCAATAGGAATCATGTTCTTTCCTTCAACCTTCCCAATACATCCAACAGACGGGCCACCGGAAGCCCGACAACGTTATAGTAACACCCGCGAATTCCGCTAATGAGCCTGGCGCCCTGTGTCTGGATGCCGTAAGCCCCCGCCTTGTCCATCGGGTCCTTAGAATTTACATAATCTTCAAGCTCTTGTAAGGAGTTGTTCCTGAAAAACACCTCCGTTTCCTCTTCTGTAGCACAAAGTAGTGCCCCGTTCCGGGCCACGGCCACCCCGGTGACCACCTTATGGGACCTTCCGTTGAGGCGTTTGAGCATTTCTAGGGCCTTTTCCGGGGTTCCGGGCTTGCCGAGGGGCTCGCCATCCAGGAAAACCAGGGTGTCGAAGCCGAGCACCAGGGAATCGCGTTCCCGGGCCGACACGGCCACCGCCTTCGCGCAGGCGTTCTCGCGAGGGAAATCCAGGGGATTTTTCGAAACGGGGGCTTCCTCGTCGTTCGAGACGACCACCCTGAACTTCATCCCGATTTGCGTCAAGATTTCCCTGCGGCGCGGCGAACCGCTCGCCAATACGACCTCGTCAAAATCCGACGCGTCCAGTTTAGTTACTTTATCCAAAATATCCATTTTCGGGTTCATCCAAAATTCACATTATTTGGAGTTGCTCTTCGTGTCGGTGCTGCCGGCGTTCAGCTTGAGGTCCGGAATTTCCTTCACGTAGATGGAGAAGCTCCAGCCCGCAGCGGGCCCTGTCGGGGTCCAGCTGAAGTCGAGTTGCCAGCAGTGCAGCGAACGGTTGAACGTGAACGCATGCGTCACGAAGCGGCCCTCGTTGTAATCGTAGCGCGTCCTGTAAGTCATTTCCCAGTTCACCGTGGGCTGGAAGGACGCCGAAATTTCCGTGGAGTGCGATATGTTGTCCTTGAACAGGTCGCGCGCCACACGCGTACTCGAGAACGTGTAACGGTAGTCGAGACCGAAGCTCCACTTGAGCATTTCGTACTTGCCCATCTGCGAAGGAAGGCCCGCGTTGAACTGCCCGTTCCAGTGGAACGCACGGGAAAGTTCGTAACTCCAGTACGTCAGTTCCGGGATCTGTGCCTTGGTCGGCTCGTCGGTATAGCGGTGATAGACGCTGTGCGTCGTGCGGACCGTGAACATGTAGTCCGGCAGGATCTGGAGGCCGAAACTCGACGAAATGTCGGACCACTGCAGCGAATCGGCGGCAAAGTTATAAGACGTGCTGTGGCGGGTCGTGAGCAGGCGCCGCGTCCCGTACTGGTCCTCGACAGACTTCGCCGTATCGCCCTTGGTCGTATCGGCCTTGTGGCCGACCACCTTCAGGTACTTGAGGTCAAAGTCGTTGTTCACGCCAAAACCCACCGTCTTCTGCTCTATCTGGTAGGGACGCTGGCCCAAGAGCGGATGCGGAGCGAACGTCTTCACCGTATCGATTTCAGGCGCATACGTGTACGACACGCTGGGCGAAAGCACATGGCGCACGCCCGTAAAGCGCCCTATTTCCGGGACCCATATACCGTAAAGTTTCGTGTCGGCTGTAATGCTGTAGTCGTGGTTGTACGCCGCCTCACCAAAGTTCCCTTCGGAAGGCTCGAACGTCGTGCGCGCCTTGCGGTACTTCGCGGAATCCTCGGGATTGATCCAGGAACGGCCCGTCCAGTAGCCCGTGAACGACGCCCTCGGCGTCAAGTTGATGACATCGAACAGCGAGCCGGAATAATCCAACGAGTAGTTGCCCGTGTAGCCGTAGTACTTCGCCGTAGTGTCCTCGTTATTGATGGTATCCTGGGTGCGGCGCGTATAGACGTTCGCCCTGTTCGTAAAGCTGTAGTTGAACTTTTCCAGATACTTTTCAATAGACCCGTCATCGGAAGCAAGTTCGTCCTCGTCGAGTTCAAAGTTGAAAACCGGACCGCTCATACGGTACTGGATATCGGGAATCTGGCGTTCCATCAAGTCGGTCGTCAGGTTGTGCTGCTGGCTCAACTTCACGGTAAGGCTCTTGTTCGTGCCGAACTTGCCGGAATAGGTCAGCTGGGCGTTCGCCTGCTGGTTCAAGATGGTCTCGGCATCCAACGCGTTATCCTTACGCACGCTGCGGGAACTCACAAACGAACCGGAACCGCTCAACGTGTTCCTGCCGTCGGGAGTCAGGTTCTGGTTATGCGTGAACCGGATGTCGTAGCCGCTGTTCGCAAGGTCGAATTCCTCGAGATAGCTGGTGTAAGAAATGTTTCCGTCCAGCACGTAGCGGATCTTGTACCGGGCCTCGCCCGTCAGCGTGGAGCGTTCGAACCGGCCCTCCTCGCCTTCGATAATGTCCCCTTTCAACGTGGCATCCCAGTAGTCGTTGGGGGCGTAGTAGTAGCCCAGGTTGCTCATGTAGAAGCCCTGCTTCTGGTCGCCACCGAACTTCGGAGTCAGGAGACCGGAGCGTCGACCGCTCTTGAGCGGGGAGACAATCATCGGGAGCACGGCCACGGGGACATCGGCGATATTCAGGACCACAGGACGCGCAGTGATGGTCTCCTTCGGTTTCACGACCATGCGGCGGCCATAGAAGTAGAAATGCTGGTGAGTCGAATCGTTACAGGTGCTGAAGTCGCCGCGGGAAATCTGGATACGCGTGTCCGGCAGACGGCGGACCTCCATACCGTTCAGCTGCTGGTTGTCCTGGTACGTCGTCGCATAGTATATCTCGCCAATGCGGCTCTTCATGTTGTACTTGAGACGCATGCCCGACAACGACGGATTCTTCGTTTCACGGAGCACAGGCTCGCCGGTTGCCACGAGCATGCTGTTCTCCTGGTCGAACAGGATGGTGTCGGCATCCAGCGTGGCGGTGCGGTATTTCAGCTGAGCGCTGTTGTTCAGGTTGAACGTGGACTTTTCCACATCGTAGACGAGGTCTATCGCATGGTACTCGATAGTATCAACCCCGGACGTGTCGTTCATCCACGTGACTTCCGTCGTGTCCTCTTCCTCCTGGACTCGCTCTTCCAGTTCAAAGCGGGTCATCTCCTCGCCAAACGCGGCAGGAGCACAGAGGGCAGCCAATGCAAACAGCAAAACGGCCCACAGGAGACTATGGGTTCTCAATAAAAACACGTTGCGCGATAAGATAGCAAATCACAGTTCGCCAGTAAGAACGAATTTGCTTTTTTTTCAACAAAGACGAACACAAAAAAAGACCCGGCCAACAAGACCGGGTCCCCTTGCAAAATTTTGCTGCCGAACTACTTCAGCACGGCCATCTTTCCACTGACGGAACCGTTGTGGTCGATGCTCACCATGTAGCGGCCGCTCGTAAGCTGGCTGCCGTCCCAAGAGATCGTGTTGATGCCGGCCTTGGCGTTGTCGACGCGGAGGGTGGCCACCAGTTCGCCGTCGGCGCTCAGGATGCTCACCACGGCAGTGCCAGCGGACTTGAGGCCGAAGCTCACGGCTTCGCGGGTAAAGCCGCGGAGAGTGGCGTCGCCGGTACGGACAGCGTTAGACTTCTGGACCTTGGGTTCAAACTCGTTCACCTTCTCGATGTAGACGCCGTTGAGACCGGCGGAAGAGGCCTTGACTTCTTCCTTCACGAGGTTGCCGTTCTGGAGGACAGCGACGAGCTGCTTGTCGGACTGCGTTGCGCTGGCGAAAGCCTCGAGTTCGTGGGAGTTCACTTCGGCCTTGTCGCCATACCAGCTCTGCACGGACTTGCCTTCGATATCCTTCACGGTAATCTGGGTGCGGCGGAGCGTTTCCTTGTAGGTTTCGCCTTCGCTCACGTAGGTAATCTCGAGCGGCTTGTTCACCTGGCCACGGAGCATGTCCTTGGAAGCTTCGATATCCTTGCCCTGGAGGCTGACACCGTCGACAGCGGTGATCACATCGCCCGCCTGGAGCTTGGTATCGGCAGCGGGTGTACCCGGGATAACTTCGGCGACCTTGACGCCTTCGCGAATCTGGTAAATAGTCACACCGATACCGCCGAAGGTTTCATCGGCCATGACAGGAGCGGCAACCATTGCCGCCAAAAGGGAAAGCTTAACAAGATTCTTCATAAGGACTCCTTATAAAATTCACTCCGTATTAAATATATAATAAAATTATGCCGGAAAACCGGCAATTAGGATGTTTTTTTCAAAAAAACGGAAAATTGGCCCGACAATCAATCCGACTCACCATTGTCATCGTTAGCAAGAGCCTCCCTTTGGTAAACCCTTGTGAAAATTTCGTTGCCTATGACAAGCGTCTTCACGGAATCGCCCAAGAACTTCTTCTCGATGGTAAACGACATGTCCACCCAGAAGCAGAGGCACTGGGTCATGACATCCGGGGCATATTTCAAGGTGGCATAGAGCGTATCGCTTTCGAGCCGCACATCGACATTTCGAATCAACCTGTTACAGGCATCGGCAAGCCCCGTAAGCGAAATGACTGCGGAATCCCCGGCAGTCTCGGCAAAAAAGAATCGTTCTGGCCCTCGCCTGCCCAAGGAATCGTCGTAAACCATTTTTTTCAAGGCGACGCCCGCATTGGCGGCAACGTCCTCAAGGACAGAATCGTCAAACTTACAAGAACTCCTGATGTTCGACGCACCACCCGGATTCTGCGTCGACACCGAGGAATCGTCAGAACATGCGGCAAGAAAGAAAAAAAACACGGCAAAGGCGAGTATCTTGTTCTTCATTTTTTCCTCTTCGTTTTGTTTGCGTTCATCTTATTCGCAATCCATTCTTCTTTCTCGCCAATTTATATAAAAAAAGACGAATTTGTGCAAAAAATTCGTCTTATTCATCATCAAAGACAAAGTTACGAGAACCTCGTCACATATTTTTGAGTTATTCCATCATTTCGCCATCTTCTTCGGCAGTGGCGCTGTTATCTTCGTAATCCTCGATGGTCTTCTCGCCAGGGACAATCACGAGCCCGAGTGTCACAGGTTCACCCTTCAGGTTGATATAGGCTTCCAGATAAAGAGTCGTAGAGAGGCGGATTAGGCGCAAATCCAGCATGGTTCCGCCCTTGTGGATGCTCTTGGGGTTGCGATTGAAGAACAAGAATTTCTTGTTGATGTACTCAAAACGGTCCTGATCGTAGTTTATATGCCATTCCGTATCGCCGTCGTTTTCCTGACGGTACAGGCAGCGGTCATTGTCAATATCACATTCGAAGCTCGCGCTTTCCTGGTAGCGCTTGTTCCACTCGCGGCTGAAGGCGCAGCTCTGCACACGCAGGCCTCCGTTACGCTGCTTGTTCAATTGGTCGTTGATGACAACGTAATCCATCTTCGCCTTTTTCACCTGGTTGTAGACATTCATCAAGATGATGTAGGCCTCGATATCCTTGGGGCACTTGCCGTCCCGTTCGACTTCTTCGTGGGCCTTGAGGAGAGTCTGCTGCAGGTCAAGGTCGATGGCGTCGGGAATCTCGCTCTTCTTGATCTTGTCCAGGACCTTCTTGGGCGGGACCACGATAACCTTGTCACCCTTCTTCACGGCATAGCCCAGTTCGTCGCGAACGTAGTCCAGGCACTGCTGCACGTGGATATGCACGATGTTCGAGCCGCCCGACACGAAGTCGACGCCGATGCGCACGTTCCAGGTGCCGGCATCGCTCGACGAGCCCTTTTCAAGTTCGCAGTAGGGTTCCTCGCGGATACCGTCGATAAAGATCACCTTCGCGTTCAGTTTTGTCACGAGCGAGGCTTCCTTGTCGATGGCGCCACCCAGGCTCCAGAAATTCGGGTTCAGGCGGAGCACTTCGGCAAAGGCCTTGTCGCCATCAAGCGCGGGGAGCAGGGAATCGTTCCGCGCGTTCTTTTCCTTGAGCAGGTCGGAATACTCCGTGGTCACGGTCATGTTCTTAAACCCGTTACGTGCGGCGACCGGGATGGCCGGGGACGCAAACAGCGGGGACAGCATCAGGCACAGGAGGCAAACCACGGAAAAGGAAATTCTATTCATAAGATTCTTTCGAAAACGTTTCTAGTAAGGTAATTTATCGACTATCTTGTCTAAATCTAGCAAATGGGGAATGTGAAAATCCACCCAAGCGGGAGCCTCCACGACCGGATTGACAAGAATCGTGGTCCAGCCGCGGGCATGGGCGGGTTCAAGGTTTCGCAGGGAATCTTCCAAAAGGACAATGCCGGAAGCATCGAAGTCGGCACCGAGGCGCTCCTTCAGGAAGTTTTCCATCTTTTCGTAGGCGATGTCGTGGGGCTTGCCGACCCAGCCGAGAGCCTTCAGGTCGAACACGAAATCCATGCAGTCCAAAATCCCCATCGAGCGCATCCCGGCCTCGCTCCAGTCGTGGCGACCGTTCGTAAACACGCCGCGCGGGCCCTTCAGAGAAAGCAGCAGGTCGCGCTTCGCCGGTGCCGGGACCGGGTAAACCAGGTATCGGGAATCGTGGATGAAGTCGAAGAAGTCGTCCGGGTCGGTGCCGTGCAAAGCCATGAGCCCTGCAAGGGTCGTGCCGTAGCGGTGCAGATACTCCGTCCGGATTTCCGAGGCATGCTCGAACGTACCGCCAATCGTCTTCTGCACGTAGGCAGAAATGCGGCGGTCCAGGGAAACGAGGACATGGCGTTCCTCCTCGCCGTACAGGGTCAGGTCGTAGTCGAACAACCAGACCATCAAATCCCCATGACCAACCCGCCAATCTGGCGCGCCAGGTAGGTCGCATAGTTGTCCGTCATGCCGCTCACAAAGTCGAGGACCTGGTGGTACGCTTCCGCGGCCGTGACGCTCTGGCCAATTTTCGCCTGGCCGATCAGGCGCACGATGCGGTCGGCACGGTAGGAGTTCTTGCCGTTCTCGCGGTAGTCGTGGACACCGTTGATGAAGGCGTCGAGCACGGTGCTGAGCGTCGTGTAGCTGCCCACTTCCAGTTCCGTCTTGCGACGGTCGGGATAGATGCGTTCCACGCCCAAGCGCTTCGCGATGCGGATGCCCTCCATCGTCTCGCTGCGGGAAAGGTCAATCAAGTGCTTCTGGAGCGAGCCTTCCATGATGGCTTCGTAATTCTTCATGAAAAGGACGGCCACGTCGTCGATCAAGTTCTGGATAGCGTGTCCGCGGATGCTGCTCAGGAAGTCGCGGAAGTTCTGCCCATTTTCCTCGTATTCGCGGTCGATATCCACGTCGGGGCCGCAGAGGTACGAGAACATGCCGCGCACGTCGGCAAACGTCAAGATACCGAGCTCGATCGCATCCTCGACGTCGAGGATGGAATAGCAGATGTCGTCGGCGGCTTCCATGAGGTACACCAGCGGATGGCGCACCCACTGGCCCTTGGCGATTTCCGGCAGGCCGAGCGTATCCGCCGTTTCGCGGTACAGGTCAGCTTCCGTCGAGAACAGGCTCGTGGGCGTCCCGTACATGGCGAGGCGCGGATACTTGATCATCGAACCGATGGTCGCGTACGTGAGGCGCATGCCGCCGTCCAGGAAGTGGTATTCCAGCTTGCTCAGAATCCTGTGACCCTGGGCGTTGCCGTCAAAATTCTCGAAATCGGCCATCTCGCGGTCGTTCAGGTCCCGGAGCGGGGCGCTGTTGCGGTTCTTACGAAACCACTCGCGAATTGCCGCCTCACCCGCATGGCCGAAAGGCGGGTTGCCGATATCGTGCGCGAGGCACGCCGACTGCACAATCGTACCGAACTGGTACTCGTTCACGTACTTGGGCAGATGTTCCTTAATCAGGTGATAGACGGTGATGGCAAGGCTGCGGCCCACGCTAGAAACTTCGAGGCTGTGCGTGAGGCGGCTGTGTACGTGGTCGTTCACCGAAAAGGGGTGGACCTGAGTCTTGCGACCAAGGCGACGGAATGCCGTCGAGAAGACGATGCGGTCATAGTCGCGATGGAAATCGGAACGGTTCGGGTCCGGATCGGCCGGGTGCCCGTAGCGCGTAGCGGAAAGAAGCGTGTCCCATTGTAACATGGAGGGAAATATAGAATTTAGACGAGAGACGTGGTTCGGCAGGCTCACCAACCGAGACGAGAGAGGAGGGAGTGGTTAGTGGGTAGGGGCTGGAGCCTCGAGCCTGGAGCCTCGAACCTGAAGCACCCCAATCGCCAGGGTATCAACGACAACGAAGCCGATAAGCCACGCAGCCGTACCGCCCTGGAATCCGTAGCTGTGCAACCCGACCCCGAGCAAGTTTATCCCGAACCAGCAGAGGAACGTGACAATGGAGCTGAACGCATTCAAGAGCGCAACCCCGCGCGGAGAGACGAGCCGACCGGCACGCAGATGCAAGAGCAGCATCGCCCAGAGAATCACGAACAGCGCACCGCATTCCTTGGGATCGAATCCCCAGAAGCGTCCCCACGCAAAGTCGGCCCACACGCCGCCGAGCAGCGTCCCGAGAATCGTAAACACACCGCCGAACGCGAGCGTCCCGTACATCAGCGCATACAGGGGCGAACCCTTCGGCTGTTCAGGCGACGGAAGCGCGGCATTCCCGCGGAAGAGCACCAGGTGCGACACCACCCCCGACAATATCATGCCGGCAAAGCCAAGCGCGATCGTGAACACGTGCAGCGTGAGGAACACCGAGGAATTCAGCACTTCGGGAATCGGGCGGAAGGTGTCGCCGGGTTCCAGCACGAACTTCGCGAAGAACAGCAGCACCGCGGCCATCAAGGTCACCGGAAGGATCAGGGCATAGGTCCGGTTCTTGCAGCGGAAAAACGCAACGGACTCAAACGCCATCATGAGCAGCGCCACCAGCAATACGATTTCGTACAAGCTAGACATCGGCGGACGGGCGGCCACATAGGAGCGCATCGCGAACATTGCCGTGAGCATTACCGCCGTCGCAACACACAGCACATTTGCGGCGACATCCAACTTCCTTGACCGGAAAATCATATTCAATGCCGAAAGCAAACAAGCGAGGAAGGCAGCGACAAAGCCACACAGCGCAAGATTCACATGGTGGTACAGCACCTCCAGCGAAAGCCGAAAATTTGGTTTTTCATTGACAACCGAGAACGCCGAGCGGCTCACTACCGACTCGTACAGGCGAACATTCCCGTACAGGCGCTTCATCTCAGCGGTCGCTGGGTGGTCGTCGTTACGGCTAGCGTAAAAATCCAGCAGGTCACGCGACAGCGCCAGATCCACGTAGCTCACGTACCGCGAATCGGGCGGCAAGTGCAACGCCTCGGAGACATCGCCACGAAGCACCTTGAACATGGCGTAGGCATGCGTCTTTTCGGGAGTCAGCACGGCCTGGCGAACAATTTCGACGGCAGGAATTTTTCCCGTACAAGAGTCGCCTTCCTGGCACTTGTACGTCACGCGGCCGCTCAGGTCATCCAGGAAACCCCGCGCAAAGGAATCAAAAGGACGCATAACGCCATCCACCAAGACAGGCGTATCGGAATGCAGGGCCTCCCAGAGCGGAACCGGAACTGCCGTGGCATGAGCATCCATCGGCAAGGCGGCAAGCAGCAATGCCAGCAACGGCATGGCCTTTGCGGCAGACACAGCCGAGCCACGATCGACACCATGCGCCTTGTTTCCGCGCACTTTCACAAAATAATGGAGCGCCGCCCCCAGCAGGAACATCACCATGAACGCGTACGGAACAAAATGGAACGGGTCGTAAAGTACCTTGTACATGGCCACGTTCTTCCCCGGCGCCATTTCCACAAAGCCGCGGTACTGGACAAAGTAAGGCCAGCCTCCCTTGAGTTCCTGCTCGTCGATTTCGACAGGGGCAAGGCCGAGGCTATCGTCATCACGGAAAAGCCGCAAGTCGCGGGCCCCGGAAAGCGGAGCCGCTTCCGCCTGCAACGGCGAGACAGCGCCAACAATCTCGGCAGGCACGACCGCATAGCCGTTATATTCCCGTTTGACTTCGCTCCCGACAAGGCTCCCGAGCAAAAGGACAATCAGGGCGAAATGCATCAACCAAAGCCCGGAATGGCGCCACCCGCGCGGCATGCGGAAAGCCAAACACAGGATCAAGTGCAGCACGCTGAACGCGGCGACCGCCTTGAACGCTGGCAGGGGCACATAGCCCAGGGCCCACACGAAATAGCTTCCGAAAAAGCGGTCGGTCGCCACAGCAACCGAGGCTCCGAGACTTTCGGCATTCGCCTGCGCCAGCACGCCCCAGAACGTCAACAGCAAGAAAGCCACCAGCAGAATCGCGGAAATTTTTAGCGAGGCCATCATTTTCATACACGCAATCAACTTTGTTGTTTTCGACTGCGTCATCGTTCCGCTCAGGACAATTCCCTCTCTCGTCTCTCGTCTCATGTCTCTCGTCTAAACAGCCTCCACCCACACGAACTTGCTTTCGTCCAGCCGTTGCTCGCCGTCGAAACGGTAAGCGACAAGCCGCCCGTCACCGCGGTAACCGGCAACGCTGTAATCCAGGCAGCAGACATTCTCGCGAATCAAGTGCGGAAGTCCCGTCAGCCAGTAGTGCCCGAAGAACACGGGGCGTTCCGCCTCGCCGTAGAAGGCGTTGCAGCGGACTCCCGGGGCCACGTCGCAATCGGGCAGTTCCACGCCCGGCTGGAAAACGATATCGCGAAGGGAAGCGTCCTTCGGGTCGACCCACCAGCGGAGCCGAGCACGCTTGCGCAGCACCCCTTCCCCCTCGCGGAACGTAATCCCGTTCGGCAAATCCATCTCCGGACCCTTCAGGAAAATGTTCACCGGGCGGAACAGGGAATCGCCGTATTCGTAATACTGGTCGTTCACCCGCGCGATGAGTTCGTCGAAGTTGCCGTCGGCAAAGGAGCGGATTCCCAGCGAGTCCAGTTCTTTGGCGCAGCTCAAGTCAAAGCAGGCGTGCTGTGCTCGGAACGTTTCTGCTTCGACAAAGAACGGCAGCGTCTTCAGGAAGTCGAGCATGTCGAGGAATTCCTGCTTGCGTCCCTTATAACTTTCGACCGTCCGCGTATGGATGGCCACCTTGTTGAAGGAATGCTCGCGCAAGTACCCGCCGGGGATGCTCTTGATGACATGCGCACCGCCTTGCCCGTTCAGCTGCCAGAAACTCAGCGCGTTGAATTCGTGATTCCCCATCAGGGCGACGGCACTCCCGGCATCGCGCATCGCGCGCACCAGGTTGATCGCCTCGCGCACCTCGGGTCCGCGGTCGATATAGTCGCCGAGGAAGACAACGGAACGGCCACCGCCGGGATAGCGGTAGGCGCCGGACGTTTCCACGTAGCCGAGCTTTGCCAGCAGTGCACGGAGTTCAGTGCAATGCCCGTGGATATCGCCGATGAAGTCGATGGAGGAATTCATGCCCTAAAGATATATATTTCTATATTTTTGTTACACCTGAACGGAACGGCTTATCATGGAAATCGGAAGATACAATCGCGCACGCGTCGAAAGCATTACGCCCCAAGGCTACTACCTGGAACTCGAAACCGGCGGAAGGGTCCTTCTCCCCGGAAACAAGAACAGTTTCCAGCTCGAGGAAGGCGAGATTCTCGACGTGTTCGTTTATATGGACTCCGAGGACCGTCCCATCGCCACCCTCGACAAGCCTTACGCGCAGGCAGGCGAATTCGCCGTCCTCACCGTCAAGGAAGTCAACCGCGTCGGCGCTTTCCTGGACTGGGGCCTGAACAAGGACCTGTTCCTGCCCTACAAGCAGCAGCTGGGCGACTTGCAGCGTGGCGACAAGTGCGTCGTCTACATCCTCGTGGACGAAAAGAGCGGCCGCCTCGTGGCGACCGAAAAAATCAAGAGCTTCCTCGACCTGGACACGAGCGAACTGCA
>CAMZDZ010000028.1 GCA_947305535.1 uncultured Fibrobacter sp.
CCCCGGGCAGCACCGTCGCCGGCAAGGCGACCGTGTTCGTGTTCCCGAGCCTCTCCGCCGGCAACATCGGCTACAAGGCCGTGCAGCGCTCCGCTCGCGGCACCATCGCCATCGGCCCCATGCTCCAGGGCCTCGCGAAGCCGGTGAACGACCTCAGCCGCGGCGCCCTCGTTGAAGACATCGTCTACACCATCGCCCTGACTGCCGTGCAGGCCGGTTAAGTAGGTTAAGCCCGCGCGGGTTTAAGCCGACATCTTTGCCAAAAAGGCGAGCCGTTTATGCGGTTCGCCTCTTTTGTGCAGGGAGGATGCGCTTTCGTTCCGGTTGTCAGTCCATTACGCAGCGGACGGCAAATGCATATCCTAAATCGCCGACTTGGAAGTCTACCATGTCCGAATCAATCCTTATGCGGGTCGGTTTGAGGTAGGATCCCGTACCATAGGGATCATAGTGAGTGGATGTCCAATAAGTGGCGCTGCTGGAACCGGCAGTGCCCTGGAATCCGAATCCGTAGGCGTAGCCCCCTGCACTGTAGGCGTTAAACCCGTATTCGTCCGAACCGAAGTCGTCAGCAGCTATCAATGCATTTGCCGCTACGTCTTCTCCACCGACTGTTTCAAAGAGCTGTTCCCACTCGCCTCTCGAAGGGATATGCCAGCCCTCGGGGCAGACGCCTCGCGATGATTCCTTCAGGTTAGCGGCAGGGCTTTCGACGAAACCGCTACCGCCGCAACCAAGGCACCCGTCGCCGAACAGCCCGGCCGAATCGACGGCAGCCGCGAAGGGGTAGAGCCTTCCGTAAGCGTCGCAGTTCTCTTGCTTGTTTTCGTGGCAAAGAGACTGCGTGATTTCGGTTTGGTAGTCGTAGCTCAGGTTTTCGGCCATCCAGACCTGTTCGCCGATTTGGACGGTCTTGTAGGTGTGTCCGTCCCTTGCGTCGGTCAAGGTTCCGTAGACGCCTTTGTAGTTGCTTGAATTCTTGTTTGTGGATTCCCAGCGGACCCCGTTGCAGACAAATTGTTCGCCTGTCCGCTTGCTCAAGGGGTTCGTGTTTTGAGTCGTGTCGCCCATGTTGGAGTTACTGCACTTGCCGAGCCCGTAGTTGTCGGCCCAGAACATGCTGGTGTACTTTTCGAAGTCGGGTAGCGAATCGGAGATGCCCCAGCCGAGGATGTTCTCCTTGACAACTCCGAACATGTTGCGCTGTTCCATTTCGCAGGCCCAGTCGGCAACGGCGGTTCTTGTCGCCGAATCGTTCCAGGAGCCGTTCTCGGCCAGTTCCACGGCGAATTTTCCCAGGCGTTCCGTGAACCCGGCAACGTCCTCGTCACCCTGCAGCAGGACGCTTATGGCCAGGAGTTTCGCGTTCTCGTCGCCGGACTTGAAGATGTCCAGGTCTTCGAATGCGTCGCTGGATTCGCTCATGGCCATGGTCGTAAGGATTTCCCTGTCGGCCTGGGCCTTGGCGTCCGCGACGGATTTCCCCTCGGTGACAAGCTTTTTCACCCGTTCAAATTCCAGGTGGGTGAGCAGGTTGACGTTGACGTTCTCGCGCTTGCTGAGGTCGGTGACGGCATTCAGTGTCAGCGGCCCCGAGGACTTTTTGCCGGTGACTTCGTTGCGGTAATAGCCGTTCACTTCTATCATGGCGTATTGGGAGCCGAGCCCGTCGCCTGCGATGGAAAAGTCCCCCTTGTCGCTCTTGATGGTCGACTTGAAGATGTTTCCCGTCTGCACCAGCGAATTCCCGTCCAGTTCCAGGACGCTTACCGTGGAGCCTGTGACGAAGGGGCCTTTCTGGGAAACGCCTTCGACGTTCCATTTTCCGAGAGGCTGGCTTTTTGTTTCTGTTCCGGTTTCACTTGCAATGTTGCTGGAGCATCCCCAGAGGATCAAGGCGGTCAACGGTAAGAGGTATATGGATTTCATAAGGAGTTCCTTTTTGAAAAAATTTTATGGGCAGGCATCAATCCATGACGCAGCGGACAGAATTCGCCGAGTATGGGGAAATATTGTTTTGGAAATGAGGAGAATCTATCATATCTTGGTACATGTGGAAAATCAGGAAGCTGGGATAAAAATCGTACGTTGATTTTTTGCTCGAAGTAGCCCAGTAATATACGTCGTTGTAATCGTTTTCTATGTCGCCGGTGCGGATGATGTTGAACCCGTAGTCGTCAGTGCCGTTTCCGTCGGCCGTTCTCAATACGGTTGCCGCCCTGAGCGCCCCGCCGACCGCCGTGAACAGCTGTTCCCATTCGTCTTCCGAGGGAAGGTGCCACCCTTCGGGACAGACTCCCCGTGCAGAGTCCTTCAGGGTGCAGGTGTTGCTACTGGCATCGCTGCCGCAACCGAGGCCCCCGTCGCCAAACAATCCAGCCGAATCGACGGCCGCCGCGAAGGGGTAGAGCCTGCCGAACTTGGTGCAGTTTTCTTCCAGGTCCTGGTAACAGAGGGAGTGGGTTATTTCTGTCTGGTAGTCATAGTTCAGGTTTTCGGCCATCCATACCTGTTCCCCGATCTCGACCGTCTTGTAGGTGTGCCCGTCCCTTTCGTCTATCAAGGTTCCGAACGTTCCCTCGTAGTTGCTTGTTTTCCTGTTTGCAAACGCCCAGCGGGTTCCGTCGCAGACAAAGTATTCGCCGTATCGCTTGCTCAGGGCGTTCGCGTTCACGGCGGTATCGCCCTTGTTGGAATCGCTGCACTTGCCGAGCCCGTAGTTGTCGGCCCAGAACAGGGCGGCATACTTCTCGAAGTCGGGCAGGGAATCGGAAATGCCCCATTTAAGAATGTTTTCCCTGATACCGGCAAAGCCGCGACTGGAACTATCTTCCCGGAGACTGATGTAGCTGTTATTGGGATCGTCTTCGTCCGGCTCGTCGTCATGGGAATCGTTGAGCAGTTCCATTTCGTAGGCCCAGTCCGCAATGGAGGTCCTTGTCGCCGAATCGTTCCAGGAGCCGCTTCGGGCGAGTTCCATCGAGAACTTCCCTAGGCGTTCCGTGAATCCGGCTACGTCCTGGTCGCCTTGCAGCAGGATGCTTATGGCCAGGAGTTTCGCGTTCTCGTCGCCGGACTTGAAGATGTCCAGGTCCTCGAAGGCACCGCTGGATTCGTTCATGGCCATGGTCTCAAGGATTTCCCTCTCCGCCTGGGCCTTGGCTTCCTTGACGGACATTCCTTCGGAAACGAGGTGCTTGACGCGCTCGTATTCCAGGTGGGTGAGCAGGTTGACGTTGACATTCTCGCGGCTGCTGAGGTCGGTGATGGCGTTCAGTGTCAGCGGTCCCGAGGACTTTTTGCCGGTAACCTCGTTGCGGTAATAGCCGTTCACTTCTAGCAGGGCGTACTGGGAGGCGAGCGCAGTGCCCGAGACGGCGAAGTCACCCTTGTCGCTCTTGATGGACGACTTGAATACTTTTCCCGTTTGAAGCAAGGAGTTTCCGCCCAGTTCCAGGACGCTCACCGTGGAGCCGGTAATGAAGGGGCCCTTCTGGGACACGCCTTCGACCTTCCATTCCCCGAGAGCCACGATGCCCTTGTCTATGCTGGTCCCGCCGGCAACGTTGTTTTCGGAGCATCCTACGAACAGGAGGACTGCCAGAAATAAGATAAGTGTCGTAAGCATGTTAGTTTCCTCCCCGGACATTTTCGGTTAATGGGAAAAATTGAAGGTTCAAGCGGTAGACCTGCTCCGTCTCGCCATCTTGCGCGACAATGTCCGCGACCTGTTGGCGGAATGCATCCAGGGCCTTCACGATTTTCTCGTAGCCCTTGCGGGTGATGCCCATGGTGATGCCGGACATGTCCCTTTCGGAGAGGGGCAGGCTGATGGCGTTCAGCGCGAACTCGCCCATTTGGCGTTGCAGGTTCCTGGCGGCGACAGGGAGCGCGTCCGTGGTGTTTATGGAGATGGCCTTGTCGGTCTGGCGGTAGGTATCGTCGTAGTCCTTTTCCAGCAGGCCCATTTTTTGCAGAAAGGACAAGGTCTCGATAACGTCGTCGGTCGAAATGAGCTGCATGCAGGCCTTGGCCATTTCGGATGGCTTCGCTCCGGGCATTGCGGGGGCGAGTTCCCGGATGACGGAGTTCTTCCAGGATTTGTAGTAGTCGAACTCGTTGGCGCCGAGAATCCTGGTCTTGTGCTCCTTCGCTATGGCGCACATTTCTTCAAAGGCGGTTTTCCTGGCCTCGTCGTCTTTTGCCGTGCCGTAGGCGATCATTGCCTGGAAATAGACGGAGTCGAAGCCGGCCAGCCCCATTGCCGTGGCGACGGATGCCGCGCCCGTGCGGCTCAGGTTCTTTTTTCCCTCGCAGACGTACTTGAGGAAGACGGGAGAGGAAAATCCGGCCGACTTGGCAAAATCCCGCCATGTGAAGGCGGAAGTTCGCTTTTTTTCATCGTAAAAGTCCTGGATGACCTTCCGATAATCAGTGTATTCAGTAATCGGCTTCATATTAACAAAAATACCTAATCGAAATTAGGCGTGCAACAATAAAGAATACGAAAATTTAGATTTTATATTGAAAATCGCTGTTTTCTCGTTTGTCTGTAACCGTTTTTGTGTACTTGGAATACGGGAGCGTGTTCTTGGAATACAGGATAATACCTGCTATGCGGTTATGGTTGCGATTGCGGGTCACTCGCGCCGGGCAATGCGAGCAAAGTAATTTTACAAATAGGTTATTGACAATAAAAAAGCAATAAGGTAATTTTTTTGTAACATTAAAACCCCGTCGGGGAGTTTCTGCAGGAATGAGCCCCCCGTTTTTTCTAAGGTGTCATGATGAAGACAAAATCGTTGGTTTTGGGTTCTCTCCTGGGCATTTTGCTCGTGCTTCTCACCTCGACCACTGCATGGGCGGCGCAAAGAACGCTGACTGCCGATGGCAACGGCGGCTATTACATCAATATGCCAGCAACAGGGGTGGATACGCTGGTCATTCCGGATGGAGTGACGACGTTCAAGGTGTATGATGACGGTGGGAAGAATGGCCAATTCAGCTCAAGATGCGATGGCTATCTTGTGATGAGAGGGCCTGAAGGGTATTTTCTGCGAATAGCAGGGAATGTTTATGGAAAAAATAGCAGCAGCGGCTATGCAGTAGGCGCTTTGCGCGCTTGGAAATATGTTCCAGTTGATGGAAATGGCGATATTTTGTTTGAGCACAACGAGACCGGAAGTTTTGGCCTTATGGCAGGAAATGTTGTTGTTCCCAATCGCCTTAGTGATGATAGAGAAATGATGCTTCGTTTCTGGCATTATAATACAAGTAGGGGGATATCTGGTGGCATGGAACTCACTGTGACCCTTGTTGATCCGAACTCGATATGGGGCGTGTCGATTGATAATAGCAATTATGGTGGCGAGGTTTTTAGTGACAAGTCAGAGGCTCATACGGGGGATGTTGTTTCCTTGACGGCATCTGTTTGGGACGGATATTATTTGG
Source organism: uncultured Fibrobacter sp. (assembly GCA_947305535.1). GTDB lineage: Bacteria > Fibrobacterota > Fibrobacteria > Fibrobacterales > Fibrobacteraceae > Fibrobacter. The sequence continues at coordinate 5,452 of CAMZDZ010000028.1, forward strand.
AATCTATAGAAGTATGGGATGAAAGGAGCCAACAAGTAGAAATAACGGGAGGAACTTGGCTCACTAATGGCGAGGCAACATTCACAATGCCGAATGCGGGCGTTGAGATAAAGGCTACTTATGGCTATGCTGACCAAGGGCCTATCGTTTTTGCACGGGAGGACGCTGCTGTGGATTTGAACGTTCCCAGTGGAATAAGCGCACTTAGGGTTGTTGGCTTTGATGCGGACGAAGAAAAAACAAGTGCGCCTTTTGTATTGACGGTGTGTGAAGGCTGCCTTGTCAAGATATCGTCTTCGGATTTGACGGACGCTCAGTTTGTGGCGTATAATGGTTCAGTTTCTGATTTAGGCAGCGCCGGAGAGCCGAATTTTGATGGTATCAGTACCGGTCGGACAGTGACACTTTTTTTCACCTATATTCCCGGTAGATGGCCAGATCCGTTGTCAATAGAGATTATAGACATGAACGAGAAACATGAAATCATTGTCCAGTCTTCAAGTTCTGGGATGGGGGATTTGAAACCAGTTGGCTCTGATGAAATGATGGCTTCTGTTGGAACGCGTGTAAAACTTGTCGCACACCCTGATGATGGCTACATGTTTAGCGGAGCCATCGCCCGATATTCAGGAGACTATAATTGGGCTGACTTAGAACTGGAAATCAAGGACGATTCTATCTGGTTTACGATGCCGTTTGCGGAAGTCAGAATTATTCCGGACTTTGCCTTCATAGACAATCCATATTTCCTTGTTCCGCTGAAAGGTGTAGCAACGAAGGAAATCACAGAAGAACAAGGGTTTTCTGAAATCAATATTTGCGATGATGGGGGATGTAATGGTAATTATGAAAGATATTTTGGTAATGGCGATGGAACACTCGTGCTGACGGCGCCGGAAGGGTATCTGCTTTATGTGTATGGAATAGTTAGTATGTCAAACCAAGATTACTTGACGATATACGATGGTGCGGATACGAATGCAAATGTCCTTGTCAACATATCGGGATATAATGGTATTGAAAGTATGAACAGCTCTACACGTAGTCTTACATTCCGTTTCCAATCCAGTGGATACGATGAAGGCTTTAATGTGACGGTTGGCCTCATTAATGTAAGCGGAAAACACTCCATTACATTGAATTCTTACCCTACAGGTGGTTCAGTTTCCATAGATAAGGAAACGGCCGCAATGGGCGATACCGTTACCTTGACCGTAAATCCGGAAGAAGGTTATTTGCTTAATGGTGTTTGGGTAATGGATGATGATTACAACGATATAAAGGTGATGGGGGGTATGTGGTATTCCGGTAACGAGGCAAAGTTTGTAATGCCTATGTCGGATGTTCATGTCAATGTGTTTTTTGATAAACCGGATGGAAATATATTTGGGATTCAAATTCCACGAAACGACACGCTTCGGTTGATTCTCCCAGAAAAAATGTCACAGGTATATGTTTTTGTTGATTATGATGAGCAGTATAATTATTACGATAATAGTGACGGAGTTCTTGAACTGATTGCGCAGGAAGGGCTTTTGTTGGATGTAAACGGTGAAATTTACACTGCTGACGATGGGGATTTCTTGGTTATTTATGATGGAATTGGTGAAGGGGCGAAGAGTATCCAGATTCCAACGGAGGGAGATTTCAATGCGACTAGTACGGGCAACAGCCTGACATTCCGCTTCAAGTCGGATGAGTCCGGGAATGATGAAGGTCTAGGCTTTTATGTATCGGTCCTGAAAAACAAGCCTGAACCATCTGCAATTATGGTATATGAATTTGCCGATGGTAGGAAATCTGCTGTTATTGACGGTGCCTATTCCGGTACCGATGCGGTAAATATCGAAGAAGACATCGAAGTGAACGGTGTTGACTTCAACCGTGAATTCTCGACGGTGGAGGATGGCTATTCCACGTTCATGCTTCCGTTCGACGTGTACACGAACAATACATGGGGAATGCAGACTGTCCTGGCTTTCAACGACGTCATAGACAGCATCGTTGACGGGGTGAAAAAGAAGTTCGTGGTGATGCAGGCCCTGTGGGATGCGGATACCTCCTCGCAAAACATTGAACTCAAGGCGAACACGCCGTACCTCGTGAAGATGAGGTCTTCCCAGTTGAGCATTTACGGTTCCGTCACTCTCAGGAAGACCGAAAATACGGTTCTCGAATTGGGTGATGGCTGGCAGGTCCACGGTACCACCGCGTACAAAAAGTGGCAGACCGGCGATCCGGAACTCGGCAGTGTCTACGGCTTCGCCGCCAACGCCAAGGACAGCGTGAAGGTCGGCCAGTTCGTGAAGGCGGGCTCTGGCGCCTACATCAAGCCGTTCCGCGCCTACCTGCTGCATAATGCGTCCAATCCCGAACCGAGGCCCGCCCCGGCAAACCATGTGTCTGTATGGCGTGACAATGAACTGCCCGAAGAAATCGATATCGTGGTTGTCGGTGGCGGCAAGCGTGCCGGTATCGCTGGCGGCGAAACGCAGGAAGGCGACGGCAGGACGGTCATCGGGACTATCAACACCCGCACGGGCGAAATCAAGTTCAAGAGCACTTACGACCTGAAGGGTCGCCCGGTGAGCGGCACGCCCAAGGCGAAAGGAATGTATATTAAGGGGAAAAGGTAAAGTTTTCCCCCCGCATCATGCGGAACGAGGTTTGCAATGGAAAAGAAGTTTACGGCCGATGAACCGGCATGCAAGAAGGATTACGTCGTGCCCGAAATGAAGGTGGAGGCCCTGCGCGCCCGCACCAACCTGCTTGAGGGCAGCGTCGATGGCCCCATCGACGTGATTATCAGAGAACAGTAAAGCAAAAAGGCGTCCCGTCCGGGACGCTCCTGCTTACTTCTTGTCGAGCTTTGCGTTGATCTTTTTCTGGAGTTCCTTGAGCTTCCAGCGTCCGCGCTTGTCTTCGAGGAAGTAGCTGGTGCGGATTCCTCTCGCGATGCCGCGCTTGATGATGTTGAGCGCGTCGGCGTAGCGTTTCTGGTCGAAGCGCAGTTCCGCGAGGAAGAAGTAGTTGTACAGGTCCTTGGGGTCCTGCTCCAGCGCCATCACGAGGTACTTCTCGGCGAGCGCCTTGTCGGGCCACGAGAGGATGATGGGGATGTAGGGCAGCAGCTGGTGCGCGCGCCCGAGCACCTGGTAGTTGTTCGCCGCGGTCGCGATGTCGCGGACCTTGTTCGCGACGCCCTCCTTGACGGAGATGAGCGGCCCGCGTTCGGCGCCCCACATGGAAAGCGACGACGCGTAGATGTGGGCGATTTCCTTGTTCTTCGGGTACTTGGCGTAGGCGGCCTCGCTTACGTTCTTGAGCGTGTCGAGTCGCGCCGCGCGCTGTTTCTTGTCGAAGGGTACGAATCGGAACGAGAAGTAGAGGCTGCGCACGACGCCCGCCGTTGCCGCTTCCGCGACCGCCGGGTCGGATTGCGCGCGCTTGTAGGCCGCGATCATCAGTTTCGCGTTTTCCGCATCCGCCTTGTCTTCGACGGAACGCTCCGCTCTCGCCGCATAGCAGGAGTCGGCGAAACGAAGGTCTTCGTTCGCCATGGCGATTCCTGCGCAGAGGAACATGAGGGAGAGTACGCGGACGGGGCCTTTCATCAGCAGACTAGACCTTCCAGTTTTGCAGGATGTGGTTGACGCCCGCGAGCGTCTTCTTTTCCTCGTCGAGTCCGTGGAAAGTCTTGAACAGGTTCTTCCTGTACTCCATGAGCGCCGTGCGGATGAGGATGCGTTCTTCTTTTTTCAGCATAGAGACAACTTAGTAAAACATTTGGAAAAGGTGGTTACTTCTTGCGGCGTTTGCCCGTGAAATAGTCCTGTTGGCGCGTGGCGCCGAGCACGGCGTGCCAGAGCGCCCCGTTGGGGTCTATCTTGCGGCGTTCGCTCACGGCGTACTCTATGGGCACGTGCGAGAACGTTCCGTTCATGCTGCCGACGACCATGTCCGTCTTGCCCGCCATGGCGGCGTGCACGGCGTTTTCAGCGAGCTGGTAGCAGAAGATGGCGTCGGTTCCCTTGGCGGGGATGCTGCGCACGGTGTAGCTCGGGTCGAAGTACTTGATGTTGATTTCCTTGCCCACCTTCTCGAAGTGTTCCTTGATCTTGAGGGTCAGGAATTCGCCGATGTCCTTTTTGAGGATGTTGCCGCTCGCGTCGCGGCGTTCCTCCTGGCCGTCGAACAGGTGCTGGCCCGCGCCCTCGGCGACGGCGAGCACGGCGTGCGTCTTGCCGCAGTCGTAGCGGTTCTCGAGCGCCTTGAAGAGCCCGTTCTCGCCTTCGAGCGTGAAGGGCACCTCGGGGACGAGGCAGAAGTTCACGACGGTGGTCGCGAGTGCCGCGTAGGCGGCGATGAATCCGGAGTCGCGGCCCATGAGCTTCACGAGGCCGAGCCCGTTGAAGGCGCCGTTCGCCTCGTTGTGGGCGCTCGTGATGACGTTGGTGGCGCTGAGCACGGCGGTCTCGAAACCGAACGTGCGGTCGATGAGGTTAAGGTCGTTGTCGATGGTCTTCGGGATGCCGATGACCGAGATGGGCTGCTTGCGCTTCTTGACTTCCTGCGCGATGGCGTGCGCGCCGCGGAGCGTGCCGTCGCCGCCGATGCAGAACAGCACGTTGATGTTCAGGCGCATCAGGGTGTCGACCATGACGGAGGGCTCCTGGTTGCCGCGGGAACTGCCGAGGATGGTGCCGCCGTCGTCCTGGATGGCGTCGACCACGTCGGGGTTGAGCATGATGGGCGGGTAGCCGTAGGAGGGGTTGAGCCCGCGGTAGCCGTAGGGGATGCCGAAGATGTTGCGGACGCCGTAGTCGAACCAGAGCACGGTCACGAGGCTCTTGATGACGTTGTTCAAACCGGGGCAGAGGCCGCCGCAGGTCACGATGCCGGCGCGAGTCCATGCCGGGTCATGGAAGATGGTCTCGCGCGGGCCCGCCGTCTCGAGGGAGGGGACGTCTATGCCCTTCTTGAAGAACGACTGCAGCTTCTTCGTGTCGGTCGTGAGCGCGACGCGTTCCGTGTCGGAGACGAACGGGACGCCGCTCATGGGCGACTTCAACGTTCCCTGGCCGACGGATTCGATAGAGAGATTGTACTTTTCCGGGTTCTGCAGAATGTCTTCTTGTGTCATGCGAGTATCCTTTGGCTTGTATGGGCCTGGCGCCCTTGGCGCCACAGAGAAAATACAAATTTTTCAGCCGCTAGATGGACAAGGGCGGGAAGTGAATCTTCGTACGCAGGCCGGGATTCGCGTTCTCGAGCTCGATCTTCATGTTGGTGAGCGTGCAGAGTTTCTTCACCATCGAGAGGCCGATACCCGTACCGCTCGTCTGGCGGGTCATCTCGTTTTCGACGCGGTAGAATTCCTGGAACACCCTCGTCATTTCGGACTGCGGGATGCCCGGACCATAGTCGCGCACGGCGAGGTAGAGGTCCGTGTCCTTGAGGCGCAGCTCGATGTTGATCATCTTGTAGTCCGCGTTCTTCGAGAACTTGAGCGAGTTGTCCACGAGGTTCATCAGTATCTGCATGATGGCGTCGCGGTCCATCATCAGCGTGATGTCCTTGACGTCGGTATCGGAAGACACCGTGAGTTCGAATCCCTGCTTCTCGACGTTCTTGCTGTACGTGGAGACGAAGTCGTCGAGCACGCTCTTCGGCCGGTCGCGGCGCAGCTGCACGTTCCAACGGTTGCCGTCGAGCTTGGAGAGGTTCAGCACGTTCTGGATGAGTCGCGTGAGGCGTTCGGTCTCGCTCGCGATCTGGTTGTAGTACTTCTGGCGCTTCTCCTCGTTGGCCACCCAGGAGTTCTGCAGGAGTTCGGCGTACATGCGGATGGCGGTCAGCGGGGTCTTGAGCTCGTGACTCACCGCGGAGACGAAGTCCTGGCGCTTGGAGGCGAGGGCGAGCTGGCTCTGCGTGAGCTTGTAGATGCAGATGAGGCCGCCGGCGAGCACGACGAGCATGATGATGCCGAGGAACAGGAGGATGCCGCTACCCGGGGCGCTTTCCTTCTGCGTGACGTACATGTTCAGCGTGATGTTGGCGAGCGGGGAAGGCAGGGGCGAGCTGAGCAGCATCGTCGAGGAGTTGTTCTTGTCGCCGTAGGCGAGGAGCGACCTGTCGCGGTTCGTGAATTCGATGGCCAGGTTCTGTTCCTGCGGGTAGAACTTGATCTCGTTCATGACGAGGCTCGTGAGGTAGGTGCGCAGCTCCACGATGAAGCCCTGCACGAATATCTCGGTGCCGCGCTTCACGTTGCGGTAGAAGATGATGTGCGTGTTGTCGAATGTCGCCTGGAAGGGCTCGATTTCCACTTCCATCACGTGCGTCGTGTCGATGTTGGTGCGCAAAAGGCCGAAGGCGTCCATCTTGGCCGATTCCACGTTGAACGCGAAGGATTCCTTCTCGGAAGTTTGTTCGAAACGCTTTTCCCTCTTGAGCTGCGCCTTCTTCTGCTTGCTGTTGAGGCCCAGGTCCTGCTTGTAGATCTGGTCGAGCACGGATTCGATGGAGTCGCGCGGCTGGGGCTTGATGTTGTTGATTTCGCCTATCCTGAAGTTCTGCTTCATGAGGATGGTCTGGAGCTTGTAGAGCACCGCCTCGCGCTTGTTGCGGTCGCCCATCGGGATCTTCTCGAGGACGCCGTCGGGGAGGATGGGGGTGCGCAGCGTGCCGTCGGGGTCCATCTGGAAATGCCCGACGATGCCGCTGAAGTGGCTCCGGAGGGGGAAGTTCGCCAGTTCCGAGAGAGTGATCTCTTCACCGCCGATCACGGGCACGGCGCGGATGAAGCGGTACTCGGAATACGACCGCTGGTCCTCGATGGTCATGTCATCCACAAAACGCTGGTTCAGCATCTGCAGAACCAGGAATGCGTGTTCCTTGTAGGCGTATTGCGCGTTCAGTTGCAATTGCTTGTACGAATGGGTCAACAGGACGATGACCGGTATCGCAATTGCAAAGAATATCGCGACGAATATTAGGTGGATTTTTCGCATTCAGGCGTAGAGCGCATCTGGTAGCCCTCGCCGCGGAACGTGACGAGCAGTTTCGGGTGGGAGGGGTCGTCTTCGATTTTCTTGCGGAGCTTGGTGATGTGGATGTCCACGGTACGCGTGTCGACGGATTCGGCGTTCTCGTAACCCCAGACCTTCTTGAGGAGTTCGGCGCGGGGGACGGCGTGGTCGCGGTTGTTCCACAGGTATTCGAGGATTTCGATTTCCTTGCGGGTGAACGCGAGTTCCTCGGTGCCGCGGGTGCCGGTGTATTCGCGGAAGTTCACGCGGAGGTTGCCGGCGACGAGCTTGCCTTCGTTTTCCATGGTCTGGCGGCTACGGCGCAGCACGGCTTCGATTCGGGCGAGGAGCATGGGCACAGAGAAGGGCTTCGGCACGTAGTCGTCGGCACCGTACTTGAGGCCGTTGATGATATCCTCGTCGGCGTTCTTTGCAGAAAGGATGATGATCGGGAGGCTCTTGTCCTTTTCGCGGATCTTGTCGCAGACGGTAAAGCCGTCCATGCCCGGGAGCATGAGGTCGAGGAGGACAAGTCCGTACTGTCCGGTCAGGGCTTCGTTGAGGCCGCTTTCACCATCGGCCACGTGCTTCACGCTGTAGCCGTTCAGTTCGCAAAGGTCCACAAGACCTTCGGCGATTGCAATTTCGTCTTCGATTATGAGAATATTCGTGCTGCTCGTATTCTGTGTCATTTTTGTTCCTTTATTTGACCTCAATTCTAAATGGCTAGGCCGCCACCGACTTCGAGAGTCATGTGGCCGGGATCGATTTCTTCCGGATATTCGCCGCCGAAGTAGTACTTGAAGTTGCAGTAGGCGGCGATGGGGATAATGGGGAGTTTCAGGCGGAAGCCGACGAGGGCGTGGCCGCCGATGCTGGTCTTGATGCTCTCTTTCGCGGCCTTTTCCTGGACGCGCTGCTTGAGGGCTTCACCTGCTGCCTGGAGCTTGTCAGCCTGCTGCTGGGCAAGAGCCGGGTCAGCTCCATTTGCGACAGCCTCTTGAAGCATTGCGGTAATAGTCGGGTCATCGACCAGCGAGGAAACATAGGCCTGGTTCAGCACGAAGCTGTTCGCGAAGACGGTGAGACCGCCGCCGATGTAGGGGCGGATGACCGGGAGGGAGGTAATGGGGTAGGTGATGGAGAGGTCGCCGTTCATGGCCACGTACTTCGGGTTGGCCTTGGCGAACGGGGTGCCGCCCAGCTCAATTTCGAGGGGGATTTCGTTTTCGGCGCCGGAAGTCGGGTTCTTGACGTAAAGGCTTGCGTCGTAGGAGCCGAACTGGATGTTGAAGGTACCTTCGATGTCGATGATCGGGAGCAGGTCAATCCACAGCTTGAAGCCGAAGCCCTGCATAGTCTCGTCAAAACCTTCGTGACTGAAGCTGATATCGTTAGAATTTTTGGAAACGACAGCCTTGGGGCCGGCCTTCATGGATGTGCCAAAACCGGGTGCATAATGGGCACCAATGCCAATGATTGCGAACGACTGGGTCGCAAGAAGTGCTGCCGCAACGGCGATAATTTTAAAGTTCATAATGCGCTCCTGATAAAATTTTTCCTTCTCGGATTAAAAATAAAGAAAAATTGCCGGCCGGAACACAGGCCGGGTTAAAAATACCTCTTTTTTTCGCGTAAAGTTCGCCTACGGGGAGGTTTTTTTGAAAAAATTTCGTGGGGATTCCGGTCCCTACCGGATGGAGGGGATGATGAGGAAGACTTTCTGGCCTTTGGCGACTTGGAGTTTGTCGAATTCGAAGATTTCGACGGTGTTGCCGGCGGCGCCGTTCGCTGTCACGACGACTTTGTGCTGGCCGACGCTGACGGGGATGCGCGTCATGTGCAGGGAATGCGGCATGAACAGCCCTATGCGGAGGTCGGCCTGCTCTATCTGGCTTTGCGCCACGTCGGTGCCGATACTCGTGAGCAGGTTCAGCAAGATGTTGTCCGTCTTCATGGCCTGCTTGGCCTTCTGCGCCGCGATGGTGCGCAGGACGACACGGATGATGGTGCGGGAGACCCTGGAGGACTTCTCGTCGGCCATGTTCTGCTTGAGTTCCTCGTCGACGGCCATCACCTTCTCGGGACGGATTCGCGGGGAACCGTCCAGCGAAACCTCGAAGTGGTCCACCTTGTTGGGGAGCTTCTTTATCTCGGGCAGCGCGAAGCCCACGTGGAAAGATTCGCCGGTACCTGCGCCGGAAACGGGCGGGGCGACCAGCGTGAACGTCTTCCTTTCGCCTGTCTCTCCGTCCTTGTAGTAGAGGTTCATCACGCCGCCGCTCACGAACGTGCCCGACATGTAGAGCTCGCCCAGGATGGGGCTGTGGCCCGCGTACCCGATGACGACGATTTCCTGGCCGCTCTCGCGGATGGCGGTGGCCTTGGGGGTCATCGCGGGAATTTGCGTGCCGAGCGCCACGAGGTCGTTCTCGCGGTCGGCGCTGCGCAGGCCCTCGGTCACGAACTCCAGCACCTCGCCGGGCACCTGGAGCTTGCCTTCCTTGTAGGCCTTGACCGTGTTGATGTAAGAGATTGCCGCCTCGTCGGGCGAGCCGTCGAGCTCGTAGACCATGGCGGAGAGGTAGCGCAGCAGGCCGTTGTCGTTGACCTTCTTCTGGTCTTTCTGGTAAAGGGAGTTCATCGCTATCTGGGAGCGGCGAACTTCCACCATCGCGCCGTCGATGTCCATCATGGCGAGGTAGTTCAGGATCTGGTACTCGTACATGAGCAACAGTTCGAAGGGCCTCGCCCTGTAGGGGCGCGTGTTGTCGTTGGTGACGATGGCCGCGGCCTCGTTCGTGACGGACTTGGTGTAGAGATCCTCGTAGATCTGCTCCGCCTTCGCGAAGTTCTCCGCGCTTTCCTTGAAGTTGCGCTTGTAGTGGTTGAGGCAGCCGAGGTCGAAGTAGTAGAGGAACTCGCTGTTAGACCCGTAGAGGTCGTCCTGCTCCTTCTTCATCTTCTCGATGGTCGCGTCGATGCCCTTCTTCTCGAGGGGTTCTGCGAGCTCCTCGTAGCGCGTCATGGACTTGTTGGCGCAGCCAGCAAGGATTGACAACGAGAGAGCAAAAAAGAGAAGTCGCTTTATGGACATGACGACCCTAACCACTAACCACTAATTACAGCTTCACGCCGTTCTTGGAGACGAACTTCTTGATCTTCTTGTCGCCGATCCAGACCTTGCGATGGCTCTGGATGTCGGTGAGCTCGAGGTCGACCTGGTAGTACACCACCTGGTCGCCGCCTTCCTGGTCGACGATGGAGGTGATGGTGCCCGTGAGCATGAGGTCGGCGCCGATTTCCTGGCCGGCCTGCTTCTGGGTGTCGGCCGTGGCGTTGCCGGCCTGGCTGGCGAGCTCGTTGCGGAGTTCGGCACGTTCCTGGGCGTTGGCGACGAAGTCGACGCGGCCGGAGTTGATGAGCGTGCGTTCCATGTCCTTGATGAAGGTCTCGATGTTGATGTGCTCGTGGCTCTTGTTGGCGACCTTGCCGATCACGACGGTCGGTACCGCGCCGCCCTTGTTCTGGATCATGTTGTCGTACCAGGGACGGCCCAGGCAGTCGTTGATCATTTCCTCGGCGACGAGGCGGGAATCGGTGTCGTTCCAGGCGCCGGAGAGGTCCGTCACGGAATTCGTGTCGATGCGGGTGACCTTCTTGCCGCTGTCGCTGCAGCCGACGAACAAGGCGAGGGACGCGCACAGGCAGATTTTGAGCAATTTGGACATGTTTTTCTCCTGGTTAAATTTTTCATACATAAATATAAAAAAAGAGAGCCTCCAGTGGAGGCTCCAGTCTTTTTTGGCCGAAAAGCGGCAAGATTACTTTTTCTTCTTGCTGCCGGTCGTGGCGTCGAGCTCGATTTCGATGGTTTCTTCGCCCTTCACGGTCACGAGCGTTTCGGCGGACTTGCGGTTGCTGCATTCAGCGCGGACCACGTGGTCGCCGGCGTCGAGGTTGTGGATGGTGAGCGGTGCGCCGTCGGTCTTGTCGGAGTTTTCACCGTCGACGAAGATGAGGCACTTGCCCGGCTTGGTCGTCACCTTGATGTGGCCCTTGGGAATCTTGGTGCCGTAGTCGAAGGTGTTGCGCTTGTCGTTGCCCGGCCACACGTTCACGCGCTGGTTCACGAGCTCGTAGCCCTGGTCGATGACGACGAGGGTCTGGCGGCCCGACTTGACGGCGCGGTTTTCGATGGGGCTGTTGCCCAGGAGTTCACCACCGAGGTAGACTTCGCTGTTGGGCGGGTTGGTGATGATGGTGATGGTAGCGGCCTTGCCACGGGGAGGTGGATCGTCGTCGGCGACGGCTGCGGTTACGAGGAAAGCCACCATAAGGGCAAAAATGTACAGTTTCTTCATGGATTGCTCCTGTTTGTTTGTTCTTAAAATACAAAGTTTTCTATGAATTTATATAATTTTTTTGCAAAAGTTTGGAAACTATAAGGAAAAAATGGGGAAATAGGCTCGAGGCTCGAGGTTCGAGGCACGAGAATAGAGACTAGAGATAAGAGGTTAGAGACTAGTGAATAAGAATCACGCACTTCGTGCGTCAATATAAGACGGCGAAGCCGTGATATTTTTCCCTAACCCCTAGATCCTAGCCTCTAACCCCTCATAACTGACGGAGATTGCTTCAGGACTTCGTCCTTCGCAATGACAAATCCCTAACCACCACCACTAATCACTGTCTACTTCCTACTTCCTACTTCCTACTCACCTCACCCCTAATTACTATCTTCCTCTTCATGAAGGCTCTTTATCAGAAAATTCGTGCGCTGAACGGAAAAAATTACGGTCTGTACAAGTCCCTTGCCGAAAAGTCCTGGGATTTCGGCGACTTTGTACTGGAATTCCTGCATGTGCAGGGCGACCCCTTCGCCCCCGCCTCCAGGGTGCTGCTGAAGGCGAGCCTGCAGAAGCTCGGCTACACGCCTGTTTGGGGCAGCTCGTTCGAGCGGCGCCTCGCGCTTTCGGACTTTCTGCTGCGGCGCCTGAGCGCCACCGTGCAGGAGCGCTTCCCCGAGAAGAACGCCCCCGTGGCCATCGAGAATCCGGGACCCGAGATGCTGGTGCGCAACTCCCTGTGGGTGGACAACGGCGACTTGCGCGTGTGCCTGCAGGTGCGCCTGCCCGGCGAGGGCCGCAAGATCGAGTCGGAGGCCGCCGCCGAAATTTTGACGATGGTGCTGCCCGACCTTGTCTCGGCGAGCCTGTACAACGATTCGGCACGGGCCGGGCAGCTGGAGATGCACTACAGTGTTCTGGCCGAACGCAAGGAGATTTTGGAACAGCTGGACGGCCGCGGCCTGTGCGCGTTTGTCCCCGACGGGGCGGTGCTGCCGCGGGCGTCGGGTTTGAGCGAGGCCCCGCTCAAGGATGCGGTGCCGTTTGTGGCGCCGCCGGAAATGGCGGTGACTCTTGAAGTCTGTGGCCGCGAAATCCGCGGCATGGGTATCCCCCGTGGCGTCACCGTCATTACGGGCGGCGCCTTCCACGGAAAGTCGACGCTGCTGCAAGCGCTCACGCGCTCCGTGTTCCCGCACGTGCCGGGTGACGGCCGCGAGGGAATCGTCGTGGACGAGACCGCCCTGCGCGTCGGCGTCGAGGACGGGCGCAGTGTGCGCGCCACCGACCTCTCGATGTTCGTGCGCGACCTTCCGGGCGGCGTGAGCACCAAGGACTTTACCACGCTCTCGGCCTCGGGGTCCACGAGCGAGGCCGCGAACCTACTCGAGGCCATCGAGGCGGGCTCGCGGACGTTCCTCATCGACGAGGATTCCTCGGCGGTGAACTTCCTCATCCGCGACATCCGCGTCCGCAAGCTGTTGGGCGACGACCGCGAACCCCTGATACCGCTGACCGACCGCATCCGCGAAATCGCGCAGGCGGGATACAGCTTTATCCTGGTGGCGGGCGCCTGCGGCGACTACCTCGACCTCGCCGACAACATCATTATCATGGCTAATTATAAAGCCGAATGTGCAAAGTTCGCTGAGCCCGCCGAAGCGAACGCAACAGCCAAGTCCGCTTCGGCAGGCTCAGCGAACTTGCCCGCGCCCCGCGCCTTCGCTGACTACATGCAGCCCCTGCAAAAATCCGTGCGCCCCGCCTCCGCCGTGGAGCGCCAGGTGAAGGTGAAGCTCTCCGGGGATTCCCTGCTGCAAATCGGCTTCCTCGTCGCGGACACCTCGCGCCTCAACACGCTCGTCGACAAGTCGCAGCGCCTGGGCGCCGGCTTTTTACTCTTGAACCTTCTGCAGAACGCGGCGAGCAACGCCGACAGCATGGCGGGCGACTGCGTCTCGGAAGCTGCGGGCAAACTGTGCGAAAACATCCGCAACGTCGGGTTCCGCAACCTGCCGCAGGGCTTAAGCCGCGAAATGAGCCTGCCGCGCGAAGTGGACATCGCCTGCGCCGCCTTCCGCCTCCGCGAAGGCCGATAAAAAGGAGACAATCATGCGAAAGAATCTCGGAGTCAAGACCTACCTTTACCCCCAGCCTACGCTCGTGATCGCGACGTACAACGAGGACGGCACGCCGAACGCGATGGTGGCCGCCTGGGGCAGCGTCAGCGATACGAACCAGATCGCCATCTACGTGGCCAAGAGCCACAAGACCATGCCGAACATTTTGGCCCGCAAGGCCTTCACCGTGAGCATGGCGACCGCGAAGAACATCAAGGCCATCGACTACCTTGGAGTCACCAGCGGCAACAAGGTCGCCGACAAGTTCGCAAAGTCGGGCCTCACCGCCGTCAAGAGCGAGAACGTGGACGCCCCGCTGATCGCCGAGCTCCCGCTCGCGCTGGAATGCAAGATGTTGAGCTACGACGAGGAATCCGAACTCCTGCTCGGCGAAATCGTGAACGTGACCGCCGACGAGTCCGTGCTGGACGCTGACGGCAAGCTCTCCGTCGAAAAACTCGCGCCGGTGTGCTACGACACCGCGGGGCACGGCTATTACGTGATGGAACGCCGCGTGGGCAACGCCTTCAGCGACGGCAAGACCTTCTGCCCTTAGCTCATAGCTGACAACTGATATGGAGTATGTTATGAAAAAGCTTTCCCTTCTCTTTATCCTTTCCTCCTTCTTCTTTCTGACGGCCTGCGTCGACAGCGGCTCCAGCGGCGTATCGACAGAGGTGAGCGCAAGCTCGTCCCCGGCGGCCATCCCCGCCGACACCGTCTGGAACAAGGCCTACCTGACATGGTACATCTCCTGGCCGGACCCCGGCAGCGAGGAGTGCGTCAAGTACAACGGCTGCGAATGGGCGGGCTACTTCGCGGGAATCGAAGGCCAGCAGACCGAACAGTGGGTCAGCGAGCACAACATCATCTCTATCCACGAGAAGGACTGGGACAAATACAACGGGAAGACCTTCAGGCTGCGCCAGAACGGCCGCACCATCGACGCCGTCGTCTACGACAAGTGCGCCGACAGCGACTGCGACGGATGCTGCACCCAGAACGCGGGCCAGCTCGGCTTCCTCATCGACATCGAGAGCTATTCATGCGAAAGGTTTTCCGGGTCGAAGGAAGGCTGCGACGGAATCGTGGAATGGACCTGCCTCGACTGCGAGTAGTTCTGTAGTGCCATGAAGGTCCAAGTCCTTATAGACAA
>CAMZDZ010000029.1 GCA_947305535.1 uncultured Fibrobacter sp.
GGCCGGTCAGCGGGAAGCTCTGGTTGAAAATCTTCGTCTGGTTGATGGTGTTCTGGCCGGTGTTGCCGTCGATGACGAGCCACATGTCCTGCGGGAAGTCCGGATTCACCTTCTTCATCACGCGGACGATCTTCTTGAGTTCCTCCATCAGGTAGTCCTTGTTGTGGAGGCGACCGGCGGTATCGACAATGAGGATGTCGCAGCCGCGGGCGACGGCTGCCTGGCAGGCGTCGTAGGCGACGGCGGCAGGGTCGCTGCCTTCCTGGTGCTTCACGAACTCGGCCCCGCTACGCTCCGCCCATGTCTCGAGCTGGTCGATGGCGGCGGCGCGGAACGTGTCGCAGGCGGCGATCATCACCTTCTTGCCCTCGTTCTTCCAACGGGCGGCAAGCTTACCGATAGTCGTGGTCTTGCCGGCGCCGTTCACGCCGATGACAAGCACCACGTGCGGCTTGCCCTTGAGCTCGAACGGCGGCGGGTCCTTCAGAAGGCGCTCCGCCTCGCTGCGCATGATGTCGAGCACCTGTTCCGTCGTGAGCGACTTGCCGAGCGCGCTTTCGCGGAGCGCGTCCGTCAGCAGGAACGCGGCCTCGACGCCGACGTCCGCCTTGATCAGGTGTTCTTCCAGTTCTTCCAGGGTGTCGTCGGTGATCTTCCCCGCACCGACAATTCCCTTGAGTTCGCCGATCAGGGCGTCACGGGTCTTCGAAAGCCCGTTCTTTATCGCAGAAAACAAGCCCATTAGACAAGACTCTCGACTTTGTCCACAAGACCGTAGGCCTTCGCCTCTTCCGCCGACATGAAGTTATCGCGTTCCGTGTCCCTGTCGATTTCCTCGATGGTGTGCCCGGTCGTCTCGGCAAGGATCTTGCCCGTGATGCCGCGGATGCGCAGCATTTCTTCGGCCTGAATCTGGATGTCGCTCGCCGGGGCGACGATTTCGCCGTGGATGAGCGGCTGGTGGATCATGATGCGGGCGTTCGGCCACGCGACGCGCTTGCCCTTGGCACCGGCGGTCAGGAGCACGGCGCCCATGGAGGCCGCCTGGCCGCAGCACACCGTGACCACGTCGCTCTGGATGGCGTTCATGCAGTCGTAAATGGCAAGGCCGCTGCTGATGACGCCGCCCGGGCTGTTGATGAAAAGCACGATATCCTCGTTGCTCAGGGAATCCAGATACAAAAGCTGCTGCACAATCTTAGACGCGCTCTCGTCGTCGACGGCGCCCCACAAAAAGATGCGGCGCTTCGAGGACAGGAACTCCTCGGCCTTCTTCAAAAAATCCGGAGTCTGCTTCTCATTTTTGTCTTTACAATCTGCCATAGGTTATCCTTTTCTGTTCAGCGACAAGTTAGCAATTTCACGGGCGCGGGGCCGGGCCGCAGCCCTGTCGGGGAGCCTTTTTTAGTATCTTTGCGGCATGCAAAGAGAGGACGCAAGCAAAGCGCAGAAGAAGAACCTGGTCGGGCTCGTGAGTCCGCACGTGCTTTCCGCGTCCGAGGCCGACCCGGTCAGCCCGGCGGTCATGGACCTCCAGGCCTGCGACATGCTCGAAATCCGCTACGACTGGTTCGAGAAGGGGATGTGGCCGGAACTTTCCGCCCGCGTCCGCAAGATTGCGCCCGACTCGCAACAGATCGGCACGGTCCGCTTCGCCCGCGACGGCGGGACATTCCCCGACGATGCCGCCGTGGAACGACCCGCCCTGTGGAAGACTATCTTTGATGCCCCGGAAGTCCCGGAATGGATGGACCTCGAACGCGACTGCCTCCACGACTACGGCGCCCTGGCCGAACTCGCCACGCCACGCGGCACGCGCATCATCGTATCGGAACACAACTTTGTTCGCATCCCCACGCTCCTCGAACTGAAGAAGTTCGCCCAGGACGCCCAGCGCGTCAAGGCGGCAGGGCTCAAGATCGCCGCGATGAGCAACGGCCCGCTCGACTGCCAGCGGCTCTACCAGTTCGCAAGCAAGAACGCCAAGAACTTCGAAATGTTCGCCGCGTTCGGCATGGGCGTGTCGGGAAAGCCCTCCAGGATATGGTCGCTCCACGAAGGAGCAAACCTCACCTACGGGTCCATAGAGTCGTGCGCCGCCCCCGGCCAGCTCGACGTCCTGACCATGAGAAAGGCCCTGGACGCATTTGACGGATTCCACTCGGAAGACGACATATCGGCGTTTTTGAACAAATTTGATTAAATTTGCCTACTTTCATGCTACAATTTTGGCACATTTGAGTATTTTCTCGTAAAAACCTCGTCAAAAAGCAATTTTTTTGCTAAAATATCAAATTGAACAATATAAGAGGTTTCACCATATGAGACTTTCCGAAAGATTTGTTGACAACTGCATCCTGATCAACTCTGCCAGCCAGACCAAGGAAGCCATCCTGAACGAGCTGGTGGACACGCTCTGCAGTGCCTACAAACTGGAACACAGGGACGAGATATTCGAAGCCGTCTGGAACCGCGAGAAGAGCCGTTCCACCGGTATCGGATGCGGGCTCGCCGTGCCGCACGCGAAGATCGACTACGTCGACCGCATGTGCATGGTGGCCGCCACGGTCGAGAAGGGCCTGGATTTCGAGTCCTTCGACGGGGAACCGGTCTACCTGATCATCCTCATCGTAAGCCCGGGCAACACCGTGGGGCCGCACCTCAAGGCGCTGTCCTCCGTAAGCCGCCTGCTGGCCGACGGAACCGTGCGCAAGGACCTCATCGAGGCGAAGACCCCGTCCGAGTTCCTCACCATCCTCCGCGCCGCCGAAGACAAGTTCTTGTAATTAGACGAGAGACCGCTTCGCTGATAGACGAAAGACGAGAGAATTAGTCTCACCGGGCCCGTTCCGGCATTGACAGAAGAATTTGTAGGCCGTAGGCCGTTCTCTCGTCTCCTCCCTCTTGACAACCTTTCCGTCCTTTACTATATTTGCTCCCACCTCGGACGGTTAGCTCAGTTGGTTTAGAGCGCTGCTTTCACACGGCAGAGGTCACTGGTTCAAATCCAGTACCGTCCACTAGAAAGGCCGCCCGCAATGGCGGCCTTTGCTTTTTCCCGTTTTTCCCGCTAGCGAAATTATTGCTATTTTCCTGCACGGCGCAACGAAACCGCACACAGAGGCATCTAAAGGGCATGAACATGAATAAAGCGATACTCCTTGGACTCCTTGTCCCGGCAGCCGCAGTCTTTGCGGGCAACGCCTGGACACTCGACGCATGCCTCAAGCAGGCCAAGGAAAAGAGCCTCTCCCTGGAAACGGCCAAGCTCCGCGAGCAGAAGGCGGACATCAGCGTCAAGCAGGCGAAGTCCAGCAACTCGCCGACCGTGAGCGCGAGCATCCAGAACACCCTGTACGACCACCCCTTCGTCGACGACGGGGACCACTACCGCCTAAACCTGGGCATCTCCGGTTCCTACACCCTCTGGGACGGCGGGGCGAACAGCCTGAACGTCGAGGCGACCCAGCTTTCGAAGGAAGCCGCTTCGCTTTCCACCAAGCAGACCGAACGTTCGGTGCAGGAAAGCGTCCTGAACGCCTACATGTCGCTCCTTGCTGCGAGCGAGAACCTCCGCACGGCGAACGCCTCCGTCGAACTCGCCCAGGCGGAATTCGAGCACTACGGCAAGCTCTACGAGGCGGGTTCCATCACCAAGAAGGAACTCACCCAGAGCCAGTCCAACGTGCTGCAGAAGCAGGTATCGCAACTTTCGGCACAGCTTTCCGTCAACAGCGCCAAGACGGCCCTTCGCCAGTTACTGGAACTGGGCGAGACCGAGGAGTTCGAGATATCGGCTCCGGAAAGCAACATCAATAGCCCCGACTCCCTCCCGCCGTTGCCGACACTTGCCGAACTGCAAAAGAGCGCCAAGGAATCGCATCCGGGTCTCAAGTCCGACAGCGTGTCCGTCAAGGCGGCAAAGAAGTCCACGCAGGTCGCCGGGAAGGCAAGCTCCATCACCGTGACGCTGGGCGCGAACTCCAGCACGGGCCTCCAGGCCTGGGAGTCCGACCGCTACGGGCGTCAGCTCAAGAACGGATGGCAGAACTCCATAACGCTCGGCATCAACATCCCCATCATCGACGGCGGGGCGACCGACAACAAGGTGCTGCAGGCGCAGGTCACCGAGGCCGAGACGCAGATCAGCATGCAGGAAACCGTCAAGAGCATTGAGAACAACATAGAAAAGCTGCATATCAACGCCGTCAGCGCCGACATGCAGTGGAAGGCCGCGGCGCTGCAGGTCGTGGCCGAGACCGAGGCCCTCCAGGTGGCCGAGGAGCAGCGCAACGCGGGCGCCCTCACCTACACCGACTACCTCACGCAAAAGAACAACCTCGAGAAGGCGCAGATCACGCAGACCAACGCCAAGTACACGAGCCTGCTCGCGAGGAAGATGCTGGAACTGTACCAGGGAAAGCTGGATTAAGAGAGGTTCCAGGCTCGAGGCTCGAGGAGGGAGATTCCAAGCTCGAGGTGCGAGATTTCATCATAAAACGGCCCGTGTTTCGTCCCTGAAACGGCGGGCGTTTCTGTTTGAAAGCCCGTCCCCCTGAATTTTTCAGGCAAATGGGTTCGAATGCCGTTTTCGGCGCGATTTCGGCATATTTTCCGGGATTTCAGAAAATTTTTTCGCAAAAAAGCCAAGGGTCGGCACTTTTGGCACGGCGTTTGCATATACCTTAGCGAAAACAAATGGGCCACACGGCGAACGCCGGGGACCCGAAATCCACGGAGGTATTCCTATGATCAACACTCAACTCTTCCCGACAGCTTTCTACGGTATCCAGAACTTCCTCGACAACCTCAACAACGCCTCCAACGCGCAGGGCGAGTGCACCTACACGCCGAAGGCCGACTACTATGAAGTCGAGAACGGCTTCATGCTGGAAGTGGAATTGCCCGGCGTCAAGAAAGAAGACCTGGACATCCAGATCGAAAAGAACATCATCACGGTCAAGGCCACCCGCGAACGCAAGGACAGCAAGTTCACCTACGAGCGCAGCTTCCGCCTGGCGGACGACATCGACACCGAGAACATCAAGGTCACCCTCGAGAACGGCGTCCTGTCATTCGCCCTCGCGAAAAAGCAGCAGGCCACGGCCAGGAAACTGACAATCGCCTAACAAGGTTTTTTCATCCAATCATCCTCCTACCCCAGGCGCCCCCGAGCGGGCGCCTTTTTCGTAAAAAAAAGTTCGTTTTTGAGCTAAAAACCGGGTTTTTTTGCAAAAATCCAACCCGTGGACAATTTATCCACGCCATTTTCCGGCTCTCCATCAAAACACCAGCAAACCGGTATATATTCGGATTGGAAGAGTATGCAATACCATGTATTGGGTAAAAAAAGGAGAGTACATGAAAAACCAAATTTCCAAAATCCTGCCTGTTCTGCTGGCAGGTGCACTTAGTGCAAGCGCTTGGGCCTATACCCTAAGCGGAACCGTCAAGGACGAAGCGGGCACTCCGGTCCAGGGAGCAGCCGTCACCCTCGTAAAACATCAAAAATCAACATTGACTGACGCCCAAGGGTTCTTCACCTTCGTCGACGACGGTGGAATCATCGGCCTTACGGCAACCAAGAGCGTTGGCTACATCAGCATCAAGGACGGAATCCTCCAGTTCTCGCAGAGCAGCGGAACTCCGGCCCAGGTGCGTATTTTCGACATGATGGGCAACCAGATTGTCCACAAGACCATTTCGGGCACGGGCTCCATCGACCTCCGCCACGAAGTGAAGGCCCAGGGATCCTATTTCGCACGCGTCCGCGTCGGCAACGCGGAACAAAGCGTCAAGTTTAGCGCGGAAGGCACCTACAACAGCGCCATTTCCGGCAAGTCCGGCAGCGCCCTGTTCAGGTTCGCCAACCAGAACGCGGACGACCTCAAGGTCGTGGCAACCGGTTTCGACACGCTCAGTGTCCACCTGACCAACCTCGACACCGTGGTCGCGCTCACGCTCAAGAAGGCGGGCACCACCCCCGTGGCAACCTCCAGTTCCTCCGGGACCAACCCCGCTTCTTCTCCCGCATCCTCTTCCGACGTAGGATCGGGCGAACAGACCTTCGCCTTCGGCTATGCGCTGAAGAACAATCCCCGTCCGAGTGCCGGCTGCGGAAAGAATTCTACCCTGAATTCGACCGGTTCCGTGGAAAACGGCAAGAAGTACCAGATAAATGTCGGCGGCAAGAACCGTACGTTCTTCATCACCACGCCGAGCAACTACGACAATAGCAAGCCGCACAAGCTCCTCATCGCGAACCACTGCATGGGTTCCAAGGCCGAAGACTTCGTGCACCACAATCCGGACTACGACCACCCGACTCCGTACTATGGCCAGCAGAAACTGGACAAGAACGGCGACTACATCTTCGTCGCCCCGCAGGGTAACGACAACGGTACATGGAACGGAAAGGAAGACCACCAGTTCGTCGACGAAATGATTACCGCGATGTTCGACAACTACTGCATCGACACGACGCGCGTGTTCGCAACAGGTTTCAGCTTCGGCGCCATGTTCACGAACTCCCTCGCCCAGGATTTGCAGGAAAGGCTCCGCGCCGTGGCAGTCTATGCAACCGCAGACTATAACATCTGGCTCCCGTCTGCAGGATCGGGTCGTTACGACGCCAAGGACTTGCCAATTGCATGGATGGGAGTCCACGGCAAGAACGACCAGACTTGCAGCTACAACACAGCCAAGACGAGCGCACTTCCGAGAATCTTGAAGAGGAACGGCAAGGCCGGTGCAGACGGCAAGTTCACGGACGCAAGCAGCGAGAAGCCGACTGAAGTCCAGGGCAACACCGGACACGTCTGCTACGACTTCACTACTGTCGACGAGCGCTTCCCGGTCAAGTGGTGCAGCTGGCCCGGAGCTCACCAGTGGACTGCCCACGACACCGGCAACATGAACGTCGGCTACGGCTGGGAAAACACCTGGGTCCCCGAAGAAGTCCACAAGTTCTTCGAACAGTTCTAGAATTTAACTCTCCAACCCCAACAACCTAAAGTCCCCTTCGCATTCGTGCGGGGGGACTTTTCCTTTATACGCATTTTTTCGTCTAAAAATGACACTTGGGAAATTTTTGTTTACCATGCCAATTCCCTTCTTTTGGAATTTATATTGATTGATAGAGGCTACAGCCAAGGAATGGCAGCCCATAACGGCTTGGAGAAGGAGATAGATGATGAAAAGAGCAATCTTTTCCGTATTTCCATTTGTGCTGGCGACAGCATTCACTGCGGCATCCGCGTTCACGCTGACCGGAACCGTAACCGACGAGGCGGGGGCACCGGTCCCGAACGCGCTCGTCAAGCTCCTGATCAAGGGAGACTCGACCACTACCGGCCAAGACGGCAAATTCTCAATCCAGTCCGACGACCAGCTTTCCCTATCTTCTGACAATTTCAAGCCCGGCCACATCGACATCGTCGAAGGCGTGCTCCGTTTTGCGCAGAGCAGCAATGCACCGGTGCAGGTAAGCATCTTCGACATGGTGGGCAACCTCGTCCTCCGCCAGGAACTGCACGGTTCGGGCCAGGTGGACCTGCGCCAGGGCACGACGGCCCCGGGCACCTACTTCGCAAAAGTCCGCGTCGGCAGCGCCGTCGAGACGGTCCGGTTCACCACGGACGGCACCCGGTTCAGCAGCACCGTCCGCCAGGATCGCGGGCGCAAGGCGCTCCTGAAACCCGGCGACGGCGACACCCTCAGCGTCACTGCCTCCGGATTCGACCCCCTGAAGGTCGCCCTAGCGAACCTCGACACGGCGGTAACCCTGATACTCACGAAGGCGACCGACGAACAGACCTACGCCTTCGGCTACGCGCTCAAGAATGCCCCCACCCCGAGTAAGGGCTGCGGCAAGGACAACACGCTGAAGGACAACTTCGTATACACCAGCGAAGGCATCGAGCACGAAATCTACCTCACCCTGCCCGAAAACTACGACAAGAACAAGCCCTACCGCCTCGTGTTCGGCATGCACTACATGGGCGGCTCCGCCGAGGCCGTTGCGAAGAGAGAAGCCTACTACGGACTCCGAAACCAATCAGGCGCCAAGGAGAACACCATCTTCGTCGCCCCACACGGATACACGGACGAAAAAGATCCTCGATCCTCGGAGACAAAAAGCAATCCATGGCGCTGCTATGACGACAAGGACCACATCTTCTTTGACGAGTTCCTCACCTACCTGAACGAAAACCTCTGTATTGACACTTCGCGCGTGTTCTCCGTCGGGTTCAGTTTCGGCGCCATGTTCTCTAACGCTCTCGCACAGGATTTCCAAGACCGCCTGCGCGGCGTGGTGGTTTTCGCGACCATGGACATGGTCATCTACATGCCCAAGAACAAGGGCCTCCCCATCGCATGGATGGGAACCGTCGGCATGGAAGACCCCCTCTGCACGCCCGAGCTCGGCCGCAGCGCCCGCGACAGGATCCTGAAGAACAACGGAAAGCCCGATGCAGACGGAAAGTTCACCGACGCCAGGGGCGAAGAGGCGGAAGAATACACCGGCGGCAAGCACGTGTGCTACGACTACAAGACGGTCGACCCGCGCTTCCCCGTGAAGTGGTGCACATTCGACGGCAAACACGCATACAACGCCAGCGACGACGGCAAGGTATGGACAACACCAACCGCCTGGGAATTTATAACGCAATTCTAACTATCCTATTCCCTCCTCCCCATCCCAAAACCCTCCGCAGAGGAGGGTTTTCTTGTAAGGGGGCTTAGAGGAATCGCAGCACAGCGATGGTTCTGTGAGCAACAAGCGCCTCGCATTAACGAGGCGCGGTTGCGAGAGCGAGGCTCTCAAAAGAGCCGAGCGGTCATTATGTAAGCAACAAGCGCCTCGTATTAACGAGGCGCGGTTGCGAGAGCGAGGCTCTCAAAAGAGCCGAGCGGTCTTATATAAGTTTTTCGACTTTACTGCACAAGGCCTCGGCCTCTTCTGCCGTCGGCGCCTCGGCAATCACGCGGATGACGGGCTCGGTATTGCTCGCGCGCACATGCACCCAGGACTTCTCGCTGCCGAGCCAGAGGCCGTCGCGCTCGTCGGTTTCCCAGCCGGCAAATTCGGCCTTGACCTTCGGGAGGATATCCGCGACTTTCTTGTCGCCGAGTTCGAACTTCTTCTTGGGCATCGCGTACGACGGGTTCTCGGCCACGAACTTTTCGGGACCGCCGTCGTGGTGGGCCATCCAGCTGAGCACGAGCGCCGCCGCCACGAGCGAA
The DNA here is from genome assembly GCA_947305535.1 of uncultured Fibrobacter sp. GTDB lineage: Bacteria > Fibrobacterota > Fibrobacteria > Fibrobacterales > Fibrobacteraceae > Fibrobacter. Next base: position 9,247 of record CAMZDZ010000029.1, read on the forward strand.
TCGCGGCCGTAGTGCAATGCCGGGAGGATGACGCCTCCGTTGCCTTCGCCGCCGATGACGCAACCCTTCTCGATCATCTGCAGGCTCACGTTGATTTCGCCGACCTTCGCGCGGCTGAACTCGCAGCCGTACTTCTCGGCGACATCCTGGTTCATGCGGCTCGTCGAAAGGTTCACGCACACGCTGCCCTTCTTCTGCGAAAGCACTTCTTCTGTCGCGATGGCGAGCGTGTATTCCTCGCCGATACTTTGTCCCAAGCCGTCCACCAAAGCGCAGCGGTCCGCGTCGGGGTCCACGGCGAACCCGACCGCACAGCCGTTGTCCTTGACGGCCTTGCGCAAGTCGCCCAGGTTCTCGGGAATGGGTTCCGCGCCGCGCGGGAACGTGCCGTCGGGCTCGCAATGCACGCGCACGACTTCGCAGCCGAGCTGCTCCAGCAAGCGCGGCACGATATAGGAGCCGGCGCCGTTCACGGCATCGACAGCCACCTTGAAATGCTTCGCCCTGATAGCCTCCACGTCCACGAACGGAATCTTGAGCGTGCCGTCCACATGAACGCCGTCGGCGTCCTTCATGAACTCGTACTTGCCCATGTTGCGGTAGTCAGGGTAATCGAACTTGTCCGCGTCGGCAAGCTCGAACAGTTTCTTCACGTCGTCGGGACCGAGGAAAAGGCCCTTGTTGTTGAGGAACTTGAGCGCGTTCCATTCGAGCGGGTTGTGGCTCGCGGTGATGATGATGCCCGCATCCGCCTTGAGCTCGGTCGTGAGGATTTCGACCGACGGAGTCGTCGAGAGCCCGACTTCCACCACGTCCACGCCCGACAGGCGGCAGATACCGGCGACGAACTGGCTGATGGCATCGCCCGTCGGGCGGCTGTCGCGGCCGATAACAACGCGCTTCGCAGCCGTAATCTGCAAAAAGGCGCTCACATGGCTTTTGAGAACTTGGGGGGTCAGGGTATCGCCCACGATTCCGCGGATACCCGAAATAGAACGCATCAGCTTGGACATGAAACCTCTTCTTCCTGCATTTCTTTTTTTGCAGTTTGGTTGGAATTATAGCAATATCTATATTGAGTCACGTGAAAGGAGTTCCATTGGAAAAAACAAACCGGCTCGTCGCGTTCCTCGTGCCCCTGATTTGCGCCTGCGCACTCTGGGCGCAGCCCGCGGACACGTCCGCCACCGAATCCGCGGAGGACGATTTCCAGCGTTTCTCGGCACTCCCCATTCTCGGCTATTCCGAAGAGACCGGGCTGGAATACGGCGCCATGCTGCTCCTGTTCTTCAGGCCGGATTACGAACGCGGCAGGTCGACCACCATAGACTTCGCCGTCATGGGCACGGCCAAGAACCAGCTCGAAGCGCTTATCGTACCGCGCTATTACCTGTACCACGACCGCATCATCGGCGAAGCCGCCCTCACCTACGACAACTGGGTCAGCTACTACTACGGCATCGGCAACGATCCCGACATAGACGACGGGCGCATGTTCGACCGCACCACCGTCAAGGCCGAGAACACTACGCTCACCAACCTCGGCCTGCCCGACACGTGGCACAACTTCATGTACGGCCCCGCCTTCCAGCTGGAATATACGGACATTTCCTTCCGCAAGTACAGCGGGACGCTCGCGGAACCCGGCACCGACGACAAGTGGAGGACCGGCATCGGCTACCGGCTCGCCTACGACACCCGCGACAACAAGAACTGGGCCAGGCACGGGTTCTACGCCCACTGGAACCATCTCGTCTTTTCCGACCGGCTGGGCGACTGCGGTTTTACCAAGCAGGAACTGGACCTGCGCGGCTACACCTTCCTGTTCTGGAAGACCTCGATGGCCGTGGGCGCCCTCTGGCAGCGCGCCAGCGGCGACGTCCCGTTCGACATGCTGGCCGGGCCCGACGGCATAAAGAGGTTCCGCGGCGTGGAAGACCGCTACTTCCGCGGGAACCAGGCCCTGATTCTGCAGGCCGAGCTCCGAAAGGTCCTGTTCTGGAGGCTCGCCGGGACCATCTTTTTCGAAGGGGGCAAGGCCGGGGACTACTTTAGCGACCTCATGCGCGAAAAATGGCACCAGTCGGTCGGCTTCGGCGGCGAACTCGGCCTGAACATGAGCGAAAGCCTGTACGCGAGGGGCGACATCTCGTGGGTGGACTACAAGCAACTGGGCCTGACGGTCTATATCCGGCAGGCGTTCTAGCTGGAGCGTCCAAAACTCACACCCAAAAATGGCAAACGCGGACCCGAAGGTCCGCGTCCGCTTTATTTTGAGATAGAATAGCCTTTAATCGGTAATGCGAGACCAGTCCAGCACGCCCTTCTTGAGGAGGTAGATGTAGCCCGCTTCGAGAATGACGAGGAAGCCCAGAAGGACAAAGAGAAGTTCCCAGCCACCGACGAGGAACTGGACCGTCCACGGGTAGAGGAACGCCACTTCCAGGTCAAAGACCAGGAAAAGCATCGCCACCATGTAATACTTCACCGGATAACGCTCGTTGGCCGTACCGGAAACATGCGCAAGGCCGCATTCATAGGAAGATCCCTTGATGAGGACCTGCTTGATCTTGCCGGGGTGCAGGACCCAGTTCGCCAGGAGGAGAACTGTCGGGATGCAGAGCGCCAGGATGACCAGGATGGTCAAAGCGAATGTCGTATCGAATATTTCAACATTACCCATAGTGACACCAATAATAGTAAAATTCTTTTTGCTAATCTACACCCCTTTTGTAAACTATATTTCATACCATGAAGCACATTATTTCCATTTTGGGTATTGCAGGGATTGTTTCCATCTATTCTGCCTGTTCTGGCGACGACGCGCCCGATCCGGTCAAGCCCGACGATACCCCCATAGCTACAGTTTCCTCGTCCAGCCAAGCGGACGCCTCCGCAGATCCGACTTCTGCAGAACAGCCCGCAGCATCTGCCGGCCAAGACGCAAACGCATCCTCCAGCAGCAAGGCAAAAAAAGATAAGAAAGACACGACCGTCGTCGTGAGAGAAGTCGTGACCCAGGATACCGGCGCCACCTCGTTCCCCCAGCCCTACTCCAGCAAAGCCGATCCCTTCTGCTGGACCGAAGGCTGCGAAACCTGGGCATCCTCCGCTTCCGGTCCGGACGTCCCGCCCGATGATTCCATTTCCCTCGGCGGCGACGTGCCCAACAAGCCCAACATGGACGCGGCACCCGTCATCGAAGGTCTCGTCATGACCGACATGCGCGACACCCAGAGGTACGACCTCCAGGATGTCAACGGCACCCTGTGGACGAAGACGAACATTGGCATCGTCCTGGTCGGCAGCAACTGCTACAAGGGCGACAACAACAACTGCAAGCAATACGGCAGGCTGTACACGCTCTCTGCCGCACAGAGCGCATGCCCTGCAGGTTGGAAACTTCCTTCCCGCGCCGACTTCGATGCCGCCAGGAACCTGACCGACTTCTGGAAATACGGCGGCCGTGGCAAAGACGGCAACGAAGACTTCATGGGCGAAATGGGCTTCTACTGGCTTGACACGAACGAAGAAGTCCAGGAAGGCGACAAGATCAGCGACAGCTGCAACAACGGCAGCAGCTGCGCCATGATTTTCGTCGTAGACGCCCCCGGGTATGGCGACGAAGAAACCAAGTTCCAGTACGACAGCCAGGCCAAGGGATTCAGCGTCCGCTGCGTCCAGGCCAAGTAGTCCACGACATCCACGAATTTAAGAACGGCCCCGACGGGCCGTTTTTTTGTTCCGGAATTAAGCCTCGGGAGTAGCCGAAGCGTCGGGCGCGGCGGCGCAATACTGGGCGACCTGTTCGCGCAGCCTGTTGCCGCGCACCTTCCCGAACAACATCTCGATATCTTCCAGCGGGGCCGCCATGAAGGCCTCCGCGCTCCTGTACTTCGAAAGGATCTTGACGCGGGTCTCGTGACCGACCCCCGGCATCTTCAGCCATTCCACTTCCAAGTCCTTCTTGCGCTTGCTGCGCTGGTAGGTGATGGCGAAGCGGTGCGCCTCGTCGCGGGCGTTCTGGAGCAGCTTGAGCGCCGGGCTCGTGCGGTGCAGCACTATGGACTTGCGGTCGTCGGGGAACACGATTTCTTCGAGACGCTTCGCGAGGCCTATCAGCGGGAGGTCCTGGTCGTGGCCCAGTTCCTTCAGGATCTGCATCGTCGCGTCGACCTGGCCCTTGCCGCCGTCACACACCCACAGGTCAGGCATGGGAACCCCCTCGTTTTCGAGCCTGCGGATACGGCGGGTCATCACCTCGCGCATGCTCGCGAAGTCATCCACCCCCTCGACGGTCTTGATGATAAACTTGCGGTAGTTCTTCTTGTCGGGGCGGCCATTGCGGAAAGCCACGAGGCTTGCGACCGTATTCGTGCCGCTCAAGTGCGAGATGTCGACGCACTCGATACGGAACGGCGTCTTCTTGAGCCCGAGCACCTTCTGCAGTTCGAACACGCTCTGGTCCACCTCGCTGTACTTCTGCACCTCGGCGCGCATTTCCACAAGGATCATGTCGGCATTGGCGCCGGCCAGCTTGAGGAAGCCGACCTTCTCGCCGCGCTGCGGCTGCGTCAGCAGCACCCTGTGGCCGGACTTTTCCGACAGCGCCTGGGCGAGCGCAGCGCGGTCGGGCAGGTCCTCGACGTCTATCGCTATTTCGGCAGGCACCAGCGGCACGTCCATGTACCACTGCACCAGCATCTGCCGCAATATTTCCGGCACGTCGTCTTCGAGGCGGCACTCCAGCCGGTAGTGCCTGCGCCCCATGAGCACTCCCGCACGGTACTCGAGGATCACGGCGGCGGCCATGGAGCCGTTGCGCCGCAGGCTGAGCACGTCAAGGGAAAGGTTCGGGTCGCTCGTGTCCGTCTTCTGGTGGACACCCGTGGCCTGCAGCGCCTGGATGGCGTCACGCTTCTTGCCGGCAAGTTCGAAGTCCAGGTTCTCGCTGGCCTGCCGCATCTCGGCCTCCCACTGCGCGACAAGGTCGTCGCGCTTGCCTTCGAGCAGCAGCTTCGCCTGGGCGACCTTCTTCGCGTAGTCGGCCTCGCTGATGAGCCCGGCGCACGGAGCGTCGCAGCGCCCGATGTGGTAGTTGAGGCAGGGCCGCACCGTACGGCCGAGCGGCAGGTTCAGCCGGCACTCGCGGATATGGAAAAGCCGAGCGGCCAGGTCCGTCAGCTGCGAGATCACGCGCGAGTTCATGTAAGGCCCGTAATACAGGCAATCGTCCTTGCGCACGGAGCGCGTCAGGAAAAGCCGCGGGAAGGGTTCCTTGACCGAGAACGCCAAGTAAGGGAAATGCTTGTCGTCCTTCAGCAAAACGTTGTACTTGGGCGTATGCTTACGGATAAGCGTCGCCTCGAGAATCAGCGCTTCCTCCTCGCTTTCCGTAATGATCCACTCGATGTCGCGGATAAAGGGGAGCATCAGGGTCGCCGCGCGGTGGCCCCCGTGGTCGCTCCCGTCAAAATAGCTGCGGACGCGGTTCTTGAGCACCTTGGCCTTGCCGATATAGATGATCTTGCCCGAAGCGTTGCGCATCAGGTAAACGCCGGGTCTTTCCGGCAGTTCGGCAAGGCGGCGGCCGATATGTTCGTTCACTTCGATCATCTGTCCATAGAAAAACTAAAACTTTTTCTTTCTTACGGCTTAAATATTAATTATCTTATGGATATAAGGAACGGCACAAACGCCATAACGGAGAAAAAATGAATTTTGAGAACATGAATATCCTTTCGCAGAAGGTCGAGGGGGTCCTAACCACGGTAAGGAACCTGCGCGCACAAGTCAGCGCACTCCAGCAGGCACTACAGAATTCACAAGCCGAAGCACACGACAAGTCCATGCTGCTCGAAGCGGCCAACAAGGACCTCATGGACTGCAAGGCCGCCCTTGACGCCCGCGCCAACCAGGCCGCCGCCCAGAGCGACTCCCTCAACGAAATGCGGTCCGAACTCGAGACGCTCAACGGCAAACTCTCCGAAAGCGCAAACGCCATCAACATGCTCAACGGCAAGATTGCCGAACAGGCGAGCTCCATCGCGACGCTCAGCAAGCAGGTCGAGGAACGCGACGGCCTCATCGAAAGCATGAACGGCCAGCTCGGCGAACAGGAACAGATCATCAACACGCTCAACGCGCAGGTCAGCGAGAAGAACGGCCTGATCGACACGCTCAACGCCCAGGTCATCGAAAAGAACCAGGCGCTCGAAGAGAAGAACCAGGTCATCAATTCCCAGGGCGAAGAAATCGCAGAGGCCCAGGAACGCTTCCAGCAGTTGCTCGCCACCATCGAGAAGGAGCTCGGCACCGAGATCCCCATCGAGCAGCACACCATGCCGGCCGAAGAACCCGTACAGGAGCCCGAAGCCCCCGCCCAGGAAACCCTCGAGGAAGTCGCGGAACAGCCCGCGGAGGAATCTATCGAGGAACCGGTCATCCAGTCTGCGCAGAGCGATTTCGACATTCCGCAGGAAGACCCCTCCATCGACGACGAACCCGTCATCGAAGTTCACCCGGCCAATGAAAAGGACAACGACCTGTTCGCGAGCAATGGAGGCTCGCAAGGCGGTTTTTTCGGCTAAAGTGGCTGATGGACGATGATCCATTCGGCGTAGGAATGAGATAATGGCAGACTTAGAACTCAGATCCGTCACAGTCACGGTAGCACAGGAACGCATCCAGATCCGCACGGACTTGCCCGATGCGGAACTTGGTGAAATCATCGCCTTTATCGACGAACGCTTCAAGCGTTACGAGAAATACCAGATGGACTACAAGAAGCGCCTGTCGCTCCTCGCCGTCGAGTTGACCTCGGAACTGTTCGAAGTGCGCAAGAACATGCGCCGGGCCAAACTGTACTGCGAACAGATGGACAAGTCCGCCAGGGATCTCGGAAGTTTACTCGAAGAAGGCATCGACCGTCCTGAATCCCAAATTTAGCCTGTCAAGTGTTTTTTGTCACATTTGTGTTAAAAAATGCCCATTTAGGCCAAATTATCGCTGACAAAAAATACAAAACTATTACTTGCTTTCTCGTTTTTTTGATATATATTATAAACATCAGGCGGTCCCACGGTATTAACGCCCGATCTAACAGAATTTATACAGCTCGTTGCTCTTGTGGTTCAGTTTAGGCGCACTCCGATGCGAAAAACAAAGCCCCGAGGCGCTGCTATCATTACAAGATTAGTAGTTTCGAGTGTTTCAACCGAAGGGACCGTCTTTTTTTGTACCCTGTCAACGGTAATCGCGTTCGAGTTCCACGGCCTTAGTTTCTATGGAAGTCGGCGACAGCATATCCTTCAGTGTCTGCCCGACAATTTCGGCACCCTTCGAGATGGCGCCCGTGCGCACGGCATCGACCAGCGTCGGGTCCTTGTTCACGGTACTGACGGAATCGTCCAGGGCCTTCACCTTGCCGACGGAATCGCCGGTCACGACAAGCGGCTTCTGCATGGACAAATTAACTTTTTTCTCGGACGCATCGTTTTTCTGCACGAGCTGGGCATGCACTGCGCCAAGGCAGGACAAGGAAGCAAAAATCAGAACACTCTTGAACATATGACGATCTTCCGCCACATAAGATAGCAAATCTAGCCGCAGGCGTTCTTCAGGTATTCCTTGGCGTCGCAGTCCACGACGACATCCTTGCCGAGCAGGTTGCGGAGACGTTCCAGGTCGGCATTCCCCTCGTGCTCGAACACGACCGCCGTACTGAAACGTTCGCGGTGCTTGAGCAGGAACTCGAGATTGTTCACGTCGGTCTTCGGGAAGCCGTACCCGACAAAGATGATTTCACGGGCATGCGCGAGGTAATAGTCGGCCCTCGACCAGAGGAGATTGAACAGGCTCCCCCGCAAGAAGGATTCCTTCGCATGCGCCATCGGGATGTAGATGGGCGTGTCCTCGCTGTATATCGGGAAGCTGCGGTCCTGTGGTTCCACCTGGCAGACATTCTTCAGGTCGAGCTCGTCGGTGGCACCCTTTACCGGGAACCAGTTGAGCGAGCCGTGCAGCTTGATGAGGTCGACCGTCTGGGGTGCGGCAATCCGGCGCGCGGAACGGTCGGCAGGCTCGATACGGACACCGTAGTCCACGGAAATCTGTTCCGACAGCTCGGGATAGTTGGCAATGGCCGTCTCGATGAGCGTGTCGTAGTTGAAGCTGAGCAGCAGCGTCTCGCGTTCGCCCGATGCGGAATGGTTCGCGCAGGACTTCAGGAAGTTTTTAAGGATAAACGAAGCTTCGCCCTTCACGATTTCGTCACGACGGATGACGCTCGCGATAAAGCGCAACAGTTCAAAACGCAATGTCGCACGGTAGAGGCGGTCGCGCTCGCCCGGGAATATGCGGGCGGAGAGAATCGACGTCGCCAGCTGTTCAATGCCCAGGTACTCGCGCTGTCCGTTGCAAAGGCCGAGGAAGCGCTCGCAGTATTCCTTGAAATGCGGAAACTCGTCCGAGATGCCATCGGGAATCAGGGCGTTCAAGTCCTTCAACGTGGGCATGCTCGGCAAGAACGACTTGCTGAAACCGGAACCCAGAACAAAGACACGGCGGTATGTACTTGAAGAGGAGACCATGCTGGTAATATAAAAAATGAGGCGTGAGGTCGCTGCGCTTTGAGCTATGAGCTCTCAGCAATGAGTCATAAACCTTCGAAAAATATAGCTCACCGCTCATTACTCACTGCTCATGGCTCACTGCTCACTGCTCGTGCCTCGAGCCTAGAGCCTCGAGCCTAAAACACCAGCCACCCGGTTTCAAGGCCGGTCACGGGAACGATGCGCCGGACAGTCTTGCCGGACTCATCCGTCACCACGGCCATCCCGGTCAAAAAGTTCATCCAGCGCTGCGGCGTAAAAACCATGTTGCAAAAATGCGCGAGGCACGGAACCGACCAGGCGTCGTGTGTCGCGAAAATGTTGAAGCGCTCGCTTCCCTTCTCGAGCATCATCGCAAGCATCTCTTCGGAACGGCCAGCCAGCGGGCAGAACGCCTCGGTTCCCTTGCGTGGCCTGCCTTCCCTTTCGTTCTGCAGCCATTCGCAGATGCCCTCGTAAAAACCGGCGCGCAGCACCTTCGTGAACTCGTCGTAGTCCTGTACAAAAAAGTTGCCGAGGCCCTCGAGAGGTTCCACGTGGGCATCTTCCAGCCCGCGGCCCTTCGCGATGAACTGCGCGGTCTCTATGCAGCGCCCCACCGGGCTCGAATAGAATACCATGCCGCCGTCGGCAGGAATGCACCGGCCGAGAGCCAAAGCCTGGGCGCGGCCCCGTTCCGTAAGGCCGACATGTGCGCCGTAGTCGGCGTCGGTGGGCTTGATATGGTCACGCTCGGCATGCCTCACCAAAAAAAAGACACGCTCGTCCGGAAGGATTCCCTTGAAGAAATCCCTGGCCTGGACAAAATCTGCAAACTCATTGAGCATCAGGTTGAATTTAGATTTTTTCCTACGTTCAAAGCCAGCGCCAAGACAAAATACTATTATTTCCTTTAAGAACATCAGGTCTGGATCCTCCGCGGGTCCCTAACCACTAACTACTAACCACTGATTACTAAAATGCGCGTACTCGTTTTAAATTGCGGCAGTTCCTCGGTCAAGTTCGCCGTCATCGACACCCAGACCAAGCAGTCCATCTCCAGCGGCCTCGTCGAGAACATCGGCGTGAACGGCCACGTGAAGGCCAAGGGCCCCGAAGGCAACATCGACTTCAATTTCGACTGTCCGACGCACGCCGAAGCCGTCGCCGAAGTGCAGAAGTTCCTGAACGAACAGAAGCTCATCGACACCATCGAAGCCATCGGCCACCGCGTGGTGCATGGCGGCAAGTACATCAAGAGCGAGAAGGTCAGCCAGGAAGTCATCGACTACATCCGCAGCATCACGCTGTTCGCCCCGCTGCACGAACCCGCACACGCGACCGGCATGGAATGCGCGACCAAGTTCTTCCCGACGCTCCCGCAGGTGGCAGTGTTCGACACCGCCTTCCACCAAACAATGCCGCGCAAGGCGTTCCTCTACGGCATCCCGTATTCCTTCTACGAGAAGGACGCCATCCGCCGTTACGGCTTCCACGGCACCAGCCACCGCTTCGTGACTGCCGAAGCCGCGAGCATCCTCGGCAAGAAGCCGGAAGACTGCTGCTTCATCACCGCCCACCTCGGCAACGGCTCCAGCTGCTCCGCGATTTTGAACGGCAAGTGCGCCGACACCACCATGGGTTTCACCCCGCTCGACGGCCTTATCATGGGTACGCGTTCCGGCAGCCTCGACCCGGCCATCCTCTTCTTCATCAGCAAGAAGTACGGCTACGACATCGACCGCCTCGACAAGCTCGTGAACAAGGAATCCGGCCTGCTCGGCCTCTCCGGTCTTTCTAACGACATGCGCACCCTGACGCAGGCCGCAAGCGAAGGCCATCTCGGAGCACAGATCGCCCTCGAGACCTTCTGCTACAAGCTGACCCGCGAAATCGGCGGCATCGCCATGGCGCTCCCGCGCATCGACGCGCTCGTTTTCACCGGCGGCATCGGCGAAAACAGCCGCGTAGTCCGCAAGGCCGTGATGGAAAACCTCGCCCTGCTCGGCTACCAGATCGACGACGCCCGCAACGAGGACAACGGCAAGAACTCCGGCCACATCATCAGCAAGGACGGCACGCCGACCGCGATGGTGGTCGCCACCAACGAAGAGCTGCTTATCGCGCTGGATACAGAAGCGCTAGTGAAGTAGGAAGTAGACGGTAGACAGTAGGAAGTTCGTTTCCTACAAACCTTTCTGTCGACTAAATAACAATTAAAAGGCTCCGCGATGCGGAGCCTTTTAA
>CAMZDZ010000030.1 GCA_947305535.1 uncultured Fibrobacter sp.
GACGAAGCCAAGGCGAGCGGTGCCATGGCCTTGTTCGGTGAAAAGTATGGCGACGAAGTCCGCGTGGTCAAGATGGGCTGCGCCAACGAGGAATTCTCCAAGGAACTCTGCGGTGGCTTGCACGTGCAGAATACCGGTAACATCGGCCTCGTGAAGATTGTTTCTGAATCCAGCGTGTCCGCCGGCGTGCGCCGTATTGAAGCCGTCACTGGCCGTAACGCTTTGATGTTGCTCCGTGCCGGTACGCAGATTCTCACCGCTCTCCGCGAACAGCTCCGCTGCAAGGACGCCGACGTTCTCGACCGCATCCAGCAGACTTTCGCCAAGACGCAGAACCTCGAAAAAAGCCTGCAGTCCGTGAAGCTCGAACTCGCGACGCTCGCCGCCGCCGAAGTGCTGAAGGGCGCCATCAACGTGGTGGGAGTGAACCTCTTCGTCCGCGAATTCTCCATGCCCGACGAAAAGTTCAAGGACCTGCTCGACGGCGTCCAGAACAAGCTCGCGACTGACTCCGTGGCCGTAATCGCCAACAAGGGCGAAGGCAACGGCAGCATCGCCGTGATGGTCGGCAAGGACGTACAGGCCAAGGGCATCAAGGCCGGCGACCTGGTGAAGGATCTCGCTGCCGCTTGCGGTGGCAAGGGCGGTGGACGTCCGGACCGTGCCCAGGCCGGTACCCGCGAACCCGAGAAGATCTCCGCTGCTATCGCGAACGCCAACAACTGGATCCGTGCCAAGCTCGGCGTTTAATTAGACGAGATAGACAAAGCAATCCATGTCACCCCCGCCACCACGCGGGGGCATTTTTTCTGCGTCATTGCGAAGCCTCGGAGAGTGTGTTTCCGAAAGGTTCTTCGGAACCCTGGCGTTCCCTATGAGAGATAGTGCAATTTTGCGAAAAAAAGTTGCAAGAAAGTCTACAAATCTAGTCCTGGCAGGTTGCCTTGGCGGCGCTGTAAGCCGTTTCCATATAGACTTCCGTCGATTTCTGGTAAAGGACCTTGGTGTTCGTTCCGCCGGTGATGTTGACGCCGGTAGTCGTGAGTTCAATCTGACCATCGCCATTGATTGAATACTGATATTCCACCGGGTCGCCGAAGGCGTCGTTCTTGGTAAAGAGCCAGGTCGTAATGTCGGTCTTGACCATGGCTTCGCACTGGTCCTCATCACCCGCAGAAGAAGACGAAGAGGGAACCTCCTCAGCCTCGTAATCCTTCAGGCAACGGATTTGGAACAAATTAGACTTTTGGTTGCTCCAGTTTTCAAAGTTTTCCATATAATCGTTGTCGTAAGAAGCCTGGCTCACAACAATAGTCGTATCTGAATTTTCTGTCGTACTCCAGAAAATAGATTTTGGGCCACTAAGGTCCGTAGGAATAATGGCAAAACCAAATTCGTCGGTTCCATTACATTCTCGGTTCCAGCAAACCCAGGCATTGCTTGATTTTAAACGGTACGCAGCATCGTCTCTGCCACCAGCGGCTTCATACAATTCATTGAATTCCTCGATGGAAGGGATGTGCCATCCGCCGGGGCACGCCCCACGGTGCTGTCCGCTCACATTGCAACGCTCACCCATGCCGCAGCCGCCCTGATTGATGCTATCCATCGCGGCCGCCCATGTATAGGAGCGGGCAAAAGCCTCCGCCACATAACGAATGCATTTGTCTTCTCTCGAATCACAGGAGCGAAAACAAGAATCATTGTCATCGCAATGACGCGTATACACCCAATTGAAATTTCTGTCGTCAACCTTTTCCTCCGGAAGGGGAACATCATAATTCAAGTTTTCCGCCATCCAAACCCGATTACCCATCTTGACTGTCCTATAGACCTGGTTGTCGCGAGGATCCTGAATGCAGCCATAGTCAATCTCCTCGTTCATATAGCTCCAGCCCGGCTTGGAATACCCGTCACAAGAAATTTCGACGGCATCCGAGACCTTGACGGAAGAAGATGTTTCGCCGAGGGCTTCGGCACTGGAAGAACTTTCGTCAACTTTGCCGTCGGAAGAACCTTCGTCAACTTCGGCGTCAGAAGAACTCAAGTCCTGCGCATCGGAGGAGTCCGGCGCTTCCGTGGAAGAAAGTGTGGCATCTGCAGAGGATTCCGGAGTCAAAGAATCTGCGTTAGAAGAACTCGAATCGTCGCCACAAGCGGAAAGTGCAACGACAATGGAAACGGAAACAGCCACAAATGCTGCGTGGATACATTTTTTTCTCATAATTGCCCCAATAGAGTAATAGATAAAATATAAATAAACCACCTAAAATTCCGAGCTCTGTTAGGCCAATCCGTATTTTTTCCCGAAAACTGCCAAAGCACTGCGAAAATGACCGTTCAGCTCTGTTAGGCCAGACCATGTAGCTGCGAACTCGCTGCGGTGAGCTAGATTACCTTATCAGCGAAAATTCTGCATTTCTGTAGCGAATAAACTGCCTTGGACGGGCTTACAAATCGGAATTTCTGACAAAATTATGTATCTTGGTAAGAACGATTTCATCATGGAGCCCTTATGGTCGATTTCCTTAACGCGGTTGACAGCGTCCTTTATTACCCCATCCTGATTATCGTTCTCGCTGCGGCGGGAATCTACTTCAGCATACGCACGCGGTTCGTGCAAATCAGGCTTTTCGTGGAAGCCATCCGTTCGCTTATCGAGCGCCCGCACGAGGCCGGTGGGGTTTCTTCGCTGCAGGCGCTCCTGGTCTCGACGGCGTCGCGCGTGGGCACGGGGAACATCATCGGTGTCTCGACGGCGATTTGCCTGGGTGGCGCGGGAGCCGCATTCTGGATGTGGGTGCTTGCGATTATCGGCGCATCTTCGGCATTTGTCGAAAGCACGCTCGCGCAGGTGTACAAGCATCGCGACCACCGCACGAACGCATGTTACGGCGGTCCGGCATATTATATCGAAAGTACACTGCACAGCCGCTGGCTCGGCGTCGTCTTCGCGGTGTTCCTGATTTCCACATACGCATTCGGATTCAATCTGCTTTGTTCCTACAACCTGCAGTCGACCTTCGAAACGTACAGCTTCTACAACCCGTCGGTGACGCCGTGGATTATCGGCATAATCCTTGCGGTACTGGTCGGTTTCTGCCTGTTCGGCGGCGGCAAGCGCATCGTCAAAACGACCGGCGTGCTCGTTCCGGTCATGGGCCTTTTCTACGTGATTCTCGCGGCCATCATGCTGATTGCGCACTTCGACTTGATCCCGTCGGTGATTGTCGCGATTATGCAAGACGCATTCGACTTCCAGGCGATCGGCGGCGGCATTGCGGGCTCCTGCCTGATGTACGGCATCAAGCGCGGGCTCTATTCCAACGAGGCCGGCGTGGGTTCCGCTCCGAACGCTGCAGCGGCGGCTCATGTTTCGCACCCGGTAAAGCAGGGCCTCGCGCAGATGCTTTCCGTGTATATCGACACGCTTTTCCTTTGCACGGCGACGGCCCTGATGTGCCTTGTTTCGGGTGTGCCCGGGACTGCCGAGAATGCGGGTGCCATGTACGTGCAGCAGGCAGTCTCCACGACGTTCGGCGTGGCAGGCCCCGTGTTCATCACGATCGCTATGACTCTGTTCGCCTTCACGACGCTGCTTGGCAACCTCTACTACGTGCATAACGCGATAGCGTACATCAACAAGAAGAAAATGCCCGGCAAAAAGACGATGGCGGCGATCCACATCGCATGCAGCCTGGTGGTGCTCTTTGGCGCGGTGACTCCGATGGACGCCTGCTGGGCGCTCGCCGACATCACGATGGGCGGCATGGCGCTGATCAACCTGCCGGCGTGCGTCATCCTGGGCGGTGTCGCGTTCAAGGCTCTCCGCGATTACGAATTCCAGCGCAAGCAGGGCCGCAACCCGGCCTTCATCGCAAGGCATATCGGCATGGATCCCGACAAGCTCGACTACTGGAAGCACAAGGAACGCGACGAAAAGGATTCGCCAAGCATTTAAGCCAGACAACACAGCTCGGCAAGGCGGCAACGACCGGCCGATAGATGTCACCCCCCGCGGCCTGTAGTGAGCCTGCCGAACTAAGCGGGGGTCTTATTTTATTCAAAAATCATATTGTGGAAAATAAAATTTTTTGCATTTTCTGCCAAAATTATCGTTTTTTAAGCAAAAACAAAAATTTCATATTGTAGACCATTGACTTTCTGAAATTCCGCAATATATTGATTGATGAGGACGTGCGGAGGTCCGCCTCCAAGCCCGCCTCTAGGAGGAACCATGAAACCACTGCTTGAATACAAGAGCTACCGCCAGTACATCGCGGACTACTACGCCGACAGGAAGGCTAGATCCTCGTTCTCCTGGCAGCAGTTTGCAAAAAGGGCCGGATTCTCATCGCCGGTCTATCTCAAGTACGTAAGCGAGGGGCGCTTCAACTTGAGCGAGGCCGCAGCGGAACGCGTGGCCCAGGCCATGCACCTGGCCGAATACGAACGCAAATTCTTTGTCGAGATGGTCAAGCTCGACCATGCAAACGGAGACGGGGAAAAGAGGGCGGCGGTCAGCAAGATGCTGTCCATCGCGGAAGGCCACAAGGCAAAAATCGTGGACGCGGAATCGTTCCGCTTTTTCGAAAGCTGGAAGAACCCGGTGCTCCGCGAACTGGCTCCCGCGATGCCGGGGGCGAAGCCGCTCGCGCTCGCCCACGCCTGCCGCCCGGAAATCAGCGCGGCCGAGGTCAGCGAGTCGCTGGGCTTCCTGGTCAAGGCGAACCTGCTCCACAAGGACAAGGACGGGAACTACAGACAGACCGACAAGACGGTGACGACCGGCCCGATGGATTTTACCCCTCTGGCCGTGCGCGGGCTGCACCGCCAGATGGGTGAAATCGCCCTCGACGCCATCGAGGGCGTGCCGCAGGACATACGGCACTTCTCGGGCCTCACGCTCGGCATCACGCGGAAGGCCTACGAAGAAATCGTACGGAAAATCGCCGCGTTCCGCAAGGAAATCATCGTGATAGCGACTCGCGAACCTGCGACGGACGAGGTCTACCGACTGAACGTGCAGTTTTTCCCGATGACAAACAAGAGTATCAACAAAAAGGGTTAGGAGGACATCATGAAAAAGGAAACTCAAAACACGCTAGTGTACGACTTTATCGGGACGGCCTTCTGCCTTGTCATGGCGTTCGTGCTCATCCTGATGTTTTCGGGCTGCTCCAGCGACGACACCAAGCAGCCCGTGGGCTCCCTGGGCGGCGCCGAGGAGGAAACCGGCATCTACGCCAACCTGGAAAACATCACGATTTCCGGGAAAGCGCGTATGACGGGGAATAATCCAAATGAAAGTGGCGATGACGTCAACTTTATCGGTTTTGAAAAAGGAACCAAGATTACCCTATATGAATTGGATTCCGTAACGTTTGAGAAAACGGGTGTCGTCCTTCATGATACGATTGATGATGAAAGCGGCAATTTCTGTTTCCCGAACGTGACCCTGACGAGCCCTTACGTGCTTGTCACGGCGGAACGGCCTATTCCCGAAAACGCTTATGCCTACACTTCCTTTTCGAACGTCCATTATACGGACGACATAAGTCTTGACATATTGACGCACCTGCAATCGCTGCGTGCGCTTCATCTTGTGCAAACGGGAACCGCCTTTGCCGAAGCACAAGAACAGGCGAAAACGCAGGTCTTGGAAGCGTTCGGCATATATGAAATACCCGAAGGAAACGACACGGAAAGTAAACTAGAGTATTCGGCGATGGTCTATGCCCTCTCGGGAGCCTTTCCCACATGGTCAACTGAATGTAGATCTTCAGAAGAAATGATCATATGCGATTCGCTTCTTGCAGTGCTGTTCGACAACATTGCCGAATGGGGACACTTACAAAATATAGATTCGACATTGAAAAAACATTTTAAACACGAAGTCAACGCAGCCATTGGCACATTGCAATTTGATCTAAGCGTTCCTTCCGAGCTTCATGAAAAAGCAGGACACAACTGGGGGCGTTATTACCAGATAGAAAAGCGCATGATGAAATATTACGCAGGAATGCAGTCTGCATTGCTTGGCGCCGGACGTTGCGACCAAAATTCCGAAGGGCGCATTTTGGAAGGTCCGAAACATAATAAAAACCTGTATATTATGGTTGATTACAACTTGGTTTGCCGCTCTGGAAATTGGCAGTTGACCAGTTTGGAAATGGAGCACACAGTGGGAACAATGACAGATTCCCGCGACGGACAATCCTATAAGACGGTGACGATTGATGTGGGCGGCGTATCGCAAACATGGATGGCGGAAGACTTGAAATTCAATTTGGGTGACGGAGCATTGTGCAGCGATACCGCGCTCGCGGTTGGAGAGAAATTGGTTCCCGGCGGAAGCTGTTACTATTCGAGGTCGGCAGTGCTGAATTTGGACAGTTCTTACCTCATCTCCAGTTATCCGTATGAATCCGTGGACGAGTGCAAGAATTCCTTTGGGCCCGATGCAACAGATTCTGACGACATCGACGAACATTGCGATGAAGAAGCATATATCCTCATAGACTGGGGCAAGCTCAATCATGGCGACTCCGCAGTGTACCAAGGAATATGCCCCGATGGATGGAGGCTTCCGAAATCTGAAGATTGGGAAAACCTGTTGTCTTCAATCCAAGCGCTTTTGGGGGAGAGCGTAAACGATGCCGGTAGTTTCTTGTTCAATATTGCCGAAATGGGCGATCCTATAGACTTTGGATTGTCCTCGCGATTTGGGTTCTCGTGGTTAGGGGATGTCGTTAAAGATTCTTGGTCAATGGTCTATATGCAAACCGGGGCTGATTACGCAACAGCTCCTGGAGAAATCTATCCAGAGACGAATGACGACGGCGATACCCTTGGCTATTATGCGTTCAATGAAATTGGCTTGGGAATCGGATTCCGTACCGAATTTCACAAAACGCTAACACCGCTTCCGGTCCGTTGCATAAAGAACTAGAATCTCTCTCATCAAAAACTCCCTTGTTGTGGCTAGGAGGAAAAGGAAGACGGGCTTCGGCCCGTCTTCTTTTTTTGTACCCCGAAAGCCACGCCATCCTTATTCCCGCCCAAGAAATTATGTTATACGTATCACAAAATATCAGCATTTTTATAGAAATTTTATAAAATTGCTTATTTTTCACTAAAAACACATAATTTTTATCACAAAACTATTGACTTTTTAAAATTTTCGGTTTATATTTAAAAATACAGACGACGCAGGCCGTAAAGTCAAGACGCCGTTTGCTAGGAGGAAACAATGAAAGATGTACTTGAGTACACGAGCTACCGCCAGTACATCGCGGACTACTACGCCGAGAAAAAGGCCAAGTCCGCGTTCACCTGGCAGGAGTTCACGCGCGACGCGGGATTCTCTTCGCCGGTATTCCTGAAATATGTGAGCGAGGGCCGCGCCAACCTGAGCGAAGCGACCATCGACCGCGTGGCAGAGGCCATGCACCTCGTCGATTACGAACGGGAATACTTCCGCGAAATGGTCAAGTTCGACCGTGCAAAGACGGACTCCGACAAAAAGGCCGCCTTCAACAAAATGCTCGCGATTGCAGACGCCCACAAGGCAAAGATCCTGGAGGGAGATTCGTTCCGCTACTTCGAGAGCTGGAAAAATCCGGTTCTCCGCGAACTCGCACCCGCGATGCCCGGCGCAAAGCCGCTCGCGCTCGCCCGCGCATGCCGCCCAGAAATCACGGCAGCCGAGGTGACCGAGTCGCTGAACTTCCTGGTCAAGGCGGGCATGCTGAAGAAGGACGAGAACGGCAATTACGCCCAGACCGACAAGTCGATAACGACAGGGCCGATGGACGTGACCCCCGTAGCCGTCCGCGGGATGCACCGCCAGATGGGCGAATTCGCCCTGGAGGCCATCGAGGGCGTGGAACAGGACAAGCGCCACTTCTCGGGACTTACGCTGGGAATCACGACCGAATCCTTCGACGAAATCGTTGAAGAGATCGACGCTTTCCGCAAGCGCCTCGTCGCCATCGCGACAAGGGAAACCACGACAGACGAGGTCTACCGCCTGAACGTGCAGTTCTTCCCGATGACAAACAAGAGTATCAATAAAAAAGGGTAGGAGGACATCATGAAAAAGGAAACTCAAAACACGCTAGTGTATGATTTTATCGGGACGGCATTCTGCCTGGTCACGGCGTTCGTGCTCATCCTGATGTTTTCGGGCTGCTCCAACGAGGAAAGCGACCCGTCATCAATCTCCCTGGGCGGCTCCACGGAAGAGACGCGCATCTACGCACTGTCGGGCCGAGCCGGCGACATTTATCCGAAACTGATGAGGATTGCGGACACCACAGGGGAAATCATCGATTCCACGGGATATGAGGGATCTCTATTTGCACCTAGAGGGACCGTAGTAAGCGTCTATGAACTTGATTCATTAACGCTCGACACGACAGGCCGCTTTTTTGTCGATACTATAGATAACGACAGTGGCCGTTTTGTCTTTGAAGAAATGGAATTGAGTAGTCCGTATATATTGATTGTCGAGGAAGATCCTCCTGTTAGAGTTAATGAGCGCGGTACAATAAAAGAAAAGTATAATACATACAACGCCATAGTCAACATGCAAAACATTACAAATGTAAGTGTCAATGCATTGACATCTGCAAAAGTTCCGTTATTGCGTGAATATGTGACCCAAGGGAAGTCGTTTGCGGAGGCGAACAAAATGGCCGAACGCGAAGTCCTGAAACAGCTCGGGATATACGAGGACCTGGGCCCATTTGAAGAATTGTTCGATGAAAAATCGGAACTGGCGTATGCCGAAGCATTGTCTATGCGAAAAAGGGATATAATACCTTACGATCTCCACAGTTATATAAGTGATTTTCTGTATATCCCGGAGGCGTTTGTTGTGGATTCTGGAGCAGAAGTTGCAGCGTGCTACAGGAACGAGCAAAAGATGGCCGAATATCAAGTGGGCTTTCTTGCCGAGGAAGGCGGCATTGGACAGTGCACGGAATCTCGTGAAAATGAAATGGCGCATATTGACATGACCCATAGTGATTCCGTCGTGATAGTTTGCCATTCCGGAAAATGGACTATAGGAATAAAAAACATTGAATATACGACGGGCTCGATGACGGACGGCCGTGACGGGCAGACCTATAAGACGGTTACGTACAATATCGGAGGCGTTTCGCAGACCTGGATGGCCCAGAACCTGAATTTTGCGGATACGGCATCGTCAGGCATCGACAGCGCACTGAAGGCTAATTTGAAAGGGAATACCTATACCCAGTACTATGACCCCAGCGGAAAAAACTATGGCCGTTTCTATACTTGGCTTAGCGCGATGAATATTGGCGAGCATGACATCAGGATGTACTCTATAGACACGGTTGGGGATACGATCTTCTTGGATCAGCAATGCTACGATACATCCTTGGACGATTGCGCTTACAACGATGATGAATGCCTGATCGAACATGAGAGGATGCGGGAACGTTGCGATTCCTTGTATGCCAGCCCTTGCGCTCCCAAGGATCGCGAAGGGGAAAATCTATGTGTTGAGCGGGAAATGGAAACGTGCGGTTCCGATCTAGAATGCATAGGCGAGGTAAAGCTGAGATGCGATACTATGTATAGAGGTTGGTGCCCGGAAAACCCGAGCAACTGGTCGCTCGGCGTCACCGAATACATGTCGGACAAGAATAAAGACGATTATCAGGGGGTTTGTCCCGAAGGATGGAGGCTCCCGACGCTGAATGATTGGAATTCCCTGTTGCAGATGATGGGCGAACAATATGGCGTAGATTCTAAAAAGACTGCACTGGCCTTATTCGGCGAAGAGGCGACCGGATTTGGAATTGAGAGGATTGTCCAAATGCTCTCGATAGACATGGCATACCGGTCGATTTCGGTATCGGCAGATTATTTGGCGCAATTTGTTGTTGCGGACGCTCAGGTTCCTTGGATCACGCTCGATGGTCATCCGCTCGGAAATCATTTTGACAATGTCTGGTACGATTATGGAGAGAACCTGGGATACGGCGTGATCGGCAACCCCTCTAGAGCGGCGGCAGTCCGCTGCATAAAGAACTAGCCACATTCCCGATTTTGGGGGCTAGGAGGAAAAGGAAGACGGGCTTCGGCCCGCCTTTCTTTTTTTGTTTATAATATGTTATTTGTATTATCATAAATCACTATTTTTTGTTAGATACATAAAAATTGACCAAATTTCGTTAATTTCTAAATATTTTTATGATAAATCTATTGACTTTTTAAAAAATGGGGTTTATATTTAAATTCGTTAGGAGGAAACCATGAAAGATGTACTAGAATACACGAACTACCGCCAGTACATCGCGGACTACTACGCCGAGAAGAAGGCCAAGTCCGCATTCACCTGGCAGGAGTTCACGCGAGCCGCAGGCTTCTCCTCGCCGGTCCACCTCAAGTACGCGAGCGAAGGCCGCCTCAACCTGAGCGACGCCGCCGCGAAGCGCGTGGCCCAGGCCATGCACCTCGTCGATTTCGAGCAGGATTACTTCTGCGAAATGGTCAAGCTCGACAACGCAAAGACCGACGCCGAGAAAAAGGCCGCCTTCGACAAGATGATCGCGATTGCAGACGCCCACAAGGCAAAAATCCTGGGGGGCGACTCCTTCCGCTACTTCGAGAGCTGGAAAAATCCGGTCCTCCGCGAACTGGCTCCGTCGATGCCCGGGGCAAAGCCGCTCGCACTCGCCCGCGCATGCCGCCCCGAAATCACAGCCGCCGAGGTGACCGAATCGCTGAACTTCCTGGTCAAGGCGGACCTGCTCAAGAAAGACAAGGACGGGAACTACGCACGGACCGAAACGGGCGTAACGACGGGACCGATGGACGTGACCCCCGTGGCCGTCCGCAGCATGCACCGCCAGATGGGCGAATTCGCCCTGGAGGCCATCGAGGGCGTCCCGCAGGACGAACGGCATTTTTCGGGACTCACGCTCGGCATCACCCGGGAAGCCTACGAAGAAATCGTGCAGAAAATTGCCGAGTTCCGCAAGGAAATCATCGCCATCGCAACGAGAAGCAACGCAACGGAGGAGGTCTACCGCCTGAACGTGCAGTTCTTCCCGATGACAAACAAGGGTATCGATAAAAAGGGCTAGGAGGAAACCATGTATTACACAAGAATCGGCAGGCTGCTAGCCTGCAAAATGGCGATGCTGCTCGCCTTGATATTCGCAGCCTGTTCCAACGACACGTCGCCATCTACGCTCGCGCATGAAGGCGGCTACACAGAGGAAACCGGCATCTACGCCCTGTCGGGCCGCGTCGGCGACGTTTATCCGAAATTAGCAAGAGTCGCAAGCACTTCAAGCGAAGCAAATACATTGTACGCACGGAAAGGGACCATCGTAACCATCTACGAGCTGGACACCCTGACCCTGGATACGACAGGCCGCGTTTTCGTGGATACCATCGACAACGAAGACGGCAAGTTCGCATTTGCGGATATTTCATTGAACAGTCCCTTCGTGTTAATCAAGACACTGGATGCATGCATTACCGAACTCAACGACTGCAGCGATAGCATACGGTACAAAGTTCCCGTGATTTACGTCGATTCTGCCGGGATCCACGTAGATAGTTCCGCCGAGTTCAGATACCATTTAAGCGCCATTGTCGATTTGCGCGAACTGCAAGAAGTGAGCGTCAATTCCCTGTCCCACTTGAAAACGCCCCTTGTACAAAAGCACATCGCCGAAGGGATGTCTTTTGCCGAAGCTAGCAAAAAAGCGGAACAGGAAGTTCTTGAAAGTCTTGGAATATATGCGGACCTAGGCGACTTCGAAAAAATACAGGACAAGAACAGCGAACTGAACTATGTCAAGTTGTTGATGAACGAATTGCAGGACCTGTTCTTTGTTTACCACCTCTGGGATTCAGACAAATTCGCCAAAAACCTGAACGATTCATTGCGGCAAAATGTCTACCTGCATTTTATCGAAAAGAATTACAGGAATTACTACGCGACACTTCCAACATCATTCTCCGCCTGGGGAGATGAAGCCGAGGAGTACCATTCCAATGCGCTGAAAATGATCGACTACGAAGTCGGCTTCGTCGCCGAAAAGTTCGGCCTTGGGCAATGCACCGAGTCCCGTGAAAACGAAGCAAATGTCATCGAAGGAAATCACGATTCCTTCACCGACTACAGCAACCAAAAGCATTCCCTTGTCTGCCATTCCAACAAGTGGATCGTCGGTCACGAGAAAATGGAATATACAAGCGGAACCATCACCGACGAGCGAGACGGAAAAACCTACAAGACCGTTACGTACAACTGGGACAACACGACCCAAACCTGGATGGCCGAAAACCTGAACTTTGCAGACACGACATCTTCGAGCATAGACAGTTCCTTAAGGAATAACTTGCTCGGAAGGACCGCGTGCTTTGTAAACGATCCTTCTTGCGAGAATTACGGCCGTTTCTACGCATGGAGGGCAGCAATGAACCTCGATTCGTCATCCATCAGGATGACAATGGTCAAGCTCCATATCGATTCGGTTCCCGGATCCGACGACGAATCCCATATGGACACCATAGTCGTGGAAGACATGTGTTCGTCCAGCCTCCCGTACAATCCCCAAGAAATCTATGATTGCGACTTGATCCCGATAGAAGGCGACGGGCAGCGTAGCGGATGGCGCGCCAACAGGAACGAGGCTCTTGACAGCGTTTACGATTATTGCGAAGCAAAATACGACTACGACATCCTTTTGGACTACTCCAAATTCATTCCCGCATCAAGACCCGTCGCCCATCAAGGAGCATGTCCGGAAGGGTGGAGAATTCCGAACAAGAACGACTGGGAAACCCTGTTCAAAAACCTGGCGAAACAATACAACATAAAAAATACGGATATCTGGGAAGTTTTGCGCGACGATTATGCGATCGGCTTTGGATACACCAGACCAATGATAGCGAGAAAAGACATGACGACATCCGAAATAGACGGAATAACCGAGTTGACCGTTCACTTCGCCTCGGTTCCCGACGTCGACGACGCCGACAGCAATCCTCTTTTCCGCACAGACGGAAGCATAGATCCAGGGCGGCCCTATATCGGGAACATCAACGCAAGCGTACTTGTCCGCTGCATAAAGAACTAGAATCTCTCTCATCCGAAACGCCCCTGACCTGGGGCTAGGAGGAAACCATGTATCACTCAAGAATCGGCAGGCAGCTGGTCTGCAAAATGGCGATGCTGCTCGCCTTGATATTCGCAGCCTGTTCCAACGACACGTCGCCATCTACGCTCGCGCATGAAGGCGGCTACACAGAGGAAACCGGCATCTACGCCCTGTCGGGCCGCGTCGGCGACGTTTATCCGAAATTGATGAAAATCGCGGACTCCACAGGGAAAATCATCGATTCCATGGGATACGAGGGATCGCTGTACGCTCCTAAAGGGGCCGTAATAAGCGTCCAGGAACTCGATTCCTTGACTTTCGACACGACAGGCCGCATTTTCGTGGATACCGTGGACAATGACAGCGGACACTTCTCGTTCAAAGAGATGGAGTTGAAAAGCCCGTATGTACTGATTAGAGAAAGCAACTGTCCCCCGGAAACGCTCAAGATCTCCAAGTTCAGTGACCCCGTTTATGCAAATTCCAATTACAGCGCGATAGTGGACTTGCGAAACGTAAGCAAGGTGAGCGTCAGCGCCTTGACAAGCGCGAAGGTCCCACTTGTACGGGAATACTTGGCCGAAGGCAAAACTTTCGCAGACGCAAGCAAGATGGCGGAACTCGCAATCCTCGACAGTCTTGGTATTTACGAGGACTTGGGCAACTTCGAACAAATGGGCGGAGAAGATTCAGAATTATCCTACGCAAATAAACTGTACCAATGGGACAATGCCGGAAGGACGCCCTCATGGAGTTTCATCCGGAGCATTCCGCTCCTCTTTGCACCCCCCAAAACATTCTCCACAAAGGGCGCAGAGGTGGAACAATACTATTTGAGTTCCATAAAAATGATCCAATATGAAATCGGCTTTTTTGCACGAAAGAACAATCTAGGGCGTTGTACCGAATCGCGCGAAAATGAGACCGGGAGCTTCAAAGCCAACGATACAGTCTACGTTGTGTGCCGTTCCGGAAAATGGACCATAGGGTTCAAACCGATCGAATACACTAAAGGAACGATGGAGGACGCCCGCGACGGCAAAACCTACAAGACCGTCACATACAACTTCAACGGGACTTCGCAGACCTGGATGGCGGAAAACCTCGATTTCACCGACACGAACTCGTTGAGCGCAGACAATCCGTTGAGGAAGAATTTGTCCGGAAACATATCGTGCTATCAAGAAGAACACAAGACCCGCGATTGCGAAGACTACGGTCATGCCTACCAGTGGGCCGCCGCAATGAATATCGATGAAGACGAGATAAAAATGTATTCTATCAACAACAACGATACGGTTCCTGCAAGTAGAAGGTGCGTAGAAGCGTATTTGAACAGACTGGATTCGGAATCCACGAAGGCCATCTCGGATTCCTGCGACACGCTCTTGCTTGGCGAAAACACTACGATAGAGGACGAATTCACAAGGACTTGGAGCTGGAACTATACCGATTTCATTACCCCGTCGAATCAAAATTCCTATCAAGGCGTCTGCCCGGACGGTTGGAGAATCCCGACCTGGGACGACTGGAAAACCTTGTTAGAAAATTTGGGCGAGCATTACGACGTTTATTACGGGAATGCCGTACCCGTTCTTTACGACGATGCCGCAACGGGATTTGGCCTGAAAAGCACCGTGCGCGTCAAGGAAGACGACCTCAACGAGATGTACATTAGCTACGCTGATCCATACTTCAATAGTTTCGTGATGGCGAACATACCCCTATACAGCATGGAAGTATTCAATGCGTGGCATGCTTTACAAGGGTTCCACTTAAATTTCCCGACCACATGGCATAACACTATAATCCTTGCCGATACGGGTTACGCTGCCGAATGGGACGATACAGGCATTCCCTACGGGCGTCGGCCTGGAGCTGTCCGCTGCATAAAGAACTAGAGTCTCTCACCCCCCCCTTGTTGTGGCTAGGAGGAAAAGGAAGACGGGCTTCGGCCCGCCTTTCTTTTTTTGCGATCTCGGCCACAGATTGCAACATTTTCTTATTGCAAAAATTAAGCGTATTTTTCACAAAAATTCAACAAATGGCGAAATTTCAACAAAAACAACAAATATTTATTGTAAAAACTATTGACTTTTTGTTTTTTATGATGTATATTAAAAACGAAAACGGCGCGGGGCTCAAAACCGGGAGGCCGTTTGGTTAGGAGGAAACAATGAAAGATGTACTAGAATACGCAAGCTACCGCCAGTACATCGCGGACTATTACGCCGACAGAAAGGCCAAGTCCGCATTTACATGGCCGGAGTTCGCACAGGCGGCAGGCTTTTCTTCGCCGGTTTACCTCAAGTACGTAAGCGAGGGCCGATTCAACCTGAGCGACGCCGCCGTGGAGCGCGTTGCGCAGGCAATGCACCTGGCGGACTACGAACGGGAATATTTCACCGAGATGGTCCAGTTCGACCACGCGAAAAAAGACGCCGACAAAAAAACAATCTTCAGAAGAATGCTTTCGATCGCCGAGGCACACAAGGCCAAAATTCTGGAAGGCGACGCATTCCGCTTTTTCGAAGACTGGAAGAATCCGGTCATCCGTGAACTGGCGCCCTCGATGCCGGGAGCAAAGCCGCTCGCACTCGCCCACGCCTGCCGCCCGGAAATCACCGCCGCCGAAGTCAGCGACACGCTGAAGTTCCTTCTCAAGGCGGACCTGCTCAAGAAGGACGACAACGGGAACTACATCCAGACAGAGAAATCCGTGACGACAGGCAACATGGACGTGACCCCCGTGGCCGTCCGTAGCATGCACCGGCAGATGGGCGAATTCGCCCTCGACGCCATTGAAGGCGTGGAACAGGACAAACGTCATTTTTCGGGCATCACGCTCGGCATCACGCACGAAGCCTACGAAGAGATCGTGCAGGAAATCGCCGAGTGCCGCAAGCGCATCATCGCCATTGCAACAAAGAACGCTGCGACAGACGAGGTCTACCGTCTGAACATGCAGTTTTTCCCGATGACAAACAAGAATTTAAACAAGAAGGGTTAGGAGGATACCATGAACTACTCTAAAATAGCCAAGCAAATGGTTTGCAAAACGGCGGTATTGCTCGCCTTGACTCTCGTCGCATGTTTCGAAGACAGCAGGTCGATTGCCGACGGAGGCACCGCAGAAGAAAGGGGGCTCCAGGCAAACAACGAGATCCCTTGCGACACCGCATGCGATACAAAGACCAACAATTTCAGCATTTCCGGAAGGGCGATGCGAACAGAAGTTCCTTCCCCGGGATCCACTATTCCGGGATCCACTATTCCCGATTCGCACGAAGCCACCTCGACCATGCAAGGTTCCTTTGTCCCGTACGGTTCCATTTTAAAACTGTACGAACTGGATTCGCTCACGCTCGATACAACGGGAGTATTCTACATCACCCGCTGTACAGACACGACGGGACAGTTCCGCTTCGACAGCGTCTCGCTGAATAGCCCCTATGCATTGATCGAGCTCCAGCCTTACATCTTCGACGACTGGGAATGGGAAACCCACAAGGAGAGCATACAGGATTACGCCGACACCCTCATGCGCCTCGGAAGCGATTACTACAACTACAAATACAGCGTGCTCGTAGATTTGCGCACGACAGACAACATCGGGCTCAACATAATGACCCGCCTGGAAGCCGCCCGCATAAAGCACCTGTTTAAAAACGGGACCGATTTCGCGACGGCAAAACAGCAAGCCGACAAG
This sequence comes from uncultured Fibrobacter sp., assembly GCA_947305535.1. GTDB lineage: Bacteria > Fibrobacterota > Fibrobacteria > Fibrobacterales > Fibrobacteraceae > Fibrobacter. Next base: position 16,867 of record CAMZDZ010000030.1, read on the forward strand.
GAAATCCTAGACGCCGTGGGCATCTACAACGCGACGTTTGTATTCGACAATAGCGAATTCGCCCAAGACAGCAACAACGTATTCATAGCGCATAGGGTTTATTACGCCATATCCTCTTTTGAAGGAACCTATTCCGCCGAGGCCGACTACGCAGCGCAGGCCGTCAACGCCTTTGGCGAAGCGGGGTCCTTCACGGCAAACGATTCGGTCAAGGCGGCCTTGCTAAGGCATCTCCAGTCTTGGATTACTTATGACACCGACTACGCAAGCGAGAGCATGAACGCCTTCATGATCGGGTTCTTCGCGGCAACGAACGGTTTGGGCGAATGCACCGCCGCGCACGAAGGCGATACAGTGGAAACGGAAGGCGATCACGACCAATACCTGAACCTCGTTTGCCGATCGGGAGCATGGGAGACAGAACCCGGACGATACAAAATACTCGAGAGGGTCAGTTTCGAAACCGGGACAGTGACGGACGAACGTGACGGAAAGACCTACAAAACGGTCACGTACGTCATCGATGATACTTCGTATACATGGATAGCCGAGAATCTGACCTACAGCAGCGATTCCGTCCACCCCGCCATCGGCCTCGACTCCTCTATATACAGAATAAACCAGGGCCGCGATCAATTCTTCACCAAATACATGAATTCCCTTGATTCCACATACTGGAACACCTTCGCCCGGTATTCAGAGCAAGAGGTGATCGACGCCGACTCCATCGTCGTGGAAGGCGAGCACTTCCAGGGCATCTGCCCCAGCGGATACCACATCCCGACTCACAGGGAATGGTCTCGCCTGCTGTACTTTGTGGAATACGCTTCAGAATTTTGCCCCGAATACCACGGTTGCGAAAGTTTCAAGGAAAATGACGGATTCGGGTGGTACGCTTCGAAATACCTGCCTCAAATTGAATTTGGCGATTTCACTCTCGAAGTATTCGCCTTCCTTGAACAAGGTGATGACGGGACCTGGTCGATACTCGGCCTCATCATGGACAACGGAAAACCGTTTATAATGCCTGCAGATCAAATATCCCAGACCTTGTCCGTCCGCTGCGTCAAGGACTAGCCGTCCCGACGTGAGCCCAGGAAATCCCTAGAAATCCAGCTTTTGCTCGTCGCGAGTTCTTGAAAGAAAGAGCTCGCGTTTTCTTATGCGCGCGGGAATCAGGAAAATCGTGGCACGCCAGTAGCGCAGTTCCTTGAACAGCACGTTCACCGGATCGAAGGGAAGCCAGCGCAACATGCGCAGCCTGTCGTTGAACCAGCGCGGAATGCCGCGCAGCCGGGATTCCTTGCTGTACTGCCCGAAGTTCCCGCCCTGCATTACCTGGCGGAGCAGCCGGCGTCCGCGCCATTCGTCGGGGCGGCACAGCATCAGGCTTTCGTCCAGTCCGAACACGTGACCGAGCAACCACATCACGCCGCCGCAGGCCCGCATCATCGAAAGGCGCCTCATCACCGCGACAGCTTCGCGGCGTTCGGTATCGGTGGAGTGGAGCAGCAGCTCGTAGTAGTCCATGTACTGCCGCAAGCCGAGCCCCTTGCTGAAGAAGTGCTGCTGCAGGTGCGCTAGCTGCATCACCAGCGCGAACTTTATGGTCGGGGAATAGAATCCCTCGGGGACCATGGCCGAATGCCGCACCTCGTCCAGGAGGAACGCCTTCAGTTCCTTGTCCCTGAAGGGAATCCCCGAAATCGTATAATGGACCTCGACGGGAATCCCGCCCTCGCCCTTCAAGCCCACATGGTGGAAAAAGTTTCTCAGGTTCTTTTCGTCGGAAACCAGGCCGTGTTCCTTGAGGAAGTCCACCACGCCCCTGAACCCGCCCGGAATCCAGATGTCGATATCCCCCGCCTGGCGTGCAAGCGGATTGGGGTAAAGCCGGGCGTTCGCCTGGCCCTTGAGGATAACGCTACGGCGTCCGTGTTCCTCGAACAGCCGCGTGATGCGCGCGGCCTCGCGATTCATCTTCTCGTTCATGCCCCGGATGGACTCGGCGATGCAGGACCAGCGCAGCGTCAGTTCCTTGGGAGGACGCTTCTCCTTGGGAAGCCGGGCAATCCCGTCGTAGGCGACACCCAGGACGGACTGCTGCTTCGCCATGACATGCAGCTCCTGCCATTCCCCGTCGCTCAGGGTAAACAAAAAATCCTGCGAGGCTCCGAGAGCCACCTGCAGGATTTTATAGAACGGTTCGCTTAGCGAACGCATGCTCTAGCCTTTGGAGTTGGAAACTCCTTGGATGTTGAGGCCGAGTTCGTCGCAATATTCAGCATCGCATTCCTCTTCGCCACTCCCACTCAACAGGCAAGCCTGGTGCTTGAGATAGATCAGTTCCATTTTCGGTGCAAGATACTTTTTCTTTTCCATATTATTTGCCCCCGTTTAAATTAGCGAATTTTCCTCTTGTTGTCAAGAAACATACCCCAGTTTGCGGGCTTTTCGCCGACTGTACGGCCCTTGAGGTCGAAACGGCGGCCATCCATCTTGATTTCGCCCGTGAAGGGGTTCAGCTTGCCGATGGACATGGTGCTGTCGCCGTCAAGAAGGCGGACCTCGATGGATTCGGGGAGTTCAATGTCTTCGGCTGACGTCTTGTACAGGCCGCGGCTGTTATCCCTGTAACGCAGGTATGCGCGCAGCGGCGGGAGGTAGGCGCCGGAACCGACCTTGACAAACTTTCCCGCATCTACATTCTTTTTATCCTTGGCGGCATAGCCATAGACGCGGCTGATTTCCGAATCGCCGGCTTCCCATTTCTTGTACTGGTACGTCCCCGCGAAAATAAAACCGGTCTGGTTACCCGTCGCAGAGTTGTACAACCACTTTTCGAGAACCTGGTCCCTAGCAGTAGCCTGGAAATCATTCGAGGTCGAGATGAACGTGATTTCCTTGAGGTCCGCGCAGCCCTCGGCTTTCGTATCGGCAATCATGAGGAACGGGGTGTG